>NZ_JASATF010000022.1:0-132682 GCF_038440175.1 Cupriavidus sp. OTU4054
GGGGGGGGGGGGGGCCCCCCCCCCCCCCCCGCCCTTGGGCGACAGGGTTGCCCACTTCTCCGGCCCCACTTCCCCGGCCCCTCTCCCCGGGGGAGAGGGGGGCACACCATCGCCAGTCAGAACGGCAATGCCGCCACCGCCGACTGCGGCGGCACGGGCGGGAACGCAATCGCCCCGTTCTGTTTCTGGAGCGCGTACCGCACGTAGACGCCGGCATACCACTGCCGGTAGTCGCGCGCGTTGTCGATGCCCAGCGTGCCGCCGACGAACAGCTGCTGCGCGGCCTGGTATTCGACCGAGCCGACGAGGTTGTACGCGAGCCCCGTCTTGGACTGCCCCGGATACACGGCCGACGTCTGGCTCGTCAGGTTCTGCTGGTTGGCCACGGCCACCGCCGCGTTTGCCGCGGTCTGCTGGCCCGGGTTGGTCGGGAAGTAGTCGGCATCGTCCTCGCGGAACGCCTGGACGCCGAGCGCGCCGCGCACGTGGTACGCCACGCGGCCCGAGCGGCCCGACAGCGCGAGCGGCACGGTGACCGCGAAGTAGGTCTGCGGGCTGAAGTAACCGCCGTGGCCCAGTGTGAAGTAGCGCAGGTTCTCGCTATAGCCCATCGACGTGAAGTTGATGCCCGACGTGAGCCGCTGCACTTCGTCGTCGATCAGCCGCATGTAGAACCCGCCGCCGCCTTCCCACTTGTTGTTGCGCTCGACGTCGTGGCCCGCGAGCACGCTGTAGCCGCCGTACCCGTAGATGCCGAAGAAGCCGTCGTCCCAGCCGAGGTCGGCGCGGCCGCCGCTCTGCATGACGCCGCCCCATGTGGCGCCGGTGCGCTCGTCGCGCGCGCCCGCGTACGACAGCAGGCTGTCCGTGACCGGACGGCGCGAGCCCGAGAGGGCCAGCGTGCTGCGCTGCGTGAGCGGGAAGTTCACGCGGCCGCCCGCGGTGACGTCGGTGTAGCGGAAGCCGAGCGGCGTCGATCCCACGTCGAGGCTGAAGCGATCGCTTTCGTACGCGATGCCGAGGGCCACGCCGAATGCGCTTTGCGATCCTGCCGAAGTGGAGGGCAGGGTCTGGTTGAACAGGTTCCTGCCTGTGGAGGGCAGCGTGTAGGCGAGCGGGCCGCCGCCGAAGCGGCTGGCGGTGTTGTAGTCGCCGCCGAGGTTGCCGGCATCGAGCGCGACCGGCGTGACGCGGCCGATCAGCTTGCCGTCGCCCACGGCCTTCTTGCCTTCGGCCACGACCTGGAGCTCGGTCAGCTGGCTCATGCCCGAGTCGCCATTGCGGCCGCGGAGCATGGGGCCGCCGGCGAGGGTGGTCGTGCGCTGCTGCTCGATCTCGCGCAGCTCGTCGAGTGCGGTCTTGGGGCCGGTGCGCTGCGGCTGGCTGTCGTCGGCGTCGGCGAGCCATGGGAGGCGGGACTGCGCGCCGTAGGGTTGCGGGGCGCTTTGTGCCACGGGCTGCGCGGGTTGCTGGGCCGCGTAGGCCTGCGGCGAACCATAGCCGGGCTGCTGGGCGGGCGCGTTCTGCGCGTACGCCTGCGGTGGCGCATACCCTTGCGCGGCGGGCTGTGCATAGCCAGGCGGCGTTTGGCCCTGCTGTGGATAGCCGGCTTGCGGGTACGCGGACTGCGCATAGGCTTGCTGCGGGTACGGCTGCACCGTGGCTGGCGTCTTGCCGCGCGCCGAGGTGGCACCCGCGCGTGATGTCGTCCGCGCGGTGTTCGTGCCGGGCGGCAGCGCCGCACGCGCGCCGGCGGGATAGTAGGCCGACGGGGCCTGCATGCCGGCTTGCATGCCAGCCTGCATCTGCCCGCCGGTCTGGCCGGCCGAGACGGGCATCGGGATATACGGCTGGCCTGGCATCGCCGCCGCGACGGGCATCATGCCCTGCGGCTGCGCCGCGCTCGGCACCGCCGCGTAAGTGGCGCCCTGCGGCAGCGCGCCGGGACCGCCGGCATAACCGCCGCCGCCTTGCAACGCGGAAGCGGGCACGCCCGCGTAACCCAAGCCCTGCGGCGCGGCCGTCTGGGGCACGGCGGCGTACGGCGCCGCCGAACCCGGGGGTGGGAGCTGCGACGCGCGCCGCTGGCCGGGCATGCCGACGAAGGGGTTCGCGGGAACGCGGTCGAAGCCCGCGCCCGGGGGCCGCGTGCCGTCGGCGAGCGCGTTGCCCGTGGCCGCCTCCGCGGCGACAGCCTGCCGGAAGTACTGCTCGGCCTTCGCATTGCGGCCCTGCGCGCGGTAGAGGCGACCTGCCGCCGTGAGCACGGCGGCCGAGTTCGGCGACTGTTGCAGCGCGGGCTGCAGGGCCTGCTCGGCCCAGCGATACTCCTTCGCGGCCGTCGCGGTGCCGATCGCGGCGAGCCGCAGATCGAGGTTGTTCGGCTCGCGCGAAAGCACGCTCTGGTAGATATCGAGCGCCTGCTTGTTCTCGCCCGCCTGCGCATACATCCGCGCGAGGCTCGCGCGCACGGCGCTGCTGCCGCCGCGCTCTGACAGCGCGGGCGCCAGCATGTCGTAGGCCGCCACGAGGTCGCCCGCTTCGGTCAGCGCGTCGGCCTGCCGCACGATATACGCGACGCGCAGATCGTCGTAGTCGCGCCGCTGCCGCGTGGTCATCTGCGCGCCGGCGAGTTGCCGCAGCAGCCCCGCCAGTTCCATGTCCTGCCGCGTCTTGAGCAGGATGGCCGCATATTGCAGCTGCGTGCCCACGTCGGGCAGCACGGAACGGCTCATCGCGCCGCGCATCAGCGAAAGCGCGCGCTGGTCGTCGCCGGCATCGGCATAGCCCTGCGCCAGCGCGCCGATCAGCTCGGGATCTCCCTGCGCAAAGCGTTCTGCCTGTTGCAATACGCCGAGCGCGGCCGGCTGCTGGCCGGCACTGGCGAGACCGCTCGCGCGTTCCGCTTCGGCGTGCACCCACAGCCGGCGCTGCAGCGTGCCCATCTCGGCCGTGCGCTGCGCGGCGGGGATCTGCTCGAGCAGATCGAGACCGCGCTGCCACGCATTGGTCTCGGTCGCGAGCAGGGCGCTCGCGAAGAGCGCCTCCACGTTGTTCGGCGCGGAGGCGAGCAGATTGTCCATCACGTTCCGCGCCTGCTCGGGCATGCCCATCGCCACGTAGTTGCGCGCCACGTCGAGCCGCACCCATGGATTCATCGGGTCGGCGGCCATCGCGTCCTCGAGCAGGCGCCGCGCGCCGGCCGCATCGCCGGCCTGCAGTGCCTGACGCGCTTCGGCACGTGCCTGATCGGCGCGCAGGCGGCCCACGGAGCCCACCTTGTCGCGCTGCGCGGGCGTCATGCGATCGACGAGCGCGAGCGCCTCGGTGCTCTTGTTCTGCGCCGACAGCACGCTGACGAGGCCGCGCTGCGCATCGGGATTGTCGGGTTGGCGCTGCAGCACGCGGCGGTAGGCGGCCTCCGCCTGCGCGTACTGGCGGTCCTCGGCCAGCAGATCGGCGAGCGCGACCTGCGCGCTTACCTCATTGGCGTCGAGCCGCACCGCGCGCTCGAGCAGCTGGCGTGCCTGGGCACGGTTGCCGGATTCGCGCGCGGCCGTCGCCTGCTGCACGAGCAGCCAGTACTGCGCGCTGTTCTGCGCCTGCCGATAGCGCGTGCCCGCGCCATTGCGCGCCGCGCGTTCGAGCAGGTCGCTGGCCTCGGCGAACTTCTCCTGCTTCAGGCGCAGCACGCCCATGCCCGCGAGCGCATCGGGATCGTTGGGCCGCTGCGCGAGGACGCTCTGGAAGCGTTCCGCGGCACGCACCTGGTCGCCCGCATTGAGCGCGGCAAAGCCCTGCTGCGCCACCGCGCGCAACGGATCCGCGGCGGGCGTGGATGCGCGCTCGGTCTCGCTCTGGCGCGTGATCGCATCGAGCTTCGCGCGAATGGCGGCATCGTCGGCATGCGTGGCGAGCCATGCCTGATAGAACGGTGCGTCGGCGGGGCGGCCGCCGAGCCAGTTCAGCGCGCGGCGCCATGCCTCGGCCGCCTGCGCGCCGACGTCGGGACGCGCGGCCAGCGTCTCGAGCTGGCGAATGCCGTCGCGCCGCGTGGCATCGCGATAGGTCAGGTGTTGCGCGAGCGCGAGCTGCGCGCGCGCATCGGACGGGTTGTTGCGCGCGATCTGCTCGAGCCCACGTCGCGCCTGATCCCAGCCCTGCGCGGTGCCGCCGAGCGTCTGGTAGTACTCGAGCGCGAGGTCGCCCTGCGGCACGGCGCCGCCGGCGGCCTGCTCGTATCGCTTGACCGCTTCCTCGGCCTGGCCGCTGCGCGCGAGCTCGCGCGCCTGTTCCACCTGCTGGCGCGTGCCTGCCGAGCCACGCTGGATGGATT
This sequence comes from Cupriavidus sp. OTU4054, assembly GCF_038440175.1. NCBI lineage: Bacteria > Pseudomonadati > Pseudomonadota > Betaproteobacteria > Burkholderiales > Burkholderiaceae > Cupriavidus > Cupriavidus sp. OTU4054. The sequence continues at coordinate 4,337 of NZ_JASATF010000022.1, forward strand.
GCGCGAGCTGCCGAGAGAGCGCGGAATTGGGCTGCACGCGGTTGAGGCGGTCGAGGTAGCTGCGCGCGCTGTCCGCGCGGCCCGCCTCGAGTTCCGAGACGCCCATGCCATAGAGCGCCTCCGGCTGGTTCGGATCGAGCCGCAGGATCTTCTGCCACGACTCGGCCGCGCGATCGGCGCGGCCGCGCGCCTGCCAGTACTTGCCCTGATCGACGAGCACCTTGACGGGGTCTTCCTGCGCGCCGGCCGTCGAGGCCAGCGTGGCCAGCAGACCGAACATCAGTGAACGTGCGGGGGCCATCCTTCGTCTTTTCAGGCTGTCTTGCCGCGACATGGGCCCTCCCGTTTTTCCGATGGCTCCCACTCCATCTCCAGTCGCCCAGACGGGCCGAATCGATAGCGGCCTTCGATATGACCGAGGCCGAACAGTCCCAATACCGTGTCGTAGTACGCGGGTGCGGCAGGTCCCGCTGGGGCACCGACCATCGCCTCCGCGCGCGCGCGCTGCGCGGCGAGGGCGGGCGAGTCCGCCAGCTTGAGGAACGGCAGCAGCGCGGCCGAGAATCCCGGCGGGCCATTGCCTTCGAGCGCGCCCGTGTCCGCATGCATCTTCTCGGGCGGCGCTGCGCGGCCATCCATGCGCTGTGCGTTGGGCAGCAGCGCGCGCATCAGCGTGCGGCTCGCGCCATCGGCCGCGGGCGTCATGCCGGCCCACAGATAGACGCGGATGGCGTCGTAGCTGCTCAGGTCGCCCGTGGCCGGATCGGTGATGAAGCCCGACGCATCGCCACCCGTACCCCGCGCACCCCCTGCACGATAGGCGGACCAGTCCGGCACGATGCCCTGCCTGGCCACGGCCTCGATAAATTTCGGCGTCTGCGTCGCGAGCGCGCTCCATGGGCCGTTGCGATCGAACGCGGCAAGGCGGCGGAGCACGGGTACCGGCAGATAGCTGGCGTTGAGGCGCCATGTCCGTTGACCATCGGGCTTGCCCTCGACGAACCCCTGCGGGCCGGGCAGCAGCATCGTGCCGAAATCGGGCAGCGTCACCACTTCCTGCTTCGCGACGAGGGTCAGCAGCGCGCGCGCGGCATCGCCATAGGCCGGTGCTTTCCAGACACGCGCGGCCTCCGCCAGCGCGAACGCGAACCAGAGGTCGGCATCCGATGCCGGATTGGCATCGATCACGCCCCACGAATTGTCATTGCGGCGGCCCCATTGCCAGGCGGGCAGCTTGTCGGCGAGATTGCCGGCGCCGAGATTGGCCACGCTCCATTGCCACAGCCGGTCGAACGTGGCGCGGTCGTTGGCGATCAGCGCGAACACCATGCCGTACGACTGGCCTTCCGACGTGCTGTGCTGCGCGGGCGTGGAGGGATCCACCACGCGGCCGTCGGCCTGCACGAAGCGCGACAGGAACTGCTGATAGAACGGCCAGGGGCAGGGCGCCGCGGCCCGTGCCTTGCCCGCGGGTGCCGCGCAGGCGGCCAGCGGTGCCGCAAGCAGTGCGGCGCCCGCCGCGCCGAGGCGGGCGAGCTGGACGAGGTGGCGCCGTCGCGCGCGATTCGCCATCACGCCTGACCCGCCTTGCGCCGGCGCGCGAGACTGCGCAGCGACAGGAACAGCAGCGCCGCGAGCAGCAGCGTGGCGCCGCCGGCCATCAGCACGAGCGCGAGCGGGCGTTGCGAGAGCCACCATTGCAGCCATGTCCACGGCGACAGGCGTCCCACTTCATAGGTCTGCTGGGCGGCCAGGCTGTCCACTTCCTTGCCGCGCACGAGCACGAGGCTGCCTTGCACTTCCTTCAGGCGATCGGGGTCGAGCAGCGCGTCGGTAACGTTATGGAGACCGTTGGTCGCGTTGCTGGTGACCACGACGACGCTGCGGCCCGATTGCAGCGGCGACTCGAAGCCCGCGAGCGCGGCATCGGTACCCGCGCTGCTGATGGAGAGCTGCGTCTCGGCGCGCGCGTTGCGCGTGCCGTCGGCACCGTTCCACCAGCCGAGGATCGACGAATACACGTCCGTCAGCGTAAAGCGCTTGGCATTGCCCGTGAGCGAGACGGGCATGCGGTCCGCCCATTGCGTGAGCAGCGGCTGCCCCTGCGTGGTGCCGATGACGAGCAGATCCTTCGCCGCGACCTTGGCCACATCGTCGGGGCCGACGACGGATACGCCGGTGGCGGGGTAACCCGTGGACTCGCCCATGCGGCCGAGCAACGTGAGGTACGTCGAGTAATCGTCGGCGGAAGGTTGCGACGGCAGTACGACGGCGCTGTCGGACAGATCCGCCATGCGCGTGAACGGAAAGCCGCTGTTGCCGAACACCGCGAGGTCCGGCAGCGAGATGAAGTGCGGCAGGCCGGAGACGTCGATGGTGGAATCGGGATCGATCGCGCCCTTGACGTTGTCCAGCAGCACGTCCTTGCACGCGCCCTGCTTGAGGTAGTCGTAGTAGAAGTGGAACTGCAGCTGCGTCTGCGCGGGCAGCATGAACAGCGGCAGGTCGAGGCGATGCTGCGCGGGCGCGGAACCGTCGGGCAGCACGCTTTCCAGCAGGCGCGTCGCGCGGCCCTGTTCGTCCTTGAGCGCGCGCAGCGGGTAGGCACGCAGGAACTGCCGGTTCACGTTGATGTTCAGCGTCGATTTGTCGACGGTCGGGCGCGGCGTGTAGCGATACTTCAGATCGACCGGAATGCCCTTGCTGCGCCAGCCGAACAGATCGGGCGGCAGGCGGAAGCCCACGCGCACGAGGTCGGGGTTGTAGCCCGACACGTTGAGGTCCGCCACCGGCGTGAGCTCGCCGAAGCGGACGGGGCGGTCGCTGCGCAGCCAGTTCGGCGCGTCGTACGGCTCGCGCGGCTTGACGTCGTCGAGCTTGGTGATGGTCGCGCGCGGACCGGACAGCGCGCGCGCACCGAGCGTCAGCGCGCGCGCGGCCACCTTGAGGTCCGCGCTGTTGGCGCCCATCACGAGCAGCAGCTTGGCCGACGGATCGGACGGATTCGGCACGATCGCGAGCGACGGGCCGTCGATGGCCGGGAGCTCGACGCCAGCCGGGCGTTCCTGGCTCGTGGCGAACACCACCGCGTTGCCGGACGACGGCACCTGGTTGAGCGCGGCGGGGAACGTCGCGCCGCGATAACCGGCCAGGCCGCCGAACCACGACGATACGGCCCCCGCGGCCTCGAGCGTGGCCGGCGAGGGCGCACCCGCGAACACGAATGGCAGGTTCAGCTGGCGCACGTCGCGGCGGTCGAAGAACGGCAGCGGCAGCAGCGACAGTTCGTTGGCGAGCGCGACCGGCGTGACGGTCAGCTCGAGCACGCTTGCATTGCTGACCGTCGCCCAGAGACTCGAATGGAACGGGTCCTCGCACTCGGTCGTGTAGTGGCCGATCAGCTGCAGGTTCAGGCGGTTGAACTCGCTGATCAGACGCGGCTCGAGCGTGACCTCGCGGTCGAGGCTCGTGCCCGCCGTTTCCTTGGGCACCGGCACCGTGGCCGCGACTTCGCCATTGATGATCACGTTGATATGCGACAGCGCGGGAATCAGCGCCGGCGAATAGTTGTAGCGCAGCTTGAGCTTCGCGCCCGTCACCACTTCGTCGGCGCGCACCGAGAACGGCACGCCGTTGATGCCATCGACGCCGCGCAGCTGGAACGGGCCGTCGGCGCCGAGCTGCTTGAGCGTGACCGCGAGCGTGCGGGACGCGCCGCGCGCGGGTGGCGCGGCGGGAACCGGGGCGTTCGAGAGCGGGGCCATGACCGCGGCCGTCCCCGTGGAGCGCGGCGACGGATCGGGTTGCGGCTGGGATTGCGCGAGCAGCGTCTGCGCATGCGCGGGCATCGTCGCGGGCAGCAGCGTCAGGCAGACGAGGGCGGCGGCCAGTCTCGAAGGCTTGGCGGACTTGGCGGAGGAATCGGTCGTGCTAGACGTATCGGGCGTCATCGATCGGATGAAATCGGGTTTCCGGTTCCGGCGGTCACGGGACATGTGCGGCCGGTCATGCGTGCTGAATGCGAGCGTAACGGGTGTGGGTCAGCGTCCCGCCTGCCCGCCGGACGCGGCGGGCGTGGCGGACTTGCGGCGGAACAGATGCCGCATCTCCCGGCTCAGGTGGAACATCACGTTCTGGAAGCCCATGAGGCCGATGCGGAAGATCTGGCTCGCGGCCATGCGCGGCGCGTCGCGGCGCTTGTTCCCCCACGAGTCGATCCACGCATCGGCGCGCGAGAACGTGCACTGCACGAAGGCCATCTCTTCGCGCGGCGACATTTTCGCGAGCTCGAGCCCCGTGTGCCGCGCGCCATGGAAGACCACGCGCGCGGGGAACGTATGCTCGGCGTTCTGCAGGTAGAGCGAGATCTGTACCGAATCGCCGACGCTGGCCGGCACGCCCTGCGGCAGGCGGATACCGAGGCCGCCTTCGGCGAAGTCCACGGTCTCGCAGACGACCGCGCGGCCATCGGCGAAGCGCAGCGTGGCGGGGAGCTTCATCGCCACGCGATGGGCCACGCGGATCTGGCGCGATTCGCTGGCCACCGCGATGGATGCGCCGAGGATGATCAGGTTGTAGACGGTCCAGATCAGGTTCAGCACGACCGTGGTCGCCTCGTGCGTGTTCCATACCGTCAGCCGCCCGATGCCGATGCCCACGCCGATGAGGTTGGCGAGCAGCAGGATCAGGTAGGGCCGCGAAATGATCCAGTCGAAGTACGCTTCCTCGATCACGCCGCCCTTCGGCGTCACGTTGAACTTGCCCGCCGCGGGGTTGAAGAATGCGACCATCGTCGGCCGCATGATGTACCACGCGAGCACCGACTCGTAGACCTCGTTCCAGAACGAATGGCGGAACTTGCCTTGCACGCGCGAGTTCGTCATGTTCGCGTGCAGCAGGTGCGGCAGCGCGAAGATCGCGATCGTCAGCGCCGGGGCCTGGATCACGTGCGCGCCAAACAGCAGGTAGGCCAGTGGCGCGGTCAGGAACACGAGCCGCGGCAACCCATAGAAGAAGTGCAGCATCGCGTTGAGGTAGCACAGCCGCTGCGGCAGCTTCAGGCCGGGGCCCAGCAGCGGATTGTCGAGCCGGCAGATCTGCGCCATCCCGCGTGCCCAGCGAATACGCTGGCCCACGTGGCCCGACAGGCTTTCCGTGGCGAGGCCGGCCGCCTGCGGAATGGCGAGGTAGGCGGTGCCGTAGCCCTTGCGGTGCAGCTTGAGCGCGGTGTGCGCGTCCTCGGTCACGGTCTCGATGGCAATGCCGCCCACTTCCAGCAGCGGCGCGCGGCGGATGACCGCGCACGAGCCGCAGAAGAACGTGCCGTTCCAGAGGTCGTTGCCGTCCTGCACGAGGCCGTAGAACAACTCGCCTTCGTTCGGCACGTCCTGGAACGTATTGAGGTTCTTCTCGAACGGGTCGGGCGAGAAGAAGTAGTGGGGCGTCTGCAGCATCGCGAGCTTGTGGTCCTTGATGAACCAGCCCATGCAGACCTGCAGGAACGAGCGCGTGGGAATGTGGTCGCAGTCGAAAATCGCCACGTACTCGCCGTTGGTGCTCTTGAGCGCTTCGTTGATATTGCCGGCCTTGGCGTGGCGATTGTGATTGCGGATGACGTGCGTGACACCCACTTCCTCGCAGAACGCGCGGAACTCCTCGCGGCGGCCGTCATCGAGCACGTAGACGTTGATCTTCTCGCGCGGCCAGTCGAGCGACATCGCCGCGAACACGGTCGGCTTCACCACCGACAGCGGTTCGTTATAGGTCGGAATGAAGATATCGACCGTCGGCCACGTCGAGACGTCCCTGGGCATGGCCGCCGGCTTGCGGTTGAGCGGCCATGCGGTCTGGAAGTAGCCGAGCAGCAGCACGAGGAACGCGTAGATTTCCGCGAGCACGAGGCCGAAGCCGAACGCCGCGTCGATCCAGCTCTCGAAACCGACGGTCTCCGTCAGCCGCCAGTACATATAGCGGCTGGACGCGGCGATCGACAGCAGCACGAGCATCAGCGTGGCAAGGTGGCCGCGCACGCGGTTCAGGTAGATCGCGAGTGCGAAGCTGACGGCGGCGAACGCGATCTGCTGGTAGAAGTCCAGCGGCACGCTGATCACGAGCGCGAACATGAACAGCCCGAGCAGCAGCGCGATCGTGCGGACGATCGCGTTGTCCCAGAGGGGGAGCGCGATAAAGCGGTCGATCAGGCGATGGACCACGCCGCTGCCCGAACGCGCGCGGCGCCGGGCCGACGGTTTCGCGCCCGCCTTCGCTTTGCCCGTGTTGGCCTTGCCCGCGTTCGCCTTGTCTTTCGCCGTCGCGCTCACGCGGTCTCTCCCTGGACGGTGCTCAGTCGTTGCCGCAGCCACGCGGCGCATCGCTGGATATCGTTGCCCGCCTGGCTGTGCGGGCTGTACTCGAGCACGCTGCGGTCGTAGGCCAGCGCCTCGGGCACGGCCTGGTCCTGATGCACGACGCCGAGCACGCGGCTGCCGAGCTGGTCGCGCAGCACCTGCACGACGTCCTTGCCGAGCTGGCGGCTGACGTCGACCTGATTGATCACGTGCACCTGGCCGAGGAAGTCGGGGCGGCTCGCGCAATAGGTGTGGATGAGGTCTTCCATCAGCGGCAGCGTGGCGTACGACGCGGCATCGGCCAGCGTCACGGCCACGCAGAGGTGCGCGTTCGTCAGCGCCTGGCGCATATAGGGCGAGGGGCCCGGCGGCGTGTCGATGACGACCACGTCATTGCGGCCCAGGCCCAGTGCGTCCAGCTGGCTGCGCAGCCAGTTCGGATGCGTGGCCAGATGCTGTTCGAAGTTCGCGCGATCGATTTCGGTCAGGCTGCCGAACGGCAGTACGAGCACGCGCGAGCGGCCCTGATAGATACTCTCGACCCACCGCTCGCCGGCGAGCGTCGCGCGCGCATGGCCGGCCACGTCCTGCGGCGGCATGCCGAAGTGCAGGCGCAGCGCGTTCTGCGGGTCGAGGTCGACCGCGAGCACGCGTTCGCCGGCCTGGGCGAGCGACTCCGCGAGATTGGCGGACAGCGTGGTCTTGCCCACGCCGCCCTTGGCGGAAACAACGGCGATGATCTTCACGAGCGATTCAGACGGTCGAGGAAAGAACGGCGAACGGGGGCGCGCTCGGCCGTGGCCGGCGCCTCGGTACGGCCCTCGAGCCGTGCGAAAACGTTCTGCAGGGTGCCCGGCGCCGGGCTTGCCGCGCGCGGTGCGTGTGCGGGGGGCTCGAGCGGCGGCAGGGCGGGCGCGGCGACCGGCGATGCGGGTTGCCACAGCGGCTGCGCGGGGGATGCCGGGGCCACCGCCTGCGGCGCGGCAGCGACCGGTGCGACCGGGGCGGCCGGAGCGACCGATGTGGTAACGGCGTCGGGCGCCGAAGCCGCGAAGCGCGCACCGATCCCGCTATCGGCCTGGGCGGCGGACACGGGCTGGATGCCCGATGTCAGCGACGCTGCCTGCACCGGCGGCGTCGGCATCGACTGGTCCGCGCGCATCGCGGCAAGCAGCGGCCAGCGCTCGCGTGCCTCCTTGGCGGCGTCCTCGCGCACGATCTCGCGGTAGGTATCTTGGCGGCCGCCGAAGCGGTCGAACAGCTTGGTGAGATCGTCTGACTGGCTCATGGCAATTTACTTTCCTGGCGGCTGCCGCCGGATACGCTCCGGCTTGCGGGGCGCGCCAGTCATCGTCCGAAGCGAAACTCCACACTCCCTGTCGCATCCACGGCAGATTGCTGGGAAACCTGAAGCGTTTCCGAAGAGCCGAGCATGCGGAACCAGTGCTGATAGGCGCCTTGCAGAAACGCGCTGCTCCACGCGTCGGATGACTCGCCGAATGCCGTGCGCAGCGGCGCGCAATGGTGGCGGATGACGAGCGCGTCGCCGTTGTCCTCGATGCCGGTCCATCCCCAATCGACGTCGAGCCAGACCTGCGCGATCGCCCGCTCGAGTTCGGCGAGCGTGCCGCACGGGCCGAGGTCGAAGCGCTGGGCGAAACGTGCACCAATACGCGCCATGAATTCACGCGCGCCGTCGGGGCTCATCTGCGCGACGAGTTCTTCGCCGAGCGCACCCAGGAAGTCGCGCCACTGCGTGGCGCAGTGACGCTCGGTCAGGTATTGAAGAGCCGCTTCGTTCACTTGTGAGTTCCCATCTTTAGCCGATCGTTTCGCCACAGACGGGCGTTTTGATGTTGTCCGAATTCATTGCACGAAGCAAAGGAATTGAAATTAATACATAGGGCGTGCACTGGGCTCTGTTTCACGGAAGCAACACTCTCATCGATCATAGGCGGCGGTATCGCCACCCCGCCGTCTGAAACGCTTGTTCGAGCAGGAAACATGCCGTCTGCAGACCGGTCGCGCCGCACGGTTTCAGTGCATTTGCGAAGATTGCGGTCGCGCGAAAAAGGCATGCCGTTTTTGCATGGAGGCGCCCCGCGCGGTGTGGAAGAATCGTGGCATTCCTCCTCCTCGCCTTTACGCGAAATCGCCTCAGCCATGACCGAACCCGTCGTCTATCTCAATGGGGAAATGCTCCCCCTGTCCGAAGCGCGCATCCCCGTCCTCGACCGCGGCTTTATCTTCGGCGACGGCATCTACGAAGTGATTCCGCTGTACGACGCCAAGCCGTTCCGCGCGCAGCAGCATCTGGCGCGCCTGCAGCGCAGCCTGGCGTCGATCGGCATTCCCGATCCGTTCTCGACCGCCGAATGGCTGGCACTGATCACGCGCGTAGTGACTGCTAACGCACTGGGCGATCAGATGGTTTACATCCAGGTCACGCGCGGCGTGGCCAAGCGTGCACATGCGTTCCCGAAGGATGTGACGCCGACCGTACTCGTCATGACCAATCCGCTCGTGCTGCCCTCGGCGGAACTGCGCGAGAAGGGCGTGGCGTGCGTGACGATGGAAGACCGCCGCTGGCTCAACTGCCAGATCAAGTCGACGTCGCTGCTGGGGAATGTGCTGGCGGCGCAGAATGCGGCGAAGCACGGCGTGACCGAAACGATCCAGTTCCGCGACGGCTTTCTGACCGAGGCATCGTCGTCGAACGTCTGGGTGGTGAAGGGCGGCCGTGTCGCGGCACCGCCGAAGGACAACCTGATTCTGGAAGGGATCCGTTACGGCCTGATGGAAGAGCTGTGCGCGGCGATGGATATTTCGCTGGAGGCACGCCGCATCACCCGCGACGAAGTCTTCGCCGCGGATGAAATCATCATCTCGTCGGCCACGAAGGAGATCCTTCCGGTGGTCACGCTCGACGGCAGCACGATCGGCAGCGGCAAGCCGGGCCCCGTGTTCGCGAAGCTGTATGCGGGTTATCAGGCCGCCAAGCTGGCATCGAGCGACGAGCTGACCGCGTCCTGACCGATCGCGGCATGCGTGCTACGATGCCCGCGGACGAACCACCGATTGGAGGCCAGTCATGGCCAAGCGCGGACGTAGCTGCCGTGTCCTGAAGGAAGAAGTCAGCCGGCGCGTGCACCAGATCGACGAGATTGCGGACGACGGCGCGCATATCCGCGTGCCCGATCCCGTCCCCCATGCACGCGATGCGCGCGGCCGAAACTGGGACATGGCGCGCTTTGGCAATGCGCGCGGCTACGAAGCCAGCATCCGCGCCGTGGTGGATGACGTGCGCGACGAGTTCGACCTCGTGGACGAACCCGAGTCGCGCGTGCCGAATCCTTTCGAATAAGCGCGTTCGAATGATCGAACGCGTTCAGTCCACCGTCACGATGATCGCCACGCGCCGGTTCTCGGCGCGTCCCGCGGCGGTCTTGTTATCGGCCACCGGCCGCGACTTGCCGAGTCCGCGCACCTCGATGTGATCGCGCGCGAAACCCGCCTCCACCAGCAGCCTGACCACCGCCAGCGCGCGGCGTAACGACAGTATCCGGTTGTACTCGTCGGTACCGACGTCGTCGGTGTGCCCGTCGACACGCACATGCTCGATACCGGCCCGCGACAGCGCACGCCCGACGTCGAGCACCGAAAACCGGCGGGGGCCGCTGATGGTGTGCTCGTCGAAACCGAACAGCACCTTGTGCGGCATGCCCAGTTCCCAGCCCTGATCCGTCAGCGCGAACCCTTTCTCCTTGAGCACCGTGACCTGTGTCGGGCTCAGTTTCGGCGGTGGCGGTTCGGGCGGCGGCGCGGGCGGCACGGTCTGGCAGCCCGCGATCGCGACGGTGCAGACGAGCAGGGTCACGGCGAGCCGGGCGAGGCGCGCGAGCGGGAGCGGCATCGGCGAAGACTCCTCAGACCAGCGTGTCGGGCGGCGTCGGCTCGGCGCTGCGCCACGTGGCGCCCGAGTGCCGCTTGGCCCCGTACATCGCGACATCGGCCGCATGCAGCAGGCCCTTGGCGCTGCGCGCATGCACCGGGTAGATCGCCAGGCCGATGCTCATCGGCGCGACGATCGTGCCGCCGCTGGGGAGCAGCAGCGGCGATTGCATGGCCTCCAGGATATGTTCGGCGATCTGCGCGGCATCCTCGGGCTGACGCAGCCCCGTTGCAAGCACCGCGAATTCGTCGCCGCCGAGACGCGCCACGAGGTCGGTCTCGCGCATGCAGCCGCGGATGCGCTGCGCGATGCCGATCAGCACGGCATCGCCGGCCGCGTGGCCGTGGCGGTCGTTGATGTTCTTGAAGTCGTCACTGTCTAGATAGAGCACGGCGGTATGCTGGTTACGCGCGGCGGCACTGCGAACCGCGAGTTCCAGTGCCTCTTCGAATGCCGCGCGGTTGAGCAATCCTGTCAGACCGTCGTGCGTCGCACGGTGCGCGAGCGAACGGTTCTCGTGCTGCATCTGGCTCTGCCATGCCTCGAGCTCGTCGAGCAGGCCGTTGAAGTCCTCGCCCAGCGCGTTGAGTTCCGCGATACGCGCGGGCGGCATGCGCTGATCGAACGCGCGTTGGGAACGCACGGCATGGGCCACGCGCATCAGGTTACGCACGGGGTCGATGATATGGACGAGCATGCGGCTGGACATGTAGTGCGCGCCGATGGCCGTGAGCAGCAGGCAGGCGAGCAGTCCCAGCGTGCCCTGCACGAGGAAGTGCAGCAGCGCGACGGGATCGCCCGCCACCTGCACGCTGCCGACCTGCTGCGACTCGTGATAGATCGGCTGCTCTACGGGGCCCGACGTCAGCAGGTCCGTGGCCAGCCGCTGCAGCGCCGGAAAGCGGTGCGAGTCGGCGCGCTGCCAGGCCGCGAGCGGCTGATGGTCGCGATCGAAGATCTTCGCCATCGCCACGTCCTCGGTGGCCGCGATGAGCGAGAGCGTCTCGGTGGCGGCCGCGGTGTCGCGGAACACGACGGGCGCCTCCACCGTATAGGCAATGGATCGCGCGACCAGCCGCAGGTTGTGATCGGCATAGGCACGCAGCGCGGTGAGCCCGAGCGCGGTGAGCGAGATGCCGGCCGTGCAGACGGCGATCAGCGCCACGCTCAGGTGAATGCGTCGCAGCGTGCCATACAGGGTCGGCCGCGCATGCGTCTTTCGGACGGGGCGCGCCTTGGGCGTCGTCACCGGAGACGACTGTGACGAAGACGGCTGTGACGAAGACGGGTTGCGCGGCGCGTTCATGATGCGGGCGCCTTGCGCCGGCCGAGCTGCAGCACGCCGGGATGGACATGGATGCCGCTGCGCGCGATCGAGTCCAGATTCACGCGGAACGACACCTGGTTGTCGCGGATATTGAGGCAGAACATGCTGCCCGCCTCGCACTCGAAATCTTCCTCCGCGATCACGAGCACCGGCTTGCCCGCCAGTTCGTCCGCGAGGCGCTTGCGGCGGGCGTCGGAGACCGTGCCGACGTACAGCGCGTCGCACGCGGGCGCGATGGCTTCGGTCATCAGGTCGATCCGGCGCGACTCGACGAAACGGCCCGTCGTCAGCGCGCCGCCTTCCATGAGCTTGCCCGCGTAGCGCGTGCCGGTGTCGACGCACAGCCGCACGGTATCGCGCTCGGTGGGCCAGCGCGCGTAGCTGAGCAGGCTCAGGACCACGCGCGCCACCGCGTCCTGCCGGGAGCCGGGCGCCGAGGGAGACGCAGAGGGGGGCGCCGGCGGCAGTCCGGTGACGGCGGAGCCCTGCGCGAACGCGATCGGCGACGGCATTGCCGCCTGGGCGGTCACGAGTGCCAGCGCCAGCCCGGCGCGGCAGAAGAAGTGGGCGGCCATGTCGAAGTGAGGGCGCGCGGCGCCGGGGCGAGAAAAGGCGATAGCAGTCAACGAATGATCGACATCGATGATCGACACTAAACGGCACGGCGTGATGGATACGGTAGTCCGCTCTCATGGCGGCGTCGGTGGTCCAGGGCACGCAGGGCCTCACTACTTTTCGGCGCGACTCGCGGGAACTGTAGACCTAAATGTCTGCGCCCGGCATCGGTCAAACGCCTGCGGCTTCGTAATTTCCCGATACCCTTTCTTACATAGAAGCGGCGAAAGGGTGGCTAGACTGCGATCAAATGCTTCCCGCACAAGACAACAACATGAGGGTTTATATGCTTTGTCGCCGTTTCAATCGCCGCATCCTCGCGCTGGCGGGTCCCGTAGTGGCCGCCGCCGCAGCCCTGCTGGCCATCGCGTACGTGCCGTCGGCGCAGGCGCAGGTCAACGTCGCCATCGGCATCAACACGCCGCCGCCGGCGCCGATCTACGAGGTGGTGCCCGGCCCGCGTCCCGGTTACGTCTGGCAGCCCGGTTACTGGGGGTGGGACGACCACCATCACCGCCACCACTGGCGCAAGGGCCGCTGGGCCCATGCGCGGCCCGGGTATGTCTACCAGTCGCCGCACTGGGTGCATGGCGGCAATGGCTGGGTCATGCGGGGCGGCGGCTGGGACCGCGGGCATGGCGGCTACTACGGCGGTCCGCGGCATGGCTACGGGCCGGGATACGGCCATCCGCCGCGCCATCATCCGGGCCATGGTTTCCACGGCGGCCCCGGGCGGGGGCATGGAGGCGGTCATGGGGGCGGCCACGGCCACGGCGGGGGACACCGCGGCGGCGGGCATGGCGGCCATGGTGGGCATGGCGGCGGTCACGGCCATCGCTGACCGCGCCATGGCGCCATGCTAGGATGCCCGCAGCGGTCCGAACATGGAGGCATGACATGGCGAAGCAGGTCTTCTCGCGCGCGCAGTACCTCGATATTCTCAACGACAGCCTGCGCAAGCATCCGGGCTGGCAGCCCGGCATGGCGTTCGTATTCCTGCCCCCGGGCGCGGATGCGAGCCAGGCTTCAGGCGTCGGCTGCACGGGCCCGCTCGAGGCCATGCCCGTTTATTGCGAGATCGAGCGCGTGGCGTCGGGACTCATCGAGGTCCGCGCCGGGTAGAATGGCGCCCTTTATTGGCTCTGCTGGGAATATACGGTCGTGAAAAAGACGGATCTCGAAAAGAACAAGGGTCTCAAGATCAACAACGACATGAAGCACGCGGCAGCCGTGCGCGGTGGCGCCGGTGGGCAGGGCGAGAAGATCGACCGCCGCGAACAGCGCCGGCTCGATCAGGCCGCCGGCCTCGTGCCCTTCGCCTGCAAGCTGGACGGCAAGCTCGTCGCCCGGCTGCAGGAACTGGCCAAGGATCACCCGGGCGGGATCAATGGCCTGATGGGCGAAGTGGTAACAAAAGGTCTCGGAGACTGATCAGTCTTCCTCTTCCTCGTCGAGGAATTCGCGGCGCAGCATCCAGTTGGCGATGGCTTCGTCGCAGACCTTCTTGAGCTTGTTCTTCTCCGGCAGCTTGTCGAACAGCTGGAAGTTCACGAGTGCCATGCCGGCATCGGTGATGTAGAACAGGCGGTCGGGCTCGTCGTAGTGCACCACGCGTCCGTCGATGCCGCTTTCGTCGCTGTCGGCGGGCATGTCCTCGAGTTCGACCACGCGGCACGTGAAGCGCGGGCTGCGCGTGTGCGTGAGGTACTCGAATTCGTCGTGCGTGATGTCGCCGCCCTTGTCGGTGGCGATGGCGAAGCCCCAGATAAAGCGGGGCATCGGCAGATCGGACAGATCGTCAATCTCGTCCATCTCGTCCATGGTGTTCTCCGTGATGCGATAGCCCGCATTATCGCCGAGTTATCTCGCCGCGTGGCAGTTCGCGAACACGGGCGGCGCGTCCTGCGCGGCCATCAGGTCGCGCAGGTTGCCTTCCTCGCCCTTGGTCCACCATTCGTAGCGGCCCGCCGCGTAGCGCGCGCCCGATCCGCTCATCACGTTCACGAACAGCATCGGCTTGTCCTCGATGCGCATCAGCGCCAGCCTGTTGTCGGCGCTGTTGAGATACCGCACGGCCAGGCGCCGGCCGCCGTCGCACTGGTAGGACACGGCCCGGTTGTCCTGGAACCGCAGATTGTCGAGCCGCGGCTGGGCGGCCGCGGGGGCGATTCCCGCGATGGCCAGTGCCGCCAGCATGGCCGGCATGACCGGTTTGAGCGTCGCAAAGCATGGGCGTGCGTGCATGGTATCCCCCCCCTTCTTTCGTTACGACTCGAGCATGTACCCCTTGGCCAGCGCCCCGAACGAGGCCACTTCGGTTTCCTGCCATGCGGCATCGTGGCCCAGCTCCTCCGCGAGGATTTCCGCGACGCGCGGCGCGCCGGCCACGGCCGCGCGGGCATCGAGGAACAGCGCGCGGTTGCGGCGGGCGAGCACATCCTCCACGCGGCGCGCGAGTTCATGGCGCGCGGCAAAGCGCACGTGCGCGGCCGTCAGCCCCGCCGCGGGCACGATGATGTCGTCGTTGCCCGGCAGCGCGCGCAACAGCGGCAGATCGGAACCATAGTAGCGGTCCGGGGAGCCGGAGTTGGCCGCGGGCAGGTCGGCCGGCAGGTCGGTCGCGCCATGCAGCGGCAGCTCGGCCGTCACGCCCGGCGCCGCCTTGAGCAGCTGGCGCTGGATCGCGGTGCCGATCACGTCTTCGGCCATCTTGCGATAGGTCGTCCACTTGCCGCCCGTCACCGTGATCAGGCCGGCCTTGGACACGAGGATCGTATGTTCGCGCGACAGCGAGGCCGTCGACGATTCGCCCGTGGCCTTGACGAGCGGACGCAGGCCCGCCCACACGCTGGTGACGTCCGCGCGCGTGGGGTCGCGCGAGAGATAGCGCGAGGCCGTCTCGAGAATAAAGTCCACGTCGTCGCCGGTCGCGCGCGGCTCCAGCGGCAGGTCCTGTCGCGGAGAATCGGTCGTGCCGACGATCGTGTGGCCGTTCCAGGGCACGATGAACAGCACGCGGCCGTCGTCGGTCTTCGGCACGAGGATCGCGCGATCGCCGGGCAGGAAGCTGCGCGGCAGCGTCAGGTGCACACCCTGGCTCGGCGCGACCATCGTGCGCGCCTGGCCGTCTTCCATCTGGCGGATGGCATCGACCCACACGCCCGTGGCGTTGATCACGCAATCCGCGCGGAGTTCGAACGTGCGGGTTTCGTCGATGGGGCCGATGGCATCCTGCGCGGTCACGCCCGTGATCACGCCGTTCTTCTGCTGCAGGCCCGTCACACGCATGTAGTTGAGCGCCACGCCGCCGACATCGAACAGCGTGCGCATCAGCGCCGTGGCCAGCCGGGAGTCGTCGAACTGCCCGTCGAAATAGAGATTGCCGCCACGCAGCGGCCGGCCGCCGACATGTTCGGCCAGCGTCGGTGCCGCAGCGAGCGCCTCGCGATGGCTGAGCCAGCGGCTGCCCGAGAGGTTGAGCCCGCCCGCGAGCATGTCGTAGACCTTGAGGCCGATGCCGTAGAACGGCTGGTCGAACATCTGGTAGGCCGGCACCACGAATCCGAGCGGCCAGACGAGGTGCGGGGCGTTGCGCGCGAGCAGGCCGCGCTCGTGCAGCGCCTCGCGGACCAGGCTGATATTGCCCTGTGCGAGGTAGCGGACGCCGCCGTGTACGAGCTTGGTGGCCTTGCTCGAGGTGCCCTTGGCGAAGTCGGCCGCTTCGAGCAGCAGCGTGCGATAGCCACGGGATGCGGCATCGACCGCGGTGCCGAGGCCGGTGGCGCCGCCGCCAATGACGATGACGTCCCAGCGCGGTTCGCGCTCGAGCGTGGCGAGCAGCTCGGCGCGCGAAGGTGGCTGGACGGAAGGTACGGGATTCTGCATGACAGTAGGGATCAACGGTATTCAGGAGGGCCGGGCGGCAGGGCGGCTGTCGCCGCTGTCGTGCTCGTCATCGTCGCGGGCCCAGTCGCGTGCGCGCGCCACCGCGCGATGCCAGCGGCGCAGGCGCTGCGCGCGCTCGTCGGCGGAGAGCCGCGGCTCGAAGCGCTGCTCCACCTGCCATTGCTGGCGAATCTCTTCGGTATCGCTCCAGTAGCCGGTGGCGAGGCCGGCCAGGTAGGCGGCGCCGAGGGCCGTGGTTTCGGTCACGCGCGGGCGTACCACGGGGGTGCCGAGCAGGTCGGCCTGCATCTGCATGAGCAGGTCGCTGCGCGACGCGCCACCATCCACGCGGAGCTCGGCCAGCGGCAGGCCCGCGTCTTTCTCCATGGCCTGGAGCACGTCCACGCTCTGGAACGCGATGGACTCGAGCGCCGCGCGCGCGATATGCGGACGGCCCGTGCCGCGCGTGATGCCGACCATCGTGCCGCGCGCGAACGCATCCCAGTGCGGCGCGCCGAGGCCAGCGAAGGCGGGCACCAGCACCACGCCCCCGGTGTCGTCGCACTGGCGCGCGAGCGCTTCCGCCTCGGGCGCGCTCTCGATGATCTTCAGGCCGTCGCGCAGCCACTGGATCGTCGCGCCGCCCATGAACACGCCGCCTTCGAGGCAATACTGGGTATCGCTCCCGATCTGCCAGCCGATGGTCGTGAGCAGACGGTTCTGCGATGCCACGGGTTTGTCGCCCGCGTTCATCAGGATGAAGCAGCCCGTGCCGTAGGTGTTCTTGGCCATGCCCGGCGACAGGCAGACCTGCCCGAACGTCGCCGCCTGCTGGTCGCCCGCGATGCCCGCGATCGGAATCTCGGTGCCGAACAGCCGCGCCGAGGTCCGCGCGACTTCGCCGCTCGATGGCGCCACGTCCGGCAGCAGGCTCTTTGGAATATCGAGCACGGCCAGCAGGTCGTCGTCCCAGCGGAAATCGTTGATATTGAACATCAGCGTGCGCGCCGCGTTGGACACGTCGGTCACGTGGCGGCGGCCCTCGGTCAGCTGCCAGATCAGCCAGCTATCGACGGTGCCGAACGCGAGCTCGCCACGCTCGGCGCGCGCGCGGGCGCCTTCGTAGTTGTCGAGCATCCAGCGCAGCTTGGTGCCCGAGAAATAGGCATCGATGATCAGGCCAGTCTTCTGCTGGAACAGCGGGCCATGGCCGTCGTTCTGCAACTGCTCGCACAGCGGGGCGGTGCGGCGGTCCTGCCAGACCAGCGCGCGGCCGACCGGTTCGCCGGTCTTGCGGTCCCATAGCACCGTGGTCTCGCGCTGGTTCGTGATGCCGATGGCGCGCACCTGCGTGCCGCTGACGTTGGCCGCGGTCAGCACCTCGTGCGCGACGGCGAGCTGCGACTGCCAGATCTCGTACGGATCGTGCTCGACGTGGCCGGGATGCGGATAATATTGCCGGAATTCGCGCTGGGCGATGCGCACCACGTTGCCCGCGTGATCGAACAGGATGGCGCGCGAGCTGCTCGTGCCCTGATCGAGCGCCAGGATGAAAGTTGGCTGTGAAGACGTGGTGCTCATGCGTGCCCCGTCGAAATCGAATCGAACATGTCAGAAATGAATGAAGTCGCCGCGCGAGCGGCACGCGCCGGTCTGGTGGAACGTACGGCGGCCGGCGTGGCCGCGCGCAGTCCATTCGATGCCGATTCGCATCTGCGGCTGATCGTCGAAGGCTGCCACGTCGGCTGGCTGCCGCGCGCGCACGCCATCGTGCTGCGGTCGATGCAGGCCGAGGCGGCCGCCGAGGGCACCGGGGCCATCGAATGGGTGGGGGCGGAAGCCCATGGCACCATCGCGCTGCTGCCCGGCCGCCACGACTTTGCGAGCCGCAGCGCCGCGCTGGCCCGGCTCGCGAAGCGGCTCGCGGACGCGGGCCACGTGCGCGGCTGGCGCAACGAGCTGTTCGCGGTGACGCCCGCGCTCGACGCGCCCGCGTTCGCGACCATCGAGCGCGCCGCGGCCCGGTACCTGGGCCTGCTGACGTTCGCCTCCCATATGAACGGGATCATCGACACGCCGCCCGGGCAGCCGCCCGCGCTGTGGGTGTCGCGGCGCAGCCCGTCCAAGTCGGTGGACCCCGGCATGTGGGACAACCTCGTCGCGGGCGGCATGCCGCATGGCAGCGCGCCGCTGGAAACGCTCGTGCGCGAATGCGACGAGGAATCGGGCATTCCGCAGGCACTGGCCGCGCGGGCCGAGGCCCACGGCATGATCGAGGTCCTGCGCGAGATCCCCGAAGGCGTGCAATGGGAACAGGTCTTCGTGTACGACCTCGTGCTGCCCGCGGACTTCGTGCCCGTGAACCGCGATGGCGAGGTGGCCGAGCATCGGCGGATCGCCCCGGCGGCATTGCTTGCTATCATGGCGGACCGCGCGATGACCGTGGATGCCACGCTGGTGACGCTCGATGCGCTCCGGCGGCGAGGCTGGGCCTGAAATTTCAGGTACCCATCCCAGCCCCGCGTCCCCACGGCCTGCCCTGAACCCAATCGCTTACGATGAGCAACACCGGATTTATTCTCACCATTTCGTGCCCGGACCAGCCGGGCATCGTCCATGCCGTTTCGGGCCTGCTGTTCCAGCACGGCTGCAATATCGTTGACTCCGACCAGTACGGCGACGCCTTTACGGGCCGCTTCTTCATGCGCGTGCATTTCAGCACCGCCGCGGGCGGTCCGGACCTTGCCGCACTGCGCACCGCGTTCGCGCCGGTCGGCGATCAGTTCGGCATGCAGTGGGAAATGTTCGACGATTCGGTCAAGCCGCGCGTCATGATCATGGTGTCCAAGATCGGTCACTGCCTCAACGACCTGCTGTTCCGCGCCAAGGCGGGCGGCCTGCCCGTCGAGATCGCGGCGATCGTCTCGAACCATCGCGATTTCTACCAGCTGGCCGCGTCGTACGACGTGCCGTTCTTCCACCTGCCGCTGATGAACGCCTCGGGCGAGCAGAAGGCCGCGCAGGAAGCCCGCGTGTTCGAGGTCGTGCGCGACCAGAACATCGACCTCGTCGTGCTCGCGCGCTACATGCAGGTGCTGTCGGACGATTTGTGCCGCAAGCTGGCCGGCCGCGCGATCAATATCCACCATTCGTTCCTGCCGAGCTTCAAGGGCGCCAAGCCATACTACCAGGCGCACGACCGCGGCGTGAAACTGATCGGCGCGACGGCCCACTACGTGACCGCGGACCTCGACGAGGGCCCGATCATCGAGCAGGAGATCGAGCGCGTGGACCACAGCATGGACCCCGACCAGCTCACGGCCGTGGGCCGCGACGTCGAGTGCGTGGCCCTTGCGCGTGCCGTCAAGTGGCACGCCGAACACCGCATCCTGCTCAACGGCCACAAGACGGTCGTCTTCAAGTAAGCGGACCGCCGCGGGCCCCATCCCCTTACTCGGGGTCCGCGACCACACAGCTCACTCCACTGTCGCCCAGCATCTGCACGAACGGTTCGCGCAGCGGTTCGTCCGTGAACAGGCGATCGACGCTCGAGAGCGGCGCCAGTTCCACCATGGCCTGGCGATTGAACTTGCTGGCGTCGGCGGCCAGCCAGATCTCGCGCGAATGTTCCATGATCGTGCGCGCGACCTTCACCTCGCGGAAATCGAAATCGCGTAGCGTGCCGTCGGCCTCGATGCCCGAGATGCCGATCAGCCCGATATCCACCTTGAACTGACGGATAAACTCGACCGTGGCCTCGCCGATGATGCCGCGGTCGCGCGAGCGCAGCACGCCGCCCGCGACGATGACCTCGCAATCGGGATTGTCCGCAAGGATATTGGCCACGTGGAGGTTGTTCGTGATGACGCGCAACCCGCGATGGTGGATGAGCGCGCGCGCGATTTCCTCGACCGTGGTCCCGATATTCAGGATCAGCGAGCAGCCATCCGGCACCGCCGCGGCCACCGCGCGGCCGATGCGCGCCTTGCCGTCGGCATTGAGCAGTTGCCGCTGCCGGTAGGCAATGTTCTCCGTCGTGGAGTTCTCCATCCGCACGCCGCCGTGGAAGCGCGTGAGCATGCCATTCTCGGCCAGCAGATTGACGTCGCGGCGCACCGTCTGGAGGGTCACGCCGAACTTGCGCGCGAGCGCGTCGATGGAGGCGAAGCCCTGGCTGCGTACCTCTTCGAGCAGGGCAGTCTGGCGGGGATTGAGGATCATGCGGGCATTCTAGAACAAACAGAAACGAAAACAAATGATGCGCCGCACAGTTGTATTACGTTCGCTTTTTTGCTAAAACGAGCAGGACACAGAAAATAGTGCATTGCAGCGCCCACAGCGGTTACGCGTGAGAGTGCTGAATAAGGCATAAGAACATATTGGAGACTGGATGCAGCTCAGCCTGGAAGGCGTTGCGCAGCAGGTCGGTTCGCAACCCTATCTTTATCCGATGTCGCTCGCGCCGGTACCCGGCGCCGTCACGATTCTGCTTGGCGCCACGCAGGCCGGCAAGACTTCGCTGATGCGCGTGATGGCCGGGCTCGACCGGCCGACCGCGGGCCAGGTGCGCGTCGATGGCACGGACGTGACCGGCGTGCCGGTGCGCGACCGCAACGTGTCGATGGTGTACCAGCAGTTCATCAACTACCCGTCGCTCACGGTCTTCGACAACATCGCTTCGCCGCTGCGCCTGCGCAAGACCGGGCGCGACGAGATCGCGCGGCAGGTGCGCGAACTGGCGGCGCGGCTCCATATCGATCATCTGCTGCAGCGCTATCCGGCCGAGCTGTCGGGCGGCCAGCAGCAGCGCGTGGCCCTCGCACGGGCGCTGGCGAAGAACGCGCCGCTGATGCTGCTGGACGAGCCACTCGTCAACCTCGACTACAAGCTGCGCGAGGAACTGCGCGAGGAACTCACGCAGCTGTTCGCGCATGGCGACGCCACGGTCATCTACGCGACCACCGAGCCCGCCGAAGCGCTGCTGCTGGGCGGCTATACGGCCGTGCTCGATGCGGGCGAACTGCTGCAGTACGGGCCGACGCCGCAGGTCTTCCACTATCCGGACTCGCTGCGCGTGGCGCGCGCGTTCAGCGATCCGCCGATGAATCTGATCGCCGGGACGTTCGCCGCGGGGCGCGTGACGCTGCCCGGCGGGATCTCGCTGCCCGTGCCCGAGGCCGCGGGCTACGAGGGCGCGGTAACGATGGGCGTGCGCGCGGCCGCGCTGCGGCTCAAGCCGACCGCGTCCGCGGACGGCGAGGGCGCGAGCGTCGATGTGCCGGGCCGCGTGGCGCTGGCCGAACTGTCGGGTTCCGATACGTTCGTGCACGTGGACACGGCCGCCGGCAACCTCGTGGCGCAGTTCGCGGGTGTGCTCGACTTCGCGCTCGGCGCGCAGCTGTCGCTGTATCTGGACCCCGCGCAGATCTATCTGTTCGATGCCGCCGGCGCGCGCATCCACGCGCCGCGCCGGCCGGGCGCGCTGGCCGATGCGGTCAGCACGCCGCTGTCCGCCGCGTTGTCACCCACGGCAAGCGGAGGCTGAGATGGCACGTATCGATCTCGACCTCGCCCATGCCTACGGCCCGAACCCGCAGCGCGACGAGGACTATGCGCTGCTGCCGCTGCAATTCACGTTCGAGGACGGCGGCGCCTATGCGCTGCTGGGCCCGTCGGGGTGCGGCAAGACCACGCTGCTCAACTGCGTGTCCGGGCTGCTGCGCCCGTCGCATGGCACGATCCATTTCGATGGCAGGGACGTGACCGCGGCCTCGCCGCAGGCGCGCAATATCGCGCAGGTGTTCCAGTTTCCGGTGATCTACGACACGATGACCGTCGGCGAGAACCTCGCGTTTCCGCTGCGCAATCGCGGCGTGCCCGATGCGCAGGTCAGGGAGCGCGTGGGCCGCGTGGCGGAGATGCTCGACCTCTCGTCGTCGCTGGACCGCCGCGCGAGCGGGCTGGCCGCCGATGCCAAGCAGAAGATCTCGCTCGGGCGCGGCCTCGTGCGGCAGGACGTCTCGGCCATCCTGTTCGACGAACCGCTGACCGTGATCGACCCGCACCTCAAATGGCAGCTGCGGCGCAAGCTCAAGGAAATCCATCACGAGTTCCGGCTCACGCTGATCTACGTCACGCACGACCAGACCGAGGCGCTCACGTTCGCGGACCAGGTGGTCGTGATGTCGCGCGGCAAGGCCGTGCAGGTTGGTTCGGCCGATGCGCTGTTCGAAAAGCCCGCGCACACGTTCGTCGGGCACTTTATCGGCTCGCCGGGCATGAATTTCCTCTCGGCCACGTGGCGCGACGGGGCGATCGAGGTGGAAGGGGGCCATGACGGGCGCCGCTACACGCCGGCACTCGAACCGCATGTCGCGGCCGCGCTGCAGGCCGCGGGCACGTTCCGCATCGGCGTGCGGCCCGAATACCTGGGCCTGTCGGGCGAGGGCGATCCGTTCGCGATGCCGGTGCGCGTGACGCGCGCGCAGGACATCGGCACGTACTGGCTCGTCACGGCGGGCGTGCGCGGCGCGGAAACCGCCACGCTGCGCGCCCGGCTCGGTACCGAAGCCGCGGCGCTGAACGCGGGCGATGTCGCGTGGCTCACCGTGTTCAACCGCCACACCTGCTACTACGTCAACGAGGAACTGGTCCAATGAAGCCCGTCAACCAGAAAGCCTGGCTA
Source organism: Cupriavidus sp. OTU4054 (assembly GCF_038440175.1). Classification (NCBI taxonomy): domain Bacteria; kingdom Pseudomonadati; phylum Pseudomonadota; class Betaproteobacteria; order Burkholderiales; family Burkholderiaceae; genus Cupriavidus; species Cupriavidus sp. OTU4054. Next base: position 27,148 of record NZ_JASATF010000022.1, read on the forward strand.
CTGGTCCTGCCGGTGGTGATCTGCGTGGCGTTCTCCGCCATCCTGCCGCTGATGACCATCGTCAACTACTCGGTGCAGGACATCATCTCCCCCGAGCGCCGCGTGTTCGTCGGCACCGAATGGTTCGCCACCGTGCTGCGCGACGCGGAGCTCCATGACGCGCTGCTGCGTCAGCTCGGGTTCTCGCTCGCCGTGCTGGCCGTGGAGATTCCGCTCGGCATTCTTCTGGCGCTGGCGATGCCGGCCGCGGGCTGGCGCGCGTCGGCGACGCTCGTGGTCATCGCGCTCTCGCTCCTTATTCCGTGGAACGTGGTCGGCACGATCTGGCAGATCTTCGGCCGGACCGATATCGGCCTGCTCGGCGCCTCGCTGGCGGGGCTCGGGTTCGACTACAACTACACGGGCAGCGCCGTCGATGCGTGGGTCACCGTGCTCGTGATGGACGTATGGCACTGGACGCCGCTGGTCGCGCTGCTTTGCTACGCGGGCCTGCGCGCGATTCCCGACGCCTACTACCAGGCCGCGCAGATCGATGGCGCCTCGCGCTTCGCGGTGTTCCGCTTTATCCAGCTGCCCAAGCTGCGCGGCGTGCTGATGATCGCGGTGCTGCTGCGCTTCATGGACAGCTTCATGATCTACACCGAGCCGTTCGTGCTGACCGGCGGCGGGCCCGGCAACGCGACCACGTTCCTGTCGCAGTATCTGACGCAGAAGGCAGTGGGGCAGTTCGACCTCGGCCCCGCCGCGGCGTTCTCCATCGTGTACTTCCTGATCATCCTGCTGACCTGCTTCGTGCTCTATAACTGGATGCAGCGCGCCGGCACGGCCGGCAGCGAGGAGGTGTCCCATGGCTGAGAAGCAACCTGGCCAGCGCACCAGCGTATGGCGTCCGGTGTTCCTCACGATCTACCTGCTGTTCGCGATCGTGCCGATCTACTGGATGGTGAACATGTCGTTCAAGACCAACGAGGAGATCGTGTCCACGCTGTCGCTGTGGCCCGCGAGCTTCACGTTCGAGCATTACGTGACCATCTTCACCGATGCGTCGTGGTACTCGGGCTATATCAACTCGATGATCTACGTCGCGCTGAACACGGTCATCTCGATCTCCGTCGCGCTGCCGGCCGCGTACGCGTTCTCGCGCTACCAGTTCATCGGCGACAAGCACGTGTTCTTCTGGCTGCTGACCAACCGCATGACGCCGCCGGCCGTGTTCCTGCTGCCGTTCTTCCAGCTCTACACGACCATGGGGCTCATGGACACGCACCTCGGCGTGGCGCTGGCGCACCTCGTGTTCAACGTGCCGCTGGCCGTATGGATTCTGGAAGGCTTCATGTCGGGCGTGCCGCGCGAGATCGACGAGACCGCCTACGTGGATGGTTATTCGTTCCCGCGGTTCTTCCTGACCATCTTCCTGCCGCTGATCAAGGCCGGCGTGGGCGTGGCCGCGTTCTTCTGCTTCATGTTCAGCTGGGTGGAACTGCTGCTCGCGCGCACGCTGACGTCGGTGGAAGCCAAGCCGATCGTGGCGACGATGACGCGCACGGTGTCCGCGTCGGGCATGGACTGGGGCGTGCTGGCCGCGGCCGGCGTGCTGACCATCGTGCCGGGCGGCATCGTGATCTGGTTCGTGCGGCACTACATCGCGAAGGGCTTCGCGATGGGTCGCGTCTGAGGGAGGGCGATCGATGCTGAGCTGGATGGTATGGACCACCCCCGTGGCGGTGTTCTTTGCAAGCGTGGTCGTGATGCTCGTCGGCATGACGATCTGGGAAATGCGCGCGCCCACGGTATTGCGCAAGGGGTTCCTGCCGATTGCCACCACGCGTGGGGACCGGCTGTTTATCGGGCTGATGTGCGCGGCCTGGATCAACCTCGCATGGGTGGGTCTCGGCGAAAAGATGCAGGCGTGGTTCTCGCTGGCCGAGGAACCGTCGGTATGGATCAGCGCGGGCATCTCGCTGCTGGTATTGCTGGTGATCATGCGCAAGGGCTGATTCGTTCGTTCTTGCCGCAAGTTGTCCCATTCGATGGGCTGTGCCGCCTGTTCTCTTCCCCGGGGCGCCATCCCAGAAACAGAAATCCGGGGAGGGGGTTCCTGAGGAGACATTGATGAAACAGCACGTAAGGTTGGGGATGTCGGCCCTGGCGTTTGCGGCGGCGCTCGCGTGCGGGCACGCGTCGGCAGGGGAAGCGGAAGCGAAGAAGTGGGTGGACAACGAGTTCCAGCCGTCCTCGCTGAGCAAGGACAAGCAGCTCGCGGAGATGAAGTGGTTCATCGATGCCGCGGCCAAGCTCAAGGCCAAGGGCGTCAACCAGATCAACGTGGTGTCGGAAACCATCACCACGCACGAATACGAGTCCAAGACGCTGGCCAAGGCGTTCGAGGAAATCACGGGCATCAAGGTCAACCACGACCTGATCCAGGAAGGCGACGTCGTCGAGAAGCTGCAGACCTCGATGCAGTCCGGCAAGTCGATCTACGATGGCTGGATCTCCGACTCGGACCTGATCGGCACGCACTACCGCTATGGCGCGATCCTGCCGCTGTCCGACTATATGTCCGGCGCGGGCAAGGAGTTCACGAACCCCGATATCGACCTCAAGGACTTTATCGGCACCAAGTTCACCACGGCCCCGGACGGCAAGCTCTATCAGCTGCCCGACCAGCAATTCGCCAACCTGTACTGGTTCCGCGCGGACTGGTTCGCGCGCAAGGACCTGCAGGACAAGTTCAAGGCCAAGTATGGCTATGACCTCGGCGTGCCGACCAACTGGTCCGCATACGAGGACATCGCCAACTTCTTCTCGAACGACGTGAAGGAGCTCGACGGCAAGAAGGTCTATGGCCACATGGATTACGGCAAGAAGGATCCGTCGCTGGGCTGGCGCTTCACCGACGCGTGGCTCTCGATGGCGGGTACCGCCGACAAGGGCCTGCCGAACGGGATGCCCGTCGACGAATGGGGCATTCGCGTGGGCGCCGACAAGTGCACGCCGGAGGGTGCGTCGGTGTCGCGTGGCGGCGCCACCAACAGCCCGGCCGCGGTCTATGCGCTGACCAAGTACATCGACTGGATGAAGAAGTACGCGCCGCCGCAGGCCATGGGCATGACGTTCTCCGAAGCCGGCCCGGTGCCCGCGCAGGGACAGGTCGCGCAGCAGATCTTCTGGTACACGGCATTCACCGCCGACATGACCAAGAAGGGCCTGCCCGTGGTCAACGCCGATGGCTCGCCCAAGTGGCGCATGGCGCCGTCGCCGTATGGCCCGTACTGGAAGCAGGGCATGCAGAACGGCTATCAGGACGTGGGTTCGTGGACGTTCTTCAAGAACACCGACCCGAACCGCCTGGCCGCCGCGTGGCTCTACGCGCAGTTCGTGACCGCGAAGACCGTGTCGCTGAAGAAGTCGCTGACGGGGCTGACCTTTATCCGCGACAGCGATATCAACAACGAGTACCTGACCAAGAACGCGGCCAAGTACGGCGGCCTGATCGAGTTCTATCGCAGCCCGGCGCGCGTGGCGTGGACGCCGACGGGTAACAACGTGCCCGACTATCCGAAGCTCGCGCAACTGTGGTGGAAGAACGTGGCCACCGCGGTGACGGGCGAGAAGACGCCGCAGGCGGCGATGGACACGCTGGCCGAAGAGATGGATCAGGTGATGGCACGGCTGCAGCGCGCGGGCATGAGCCACTGCGCGCCGAAGCTCAACCCGAAGAGCGATCCGTCGAAGTGGCTGTCGTCGGAACACGCGCCGTGGAAGAAGCTCGACAACGAGAAGCCGAAGGGCGAGACGATCGCGTACGACAAGCTGCTGCAGGCGTGGAAGGAAGGTAAGGTGCGGTAACCTCAGGACATCGTCGCCGGCGCCGGACTGGCCGGCGACGCATGTCGCGCCTTCCCATGGCGCTTGGCCTCGTACAGCGCCATATCCGCCCGCATGAACAGCTCGCTGATCGAGCTCCCCGTATGCGGATGGTGCAGGGCACTCCCCACACTCGCGGTCGCCACGAACGGCTGGTCGCCGATGACGAGCGGCCGCATCGCGGCCTGCACCACGGTGCGGGCCAGCCGATTGACCGTCGCGGGCGTGCCCACGTTCTCCAGAATGATCGCGAACTCGTCGCCGCCGATGCGCGCGACCGCGTCGCCCTTGCGCACGCAATGGGTCAGCCGCTCCGCAAAGGCCACGAGCAGACGGTCGCCGACGGCATGCCCGTAGGTATCGTTGACGGCCTTGAAGTCGTCGAGGTCCACCAGCAGCAGCGCCGCGCGCTGGCCGCCGGCATCGGCGCGCGTCATCACCTCCGCCAGCCGGCGATCGAACCCCTTGCGGTTGAGCAGGCCGGTCAGATGGTCCGATAGCGTCTGCGCCTCGAGTTGCCGCAGCCGCGCGCGCTCGTCGGTCACGTTGCGCGCGAACATATGGAGCCCGGTCAGCGCATCGCGCGCTTCGTTCCACGCCGGCTGGTAGGTGACCTCCACCCATTCCCCATCGGCACACTCGCGCGTCACGGTCACGGCCTCGCCCGCGCGGGCCTGCGCGAGGTAAGGCTCGTTGGCCACGTACTCCGTGGTCCCCCACAGCTCGCGCAGCGTCAGCCCGACGATCTGCTCCGGCGCCACGCCGAAGTGATTCGCGTAGGCCTGGTTGACGTAGGCAAAGCGTTCGGTGGCGTCGATAAAGGACACATAGTCGGGCACATGGTTGGCAATGGCCTCCATGCGCTTCTCGCTCGCATCGGCGCGGTCTTTCGCGGCCTCGAGCGCGCGCTCGCGCTCGGACAGCTGATGCATGACCTCGCGGAACGCCGTGGCCAGCTCGCCGATCTCGTCCTCGCGCCCGATCGGCAGCTCTTCCACCGCGGTGGGCTGCGTCGTCACCTGCCGCACGGCGCGATGCAGGCGTTCGAGGGGCGCAAGCATCTGCCTGATCAGCAGCCACATCAGCACGCCCGCGATCAGCAGCGAGATGACGGCGGCCGCCATCGCGCGCTGGCGAATCTCCATCAGCGGCGCAAACGCTTCCTTTGCCGGCAGCACGGCAACCACCTGCCATCCGTTGGCCTCGAGCAGATGCCGCGCGACGATCGGCTGTCTGGGCGACAGCCATTCCCATGCGGACTCGGGCTGCTCGGCCCCGCACGACTCGCCGGCCGCGCGCGCGGGCTGCAGGACGTTGCTGGCCACGGGATGGAGCGCGTAGCGCGGGCTGGCCGTCGAGGACACCAGGCAGTAGTAGCCGGTGACGCCGACCCGGCTGCGCGCGACCTCGCGCAGGAAGTTATGACCGCTGAGATTCAGCACGCCGCCGACCACGGCGAGCAGTTCGCCGTTCGGCCCGCGCAGCGGTATCGCGAGAATCACGCCGGGCGAGTTCGAATAGCGGCCCTGGATCAGATCGGAGACGACGAACGGCGCGCCTTTCAGAACGGCCTGAAAGTATTCGCGTTCGCCGACGTTGGGCTTGTACCCCTCGGGCACCGCGGTGCTGAAGGCCAGCGTGCCGTCGGGCCAGGCCATGAGCACCGCGTTGAAGCTTTCGGGCATGTCCACGGTGTCCGTGGCAATGCGACGCAGTTCCGAGGTGGGGCGGGAAAGGGCGGGGGCGAGCTGCTTCGCCAGCCGGCGCAGCACGATCTCTCGCGACTCGAGCTTTTCGTCGAGCTGTTCGGCGACCATCTTGACGAGCGTGTCCTGCTGGTCTTGCAGCAGGCCCTTGAGGCTGTCGTACGCGTAGTACTGGGAAAACCCCGCGCGAACCACGAGGACCAGCGTGACCACGAGCGCAGTCGCGACCGCCATCCGGTACTTCAAAGAGTGCCGCATGTTCATGTTCTTTTTCATGCACGCTCGCGTATCGCCTGGGATATCGCAATACTGGCGCGCACTGACCCGTTCTCGGTGCCTGGGCTTTTGTCCGGCAACCCCGCCCATTTTTCGGCAACCGGTTCGCAGCGTAGCAGATGTGCACCCACGTAAACGCGGACTAATCCAAATGGATGTGTTCAGCCGTACGTGATGTGATGCGTACGGAACGGTGAAGCCGCGCGTGAAGTGGATTAGTATCGACGTTTTGACGAAAGGACCCGTTTATCATGTCCGCTCCCTTCACCCTGCTCGACGCCGCCGGCGCGAGCCGCAAGCCCGCTGCCTGGCAGGACGCCGTGCTGGTCGTCGTCGACCACCAGCAGGAGTACGTCGATGGCCGGCTGCCGCTGGTCGGCATGCCATCCGCCATCGCGGCCTGTGCCGAACTGCTCGCGCTCGCGCGCGAACATGGCACCCCCATCGTGCATATCGTCCATCACGGCAAGGCCGGTGGCGCGTTCGACCCCGGCACCCGCTTCGCGCAGATCATCGACGGCCTGACGCCGCAGGGCGACGAGGCGACCGTGGTCAAGCATCTGCCCAACAGCTTTGCCGGGACCGAGCTCGCGGCGCGGCTGGAGGCGCTGGGCCGCAAGGAGCTGATCGTCGCGGGCTTCCAGACGCATATGTGCGTGAGCGCCACCGTGCGGTCCGCGCTCGACCACGGTTACCGCTGCACGGTGGTGGCCGCGGCCTGCGCCACGCGCGATCTGCCCGATCCGCTCGGGGGCGAGCCGGTGCCGGCCGCCGCGCTGCACCGCGTGACGCTGGCGGCGCTGCACGATCGCTTTGCCACGGTGGTGCCGGACGCCTCCGCCTGGCGGTAAGCGTTGCCAGTCCGGAGAGGCTGGAGGTGACGAGTGCGCGCGCGCGCTCAGGCATACTAGCGGCTTCGCCAATTTCACCGGTTCCAGCCGCCGCCCCCGCATGAAGCGCATCCTCGTCATCAAGATCACCTCGCTTGGCGATATGGTCCACACGCTGCCGCTGATCTCCGATCTGCGCCGCGCATATCCGGAAGCGAAGATCGACTGGGTCGCGGATGCTTCCTGCGCGGACATCCCCCGCTGGGCCGTCGGGGTCGATCGCGTGATCTCGCCCCCGCTGCGCGGCTTCAAGAAGCAACGCAGCCTGAAGAACCTCGGCGGCATCCTCAAGGCCATCCGCCAGCTGCGCCGCGAGAAGTACGACGCGGTGGTCGATGTGCACGGCGTGATGAAGAGCGCGATCGTCGCGCGGCTCGCGCGCGCGCCGCGCCGCTACGGCTATGCCGCCGAATTTCTGGGCGAGCCGCAGGCCGAGGTCTTCTACACCGATATCTACGGCCCGCATGGCGACGCCACGTGCCGCCACAAGATGCGCATGGTCGTGGCCAACGCGCTGGGTTACGAGATCGAGCCGCGCGAGACCAACGCGCTGCGCGTGCCGGCGCCCGCGACGCCGCTCAATGCGGACGGCGTGCCGCGCTGCATGCTGTTCCATGCGACGTCCGCCGAGATCAAGAAGTGGCCGCAGGCCAGCTGGGTCCGCGTGGGGCAGGCCCTGACCGCGCGCGGCTACCGCATCCAGCTGCCGTGGGGCTCCGACAAGGAGCGTCAGGAATCGGAGGCGCTGGCCGCCCAGATTCCGGGCGCCGAAGTGCTGCCGCGCATGTCGATCACCGAAGTCGCGCAACGCGTCGATGCCGCCGCGCTCGTCGTGGGCATGGACACGGGCTTCGTGCACCTGGCCGATGCGCTTGGCAAGCCGTCGGTGATGCTGTTCACGGCCACGGACCGGCAGCATTTCGGCATCCATACGGAAGGGCAGTCGCTGTCGATCGGCGATCGCGGCGCGCCGCCGACGGTCGAGGACGTGATGGCCGCGGTCGATAAGGTGACGGCGCCTCATGACGCCAGCCCGGCCCTCCATCAGGCGGCCGGCGCAAGCGCGATGCAATCCCCCGCGTAGTGCCAGTATTCGAAGCGCAGCACCGTCAGGCCGTCCGCGCTCGTCATCACGTCCAGCACATGCGGCACCTGCCGCAGCCACATCAGCGATGAGAATCGGGCCACGCCGGTCAGCCCCGCCGGCGGCGGCAGCCGTTCGCCATGCCGCAGCGCCAGCCGCAGGATATGCACGGGCACGAAGTGCGCGCGGTCCTGCATGCGGGCGATGGCGGGTTCGGTAAAGAACAGCGGTTCCTGCGCCATGGCCATGAAGTGCCGGCGCAGCGCGCCCACCGCGTCGGGCCCGACCGGCGCGCCGCTGCCGATTGTGCCCAGCGGCGTCATGCCGCGTACCCGCGGCGTCCAGAGCCCGCCCGTGACCAGCACCGTGTCGGCGATATCGGGTTCGGGCAGGAACGCATTGCAGGCCCATACCGCAATGACGTCGCCATCGAGGTTCATCAGCTGCACGCGCCGCGCGTGCGCGCGCAGGTAGCCGACCATGCAGCCAAGTTCGTCGTCGTAGACGGGCAGCGCATCGCGAGGCAGCCGCGGGGGCCGTACCTCGAAGGGACCCGCCGACGCGGGATATCGCCCCGCCCAAGCGCGCGCGTGCGCGCAGGCAACATCGATCGCCCACATCCGGTCACCACTCCGTGGCCATTGGAAAGCTCGTACGCTATACCGGCGCGGCGGCGCTGACGATCGCTGTCTTCTTATTTCGGGCGAATCATCTCGAACTTGTCCCCGGTCTGTGCATACTCGGCGCGATAGCCGGCGCGCATGATCGGCTGGGCGCGGAACGTATCGAACAAGCCGTCCGTGAGGAATTCGTCGCGGATATGCACGCCGACCACCTGCCCGAGCACGAGCCAGTTGGACATGGGCTCGCCGTCGATATTGGTTAGCCGGATCACCTGCATGACCTTGCATTCGAGCGCGGCGGGAGACTCGGCCACGTGCGGCACATCGACGGCCTGGCCGGGCACGGGCGTCAGGCCCGCAAGCGCGAACTCATCGACGTCGCTCGGCACGCTGGCCGAGGTCGCGTTCATCTTCTCGGCCAGCGACAGGCTCGCCATGTTCCAGACGAATTCCCCGGTGGCCTCGACATTGCGCACGGAGTCCTTGTAGCCCTCGCTGGAGAATCCGATAACGGGCGGATTGCCCGCGAACGCGCCGAAGAAGCTGTACGGCGCCAGATTGAAGCGGCCCTCCGCGTCGCGGCTGGAGATCCAGCCGATCATGCGCGGCGCCACGATGGCCTTGAACGGGTCGTGCGCGAGCCGATGGCCCGCTTCGGGGCGATAAAAATGCACACCCGCGGTGCGTGTGGAATCTGTCATGGAGATCTGCCGAAGCGGCGGCCCGAGTGAATAAACCGCTAGTCTCGCATGGCGCGCGAAGGCCTGCTTGACGAGTCAACGGCCGCAGTCGACACTCACGCAACCCGAGGGCGGTTACTTCAAGAAAATCAGGCAGCGTCTCATGCCGGAGATGGCGATGAACAAACATAGGAGTTATCCGCTTCATGTCTATCTGTGGGCGCTGTTCGGCTCGCTCGTGCTGCTGGTCTGCGCGCTGACCTCCGGCATCAATTTCCTGATGACCAAATCCGCGCTCGAGGCGTCGGCTTCGGAGGCGCGGCACCGGCTGAGCCGCGAGACGCTCGACGACGTCGAAGCGCTGCTCGGGCCGGCCCAGCTCGCGGTCCGGCTCATCGCGCACAGCTCGCTCGCGGAGGCGACGACCGTGACCGAACGCCTTGGCCGGCTGCCGCTCGTGCGCGATGCGCTGGAGACATCGCCGGTGCTGCAGGCGCTCTACGTCGGCTATGGCGACGGCGGGTTCTTCTTCGTGCGGCCGCTGCGCGATGACGCGGAACGCGCGCTGTACCAGGCGCCGCGCGAGGCGGCTTATGTCGTGCGCAGTGTCGAGCGGACTGGGTCGGGGGAGGGCGCGCGCCGGGTCGGTCAGCTCTACTTTCTCGCCGACGACCTGTCCGTGATCCACACGGCCGCGATTCCCGAATTCGCCGAGCGTTACGACCCGCGCACGCGCCCCTGGTACCGCTCGGCCATGGCCGCAGGCGCGATGGTACGGACCGAGCCCTACACGTTCTTCTCCGATCAGGATTCGGGCGCCTCGCTGGCCATGCCCGTTGGCGGCAACGCGGTAGTGGGCGGTGACTTCCGGCTCAATGCGCTTGGGCAGATGCTGGCCATCAAGAAGACCACGCCGCGGTCGATGCTCGCGCTCGTGGACCAGCAGGGCAGGTTGATCGCGATCGACCGCAAGGTCGACAGCGTCGGCGGCTCGTCGCCGGGCGAGGTCGGAGATTACGCGCTGCCGGTGCTGGCGCAGCTCGTGGCGCGCGTCGGTCAGCTCGGCACCGCCACCGGCCTGCAGGAGACGCTCTCCGCCGGCGGCGAGTCGTGGTACACGACCATCGACCGGCTGACGCCGAACGGCGGCAAGTCGCTTTACCTGCTGTCGGCGATTCCGCAGGACGAACTGCTGCAGGCGGCCATGCGGCAGGCGCTGACCGAGATCGGCGTTTCGGCCGTCATCCTGCTGCTATCGCTGCCGCTGATCTGGTTTGCGGCGCGCGCGGTGGCCCGGCCGCTGCAGTCGCTCGCGCGCGAGGCCGATGCCACGCGGCGCTTCGATTTCGTGCAGCCCTTCGTTATCCGCTCGCGCGTGCGCGAGCTCAACGAGCTCGGCGTTCGCATGAACGAGATGCGCAGCACGATCCAGCGCTTTCTGTCCGTCATGCAGACCGTGTCCGCGGAGACGCGCCTCGAAGACCTGCTGCCCAAGCTGCTGCGCGAGATGCTGACGGCCGCGGGCAGCCACTCGGGCGTGCTGTATCTCGTCGATGACACCGACATGCGCGCGGAGGTGGCGTTCGATCGCGAAGGCCGCGAAGTGGCCGGCACCATCGCGCGCACGACGCTCGCGCGGACCGTGCCGCTGATCCGCACCGCGGCGGGGGATGGCACGGCGCACGCGCAATGGCTCACGCAGGACGTGCTGGAGGAAGCGGCGCTCGGTGGCCTGACGCCATCGGCCGCCTGCCATGCGGCGGCCATTCCGCTGATCAACCATCAGCGGGAACTGCTCGGCATGATCCTGATCTTCCGCGACACGCCGATGGAAGATGCGCAGCTCGCGTTCGTCAGCACGCTGGCCAATCTCTGCGCGGGCGCGCTCGAGGTCCAGGCGCTCACGCGCGCCCAGCACGATCTGTTCGATGCGTTCATCAAGCTGCTGGCGGGTGCGATCGATGCCAAGAGCCCGCACACCGGCGGGCACTGCGCGCGCGTGCCGGAGCTCACCAAGATGCTGGCGCGCGCGGCCTGCGATGCGCGCGAGGGGCCGTACGGCACGTTTGCGCTCGACGAATCGCAATGGGAGGCCCTGCACGTGGCCGCGTGGCTCCATGACTGCGGCAAGGTCACGACGCCCGAGTACGTCATCGACAAGGCGACCAAGCTGGAGACGCTGTACGACCGCATCCACGAGGTGCGCATGCGCTTCGAGGTGCTCAAGCGCGATGCGGAGATCGCGTATCTGCGCGGCGTGGCGGCCGGCGACGACGCGCAGTCCGCGCGCGAGCGCCGCGATGCCTTGCTGCGCGAACTCGACGACGATTTTGCATTCGTCGCGGCGTGCAATCTCGGGGTCGAGAAGATGGAAGAGGCGGACCGGGACCGTCTGCGCGCGATCGGCGCGCGCACATGGCTGCGCACGCTCGACGACCGGCTCGGCGTCTCCTACGAGGAACGCGCGCGCAAGGGGCGTACGCCGCCCGCGCCGTTGCCGGTCGTGGAGCCGCTGCTTGCGGATCGTCCCGACCATATCATCGAGCGCGGCCCGCGCGACGTGATTCCGCGCGACAACCCGTGGGGCTTCCGCCTCGATACGCCGGCCAACCTGTATGATCGCGGCGAACTGCACAATCTGCTGGTCTCGCGCGGCACGCTGAGCGAGGAGGAGCGGTTCAAGATCGAGGACCATATCGTCCAGACGCAGATCATGCTGTCGCGGCTGCCGTTTCCCAAGCATCTGCGGCAGGTCCCGGAGATCGCGGGCGGCCATCACGAGAAGATGGATGGCACGGGATATCCGCGCGGCCTGCGCCGCGAGGAAATGAGCCCGCTCGCGCGCATGATGGCGATTGCCGATATCTTCGAGGCGCTGACGGCGGTGGACCGGCCCTACAAGCGGCCGAAGTCGCTGTCCGCGTCCGTGGAGATCCTGTACCAGCTCAAGCTGAAGCAGCATATCGATCCGGAACTGTTCGACCTGTTCATGACGTCGGGCGTGTACCGGCAGTATGCGGAACGTTTTATGGCGCCCGAGCAGATCGACGAGGTCGATGTCGGACGCTACGTAGGAGAAGGTGTTGTCATCTGAAGCAGGACCGCCGGGCGGCGCATTCAACGAATCCGAGCGCGACGCGCTGTATCGGATTATCGCGGCACGACGCGACTGCCGCCATTTCACGCCGGGCCCGCGGCTGCCCGACGCGCAGCTGGAACGCCTGCTTCATGCCGCGAACCAGGCACCGTCGGTCGGCCTGATGCAGCCCTGGCGCTTTATGCGGCTGAGCACCGCCGCATGGCGCGAACGCCTGCTGCCGATCGTGGAGGCGGAACGCCTCGCCACTGCACAGGCGCTCGGCGAACGCGAGGCCGAATTCCTGCGGATCAAGGTGGAGGGCATCCGCGACTGCGCGGAACTGCTCGCCATCGTACTGCCGCCCGACGACGGCACGATCTTCGGCCGCCGCACCATGCCACAAGACATGGCGCTCGCTTCCGCATCCTGCGCGGTCCAGAACCTCTGGCTCGCCGCCCGCGCCGAAAACCTCGGCCTCGGCTGGGTCTCGATGTTCGACCCCGCGGCCCTCGCGCGGGCGCTGCAACTCCCCGAAGGCGCAAGACCCCTCGGCCTGCTGTGCCTGGGGCCGGTGCCATCGTTCTACGACGCCCCGATGCTGGAACAGATCGGCTGGCGCGAACGGAGGCCTCTGGGGGAGATGCTGTGGGACCGCCACGGCGACGCGCCTTGATCTCGAGCGCTGCGGCAAGCTTCGGGTACGAACGCAAAAAAGCCAGCGCGAGGCTGGCTTTTTTATCGAATTCTGGTGGGCGGTGCAGGGTTCGAACCTGCGACCCCTGCCGTGTGAAGGCAGTGCTCTACCACTGAGCTAACCGCCCAATCGGATGCTGCAAGACTGGTTGCAGACCGGTTGGGTTTCCCCGGGTCGTTCGCCGCGGCGCTGCGTTTGACCGCTGTGCGTGCTGCGAAGAAACGAGATTATGCAGACCGGACAGTATCTTGTAAAGCCCTTTTTCGAACTTTTTTACTCGAATCTGTCACTGCACCGAGGCAGGTGCGGTCATTGGTGCGCCCATTTCGCCGGGCATGTCTTTCCACACGGTCTTGCCGCCGCTGGCCTTGTCCAGTTCCTTCAGCACCGACGCATGCGCGGTGAGCTCGTCGTCGGTAGCCAGCAGGACCGGCAGCGTCAGCACGGAGAGGTCGGCCGTGGAAGCCGCCACGCCTGCGCCCGCGTTCGTGTCGATCATGTCGATGACCAGCGAGTTCTGGCCGCGGGTCATGGCCAGGTAGACCTCGGCCAGCAGTTCCGCATCGAGCAATGCGCCGTGCAGCGTGCGGTGCGCATTGCTCACGCCGAGCCGGTCGCACAGCGCATCGAGCGAGTTCCGCTTGCCGGGGAACATCTGGCGCGCTTCGCGCAGCGTGTCCACCACGCCGCCCACGCACTGGCGGAACGACGGCAGGCCCGCCAGCTGGAATTCCATTTCCAGGAAGCCCATATCGAACGCGGCGTTGTGGATGATCAGCTCGGCGTCCTGCACGAACTCGCGAATCTCGTGCGCGATCTCGGCGAATTTCGGTTTCCCGATCAGGGACTCGAGCGTGATGCCGTGCACGGCGATCGCTTCCTCCGGAATATCGCGTTCCGGATGCACGTAGTAGTGCAGGCGGCGCCCCGTCAGGCGCCGGTTGACCATTTCGACGCAGCCGATTTCGATCAGGCGGTCGCCGGCGTTGGCATTGAGGCCGGTGGTTTCGGTATCGAGAATGATCTGTCGCATGGGCGGCATTCTACTGGATGGGTCAGCTGCCGATGGACGCCACGCCGCGATTGGCGAGCGCGTCCGCGCGTTCGTTGCCCGGGTGGCCGTTGTGGCCCCGGACCCAGTGCCAGCTGATCTCGTGCGGCTGCACGAGCTCGTCCAGCTGCTGCCAGAGGTCGGCATTCTTGACCGGTTTCTTCTCGGCGGTCAGCCAGCCGCGCGCCTTCCAGCCGCGGATCCACTCACTGATGCCTTTCTGCACGTACTGCGAATCGGTATAGACCTTGACCACGCACGGCCGCTTGAGCGCGCGCAGCGCCTCGATGACCGCGGTGAGCTCCATGCGGTTGTTCGTGGTCGGGTTTTCACCGCCAAACAGTTCCTTTTCGTTGCCGCCGGCAACGAGCACGGCGCCCCAGCCGCCGGGGCCGGGGTTGCCCTTGCAGGCGCCATCTGAATAGATCGTGACTTCTTGCATGAATTCTCGAATAAGACGCGGACACCGCGATCAGCGGTCCTCGCCGGGGGTCTTGCCATGGGTGCCGGTGGGCGTGGCCACCGGCGCGGAGACGGGCGCCAGCGCGGGCTTGGAGGTCTTCCAGGCCGGGCCCACCAGCCGGATATTGCGCACGCGCTTGACGGCCGAGATCATGTAGACCGAGCCGAAGATCGGCCACCAGCGGTCGCCGGCCTTCTCGAGGAAGGCCATGCGCTGGAGCCAGCGGTCGGTCCGGTAGGGCGGGCAGTAACAGCCGAAGCGGCCGCGGATGATATCGAAGCCGAGCAGCTTGAGCCAGTCCTTGATCCGGACGAAGCCGATCGTCTGGGCATCGCTGGGCAAGAAGGGCGACGCGCCGAGCCGGTTCAGGCCCTGCCGCGCGCCCCACAGGCTCATCGGATTGAAGCAGGTGACCACCACGCGGCCCTCGGGCATCAGCACCCGCGATACCTCGCGCAGCACTTCGTGCGGGTCTTCCGAGAACTCGAGGATGTGCGGCAGTGTCATCAGGTCGATACTCTGGGTATCGAACGGCAATTCGTCGAAGCGGCACAATAGCTGGCGCGCGTCGATATGACCCTCGCGCGGGCCGTGCGGCCCCGCGCGGCCGTCGAGCGCGAGCGCGGAGAACGGCATGCGGTTCTCGCGGAGCGTGTCGATCGCCGGCAGGCCCATCTGGACCGCGTGGTAGCCGAAGATGTCCGCCACGGTCCGGTCATACTGCCGGCTTTCCCAGTCGAGCATGTACTGCCCGGGAGGCGAGGCCAGCCAATCTTCCCAATTTATAATCGGACGGTTGGACATAAGGAGCACACATGTTGAAGGTGGAGCCAATCCCCGCATTCCAGGACAACTATATCTGGGCGATCCACGATGGGCATAGCGCCGCGATCGTGGACCCGGGTGAAGCCGCGCCCGTCGAGCGATTTCTCGCGGATCGGGGCCTGGCCCTGGGCGCTATTGTAATCACCCATCACCATGGGGATCACCAGGGCGGGGTCGCGGACCTGCTGGCCGCGCATCCGGACGGTCCCGATGGCGCCCCCGTTCCCGTGGTCGGCCCGGCCGGCGAACGCATCGGCGGCCGCACGCAGGCGGTGCGGGAAGGCGATACCGTCGCATTGCGGCATCCGGCGCTGACGCTGCGCGTGCTCGACGTGCCGGGCCACACGGCCGGCCACGTCGCGTACGTCGGCGAGGCGGACGGCCCCGCGCTGTTCTGCGGCGACACGATGTTCGCGAGCGGCTGCGGGCGGCTGTTCGAGGGCACGCCGGCCCAGATGCTGGACTCGCTGGACAAGTTCGCCGCGCTGCCGGGCGACACGCGCGTTTATTGCGCGCACGAATACACGCGCAGCAACGTGAAGTTCGCGCGCGCCGTGGAACCGGGCAACGCCGCGCTGGCCGCGTGGTCCGATCGCGTGGAGGCGCTGCGCGAGGCGGGGCAGCCGACGCTGCCGACGACCGTGGCGCACGAGCGCGCGGTCAATCCGTTCCTGCGATCGCGCGAGGCGTCGGTGCGGCAGGCCGTGCAGGCGCAGGGCGGCCAGATCGCCGATGACGCGTCCGCGTTTGGCGCGTTGCGGGCCTGGAAGGACTGCTTCCGCTAAGCGGCGGCCAGCAAAAAACGGGGTCTGGCGGGCGTCGATGGGGAAAATCTCATTGACGCGTCCCCGTCATTTCCATAGCATCATGCAAACTTTTTGGCGTCACTTTCCGAGAACTTAATGAAATTTGGTCGTCTTCTGGCGGTTTTTGCATGTGCCGCGCTGTTAGCAGCCTGCGCCAGCACACCGACCCCGCCCACCGGCAGCAGCGCCGGCGCTTCGACCGCCCTGGTGGACAGCAGCAAGAAGGATCCGCTCAACACGCTCAACAGCACCGGCACTGCGGGCAGCCTGTCGAGCAGCACCGTGATCAATGTCGATGAGGTCAGCGTGGACTGGATGCGCGGCCCGTCGACCGATATCTGGGACCGCATCCGCCGTGGCTTCGCGATGCAGGACCTCGAAGGCACGCTCGTTGACGATCGCACGCAATGGTATGCGGCGCGGCCCGAGTACATGGAGCGCATGGTCGGCCGGTCCAGCCGGTACCTGTACCACATCGTCGAGGAGCTCGAGCGGCGCAAGATGCCGACCGAGCTTGCTCTGCTGCCGTTCGTCGAAAGCGCGTTCAATCCGCAGGCGGAGTCCACGGCCAAGGCGGCCGGCATGTGGCAGTTCATCCCGAGCACGGGCAAGACGTACAACCTCAAGCAGAACATGTTCCGCGACGAGCGGCGCGACGTGCTCGCGTCCACGGACGCGGCGCTCGACTACCTCGGGCGGCTCTACGACATGTTCGGCGACTGGCACCTCGCGCTGGCGGCGTACAACTGGGGCGAGGGCGCGGTCTCGCGCGCGATCGCGCGCAACCAGGCGCGCGGCCTGCCCACGGACTACGCCAGCCTGACGATGCCGAACGAGACGCGCTATTACGTGCCGAAGCTGCAGGCGGTGAAGAACATCATCGCCAACCCGGCCGCGTACGGCGTGAAGCTGCCCGATATCCCGGACCATCCGTACTTCGTCACGGTGACCACGTCGCGCGATATCGACGTGGCGCTGGCGGCCAAGCTCGCGAACATGCCGATCGAGGAATTCAAGGCGCTGAACCCGTCGTTCAACAAGCCCGTGATCCTTGGCGCGGCGAATCCGCAGATCCTGTTGCCGTTCGATAACGCGGAACGCTTCCAGTACAACCTCAATACGTACCGGGGCGGCCTCTCCAGCTGGACTGCGGTGACCGTGGACAGCCGCGAGCGCGTCGAATCGCTGGCCGCGCGGCTCAACGTGGATGCCGACACGCTGCGCGAGATCAACCGGATTCCGAAGGGCATGCGCCTGAAGGCCGGCTCGACCGTGATGATTCCGCGCACGGGCCCGCACGATCAGGACATCAGCGCCACGCTGGCGGAGTCCGCGATGATGCTCGTGGAACCGGATGTGCCCGACGCGCAGCGCATCGTCGTCAAGGCGGGACGCCGCGATACCGTGTCCAGCGTCGCGCGCCGGTACGGCGTGTCGGTGCGCCAGGTGCAGTCGTGGAACAAGCTGTCCGGCAGCAAGCTCGTATCGGGGCAGAGCCTCGTGCTGATGGTGCGGCCGTCGGTGGCCGCGCGCGCGGCGGCCGAGCCCGATCCGCCCCCGCGCGTCGATGCACCGGCGGCAAAGGGCCGCTCCGCGCGCGCCGCGCACGAGGTGCAGGCCCATGGCAAGGCGCGCGCCGAGCCCGTGCGCCGCGTCGCCGCGGAACCCGCCGCGCGCAAGTCGGCCAAGCCGACCGGCAGCGCCAAATCGGGCGCGACCAAAGCGGCCGCGCCCGCGCCGGCCAAGCCCGCGCCGAAGGCGAGCGCGAGCAAGCGCGCGCATTGAATTTCGGCGAACGACGATCTGAAAAGCTGCACGATATGCGCCGCGCTTGATTGGGATCAAGCAAGTGCGGCGCGCCGGGGCGAAACCGGGCACCGCCGCACGGGGTTGCACTCTGACGAAGACCTCGTCAACGGAGTCAACCATGTCGCGCAGACGTTTCACCACGTTGTTGCTGATGTCCACGAGTGTCACGATGGCGGCGTCCTGTTCGCCCACCGTGGTGCTGCCGGCAGCGGTGCCTTCCACCGTGCCTTCCACCGCGCCTTCGACTGCAGCGGGATCTCCGGCGCCGTCCGGCAAGACGTCCGTGTCCCCCGACACTTCTGCCAACGCGAGTCCCCCGGCCCCACCAAGCTTCCCCCGGCTCGTCGCCCACCGCGGCGGCACGCAGGACCGGCCCGAGAACACGCTCCTGGCCATCGAGACCGCGCTGGCCAATGGCGCCGACATGATCTGGCTCACGGTGCAGCTGAGCGCGGACGATGTGCCCGTGCTCTACCGTCCCGCCGACCTGTCCAGCCTGACCGAGGGCAAGGGCCCCGTGGCCGGCATGACGTTCGCGCAGCTGCAGCAGCTGAACGCCGGCTGGAACTTCACGGGCCCCGTTGCCACACAGCCCCCCATCTATCCCTATCGCACGCGTCCGGTCCGCATCCCGTCGCTGCGCGAGGCCTTGCAGCGCATTCCCGACGCGGTGCCCGTGGTGCTCGACATGAAGGCGCTGCCGGCCGCCGCGCAGACGGTGGCCGTGGCCAAGGTGCTCGATGCGGAGCGCGCCTGGGGGCGGGTGCTCATCTACTCGACGGAAGCCGACTATCAGCGCACGTTCGGGTCGTATCCCAGGGCGCGCCTGTTCGAGTCGCGCGACGCCACGCGGCAGCGGCTCGTCGATATGACGCTGGGCGGGCGCTGCGATGCGCCGGGCAACGGCACCTGGGCCGGGTTCGAGTTGCGGCGCAAGGTCACGGTCACCGAGACGTTCACGCTCGGCAAGGGCGAGACGACGACGAACGCGGCGTTCTGGAATGCGCGGACCGTTGCCTGCTACCGTTCGCGCAGCGCGGTGAATCTGGTTGCCTTCGGGGTAAACGACGAGGCCGGATATTGCGAGGCGATGCGTCTCGGCGTGGATGCAGTCATGGTAGATTCTCCGACACGAATGCGCGCGATACGCGCCAGGCTCAAGACGTTGCCCGCACCCTGCGTGCGGGACGCGGCGAGTGCCCTGAATACCCCTGGCGCCCCGGTCACACCGAACAAGTAGCCGGCCGGCCCGCCATCCCTCGGGCGTTGGCAGGCACGTGCCGGCAGGATTTGCAGGCAACGCAGGAGGAGACGACATCATGACGGCAAGCCGTGCCATGCACGCGCGGTCGCTCGCCGACCCCCAGGGGTTCTGGGCCGAGCAGGCGGCGCGTATCGAGTGGGAAACACCGTTCGAGCGCGTGCTCGACGACAGCCGCGCGCCGTTCGCGCGCTGGTTCGTCGGCGGGCGCACCAATATCTGCCACAACGCGATCGACCGGCACCTGCCCGAGCGGGCGCAGTCGCGCGCGCTGGTCTACGTATCGACGGAGACCGGCGACGAGCGTGTCTACACGTACGCGCAGCTGCACGACGAGGTGCAGCGCATGGCCGCGATACTTCAGGCGCTCGGTGTGCACAAGGGCGATCGCGTGCTCGTCTATATGCCGATGATTCCCGAGGCGCTCTTTGCGATGCTCGCCTGCACGCGCATCGGCGCGATCCATTCGGTCGTGTTCGGCGGGTTTGCCTCGGTCAGCCTGGCCGCACGCATCGACGATGCGCGGCCGGCCGTGATCGTCAGTGCCGACGCGGGCTCGCGCGCGGGCAAGGTCGTGCCCTACAAGCCGTTGCTGGACGAGGCCATTCGGCTGGCATCGCACAAGCCCGAAAAGGTGCTGCTCGTGGATCGCAAGCTGGCGGACATGCCGCGCGAGGCGGGCCGCGACGAGGACTACGCAGGCTGGCGCGAGCGTGTGGCCGGCACCGAGGTGCCGTGTGTCTGGCTCGAATCCAGCGAGCCGTCGTATGTGCTCTACACCTCGGGCACCACGGGCAAGCCCAAGGGTGTGCAGCGCGATACCGGCGGCTATGCGGTGGCGCTCGCGACGTCGATGGAATACATCTTCTGCGGGAAGCCTGGCGACACGATGTTCACGGCGTCCGATGTCGGCTGGGTGGTCGGCCACAGCTATATCGTCTATGCGCCGCTGCTCGCGGGCATGAGCACGGTCATGTACGAGGGCACCCCGGTCCGGCCCGATGGCGGCATTCTGTGGAAGCTCGTGGAGCAGTACGGCGTGAACATGCTGTTCACCGCGCCGACCGCGATCCGCGTGCTCAAGAAGCAGGACCCGGCGCTGCTGCGCAAGTACGACCTGTCGAGCCTGCGGCTGCTGTTTCTGGCCGGCGAGCCGCTCGACGAGCCGACCGCCCGGTGGATTCAGGATGGCATCGGCAAGCCCGTGGTGGACAACTACTGGCAGACCGAATCGGGGTGGCCGATCATCGCGATCCAGCGCGGGGTGGAGGCACTGCCCGCCAAGCTCGGTTCGCCCGGGGTGCCGGCCTATGGATATGACCTGCGCATCGTCGACGAGACCACCGGCGAGGAGTGCCCGCCGGGGCAGAAGGGCGTGGTGGCGATCGACTATCCGTTGCCGCCGGGTTGCATGAGCACGCTATGGGGCGATGACGACCGCTTCGTGCGCACGTACTGGACCGCGGTGCCCAATCGCCGCTGCTATTCCACGTTCGACTGGGGTGTGCGGGACGAGGATGGCTATGTGTTCATCCTTGGCCGGACCGACGACGTGATCAACGTGGCGGGGCACCGGCTCGGCACGCGCGAGATCGAGGAGAGCCTGTCCTCGCACGCGGGCGTGGCCGAGGTGGCGGTGGTGGGCGTGCAGGACGCGCTCAAGGGGCAGGTGGCGATGGGCTTCTGCATCGCGCGCGATGCCGGGCGCACGGCAACGACCGCGGACCGGATGGCGCTCGAGGGCGAACTGATGAAGACCGTAGACCAGCAACTGGGTGCCGTCGCACGGCCGTCGCGCGTGTATTTCGTGAATGCGCTGCCGAAAACGCGCTCGGGCAAGCTGCTGCGGCGCGCGATCCAGGCGGTGGCCGAAGGGCGCGACCCCGGCGATCTGACGACGATCGAGGATCCGACGGCGCTGGAGCAGATCAAGGCGGCGATGGCAGAGTAACGCCGCTTGGGGGGGGGGCAAGGGGGAGGGGAGATCCCCCTTGCCACGCGCCGAACCCTGTCCTAATATTTTAGGCATCAACTATTTAACCCTAATAAAAACAGCGGCAGGAGGCGGAGCAATGCGCGTGCTGTGCATCGGCGGTGGCCCGGCCGGCCTGTATTTCGGGCTGCTGATGAAACTGCGGAACCCCGCCAGCGAGGTGGTGGTGGTCGAGCGCAACCGCCCGTACGACACGTTTGGCTGGGGCGTCGTGTTCTCCGATGCCACGGTGGACAACCTCCGGCAGGCCGATGCCGCCAGCGCGCGCGATATCGATGCCGCGCTCAACCAATGGGACGATATCGATATCCATATCGCGGGCCGCACGATCCGCTCCGGCGGCCACGGCTTTATCGGTATCGGCCGCAGGAAGCTGCTCAATATCCTGCAGGCGCGCTGCGAGGCGCTTGGCGTGCGGCTGGTGTTCGAAACCGACGTCGCCGACGACCAGGCGCTGGCCAGGCAGTACGGCGCGGACATCGTGATTGCCGCCGACGGTATCAACAGCCGCATCCGCGCGCGTTATGCCGAAACGTTCGCGCCCGATATCGATACGCGCCGGTGCCGCTTCGTCTGGCTTGGCACGCACAAGCGCTTCGACGCGTTCACGTTCGCGTTCGAACGTACCGAACACGGCTGGTTTCAGGCCCACGCCTATCGCTTCGACGACGACACCTCGACGTTTATCGTCGAGGCACCCGAGGCGGTCTGGCAGGCGGCAGGCATCGACCGCATGAGTCAGGAAGAGGGCGTGGCGTACTGCGAGCGTCTGTTCGCGCGCTACCTCGACGGGCATCGTCTCATCAGCAACGCCACGCATCTGCGCGGCTCCGCCAACTGGATCCGCTTTCCGCGCGTGATCTGCAAGCGCTGGGTGCACTGGCATACGTTCGACGACGGCCGTCGTGTGCCGGTGGTCCTGATGGGCGATGCCGCCCATACCGCGCATTTCTCGATCGGGTCCGGTACCAAACTCGCGCTCGAAGATGCCATCGACCTTGCGGCCGAGATCGCGCGCGAGGGCGGTGACGTGACGGGACTTGCCGCGGCGCTCGCGCGCTATGAGGCCACGCGCGGTGTCGAGGTGCTCAAGATCCAGAACGCCGCGCGCAACTCCACCGAATGGTTCGAGAACGTCGAACGCTACGCGGGGCTGGCGCCCGAGCAGTTCGCCTACTCGCTGCTGACGCGTTCGCAGCGCATTTCGCACGAGAACCTGCGCGTGCGCGATGCCGCCTACGTCGGCGGCTACGAGCAGTGGCTCGCGGGCCGCGCGGGCGTGGACGGCCGCGTGCCGCCGATGTTCACGCCGTATCGCGTGCGCGCGCTGACGCTGAAGAACCGTGTGGTGGTGAGCCCGATGGCGATGTATTCGGCCGTGGATGGGGTGCCCGGCGATTTCCACCTCGTGCACCTCGGCGCCCGCGCGCTCGGCGGTGCCGCGATGGTCATGGCGGAGATGACGTGCGTGTCGCCCGATGCGCGCATCACGCCCGGGTGTCCGGGTTTGTGGAACGACGCGCAGCGCGATGCATGGCGACGGATCGTGGATTTCGTGCATGGCGGTAGCGACGCGCGCATGGCGATCCAGCTGGGGCACGCGGGGCGCAAGGGATCCACGCAGGTGGGGTGGGAGCGCATGGACCATCCGCTGGCGCATGGCAACTGGCCGTTGATATCGGCCTCGGCACTGCCGTATCTGCCGGGCATCTCGCAGACGCCGCGTGCGATGACGCGCGCGGACATGGACCGCGTGCGGGACGACTTCGTGGCCAGTGCGCGGCGCGCGGCGGAGGCGGGATTCGACTGGCTCGAGCTGCATTGCGCGCACGGATACCTGCTGTCGAGCTTTATCTCGCCGCTGACGAACCGGCGCGACGATTCGTACGGTGGATCGCTGGCCAACCGGTTGCGGTATCCGCTCGAGGTATTTGCCGCGGTGCGGGCCGTGTGGCCCGAGGCGCGGCCGATGTCGGTGCGGATCTCCGCGCACGACTGGGTGGAGGGCGGCATGACGGCCGACGATGCGGTGGAGATCGCGCGCGCGTTTCGGCTTGCGGGGGCGGACATGATCGACTGCTCTTCGGGGCAGGTGAGTCCGGATCAGGCACCCGTGTATGGGCGCATGTACCAGACACCGTTCGCGGACCGGATTCGCAACGAGGCGGGCATCCCGACGATCGCGGTCGGGGCGATCTTCGAGGCCGATCACGTGAACGGCATCATCGCGGCGGGCCGCGCGGACCTGTGCGCGATCGCGCGGCCGCACCTCGCCGATCCCGCGTGGACGCTGCACGAAGCGGCCCGCGCCGGCGTGCGCGACGTCGCGTGGCCCCGGCAGTATCTGGCCGGCAAGCAGCAGCTGGAAACCAACCTCGCGCGGGCGTCGGCGCCCACGCCGGATCATTGAGCGTGACGATGGACTCGCCAAGGGAAGCTTCCACTCTGGCCGGCCGCCACGCCCTCGTCACCGGCGGCAGTCGCGGGATCGGTGCCGCGATTGCGCGGCGGTTGCTGGCCGATGGCGCGGTCGTCACGCTGCTCGGCCGCAATGCGAGCGCGGCAGCCACGCTCGAGGCGACCGCACACGCATTGCGCGCCGACACCGGTGGCCGCGTGCATACGGTGACGGCCGACGTGACCGATGCCGACAGCATCGTCACGGCGATGGCGCACGCCGCGCGGCAGGCGGGCCCCGTGCAATTGCTCGTCAACAACGCCGGGCAGGCCGCCAGCGCGCCATTCGGCAAGACCGGCCTCGACACCTGGCGCCGCATGCTCGACGTCAACCTCACCGGCACCTTCGTCTGCACGCAGGCCGCGCTGCCCGCCATGCTCGAAGCCGGCTGGGGCCGCATCGTCAACGTGGCGAGCACGGCCGGCCTCGTCGGCTACAGCTACGTCAGCGCGTACTGCGCGGCCAAGCATGGCGTGATCGGCCTGACGCGCGCGCTCGCGCTCGAACTGGCCACGAAAGGGGTGACCGTCAACGCGGTCTGCCCCGGCTTTACGGAAACCGACATCGTGCGCGATGCCGTCGCGACGATCGTCGGCAAGACCGGCCGCACGGCAACGGAGGCCCGCGCCGAGCTCGCCGCCCGCAATCCGCAGCGGCGCCTCGTGCAGCCCGAGGAAGTCGCCGACGCCGTCGCGTGGCTATGCCAGCCCGCCGCCGCCGCGATCACGGGGCAGGCCATTCCGGTGGCCGGCGGCGAAGTGATGAGCGGCTGAACATTCGAAAAAACGAGCGAGACCCGACATGAGCGACCTCCCATCCCTCGCGAAAGCGGACACGGATCCCCCGATGCACCATCACAAGCGCGACCTCGCCGCCTATCGCGCCACCCACTTCCTGTGGTCCGCGTCCCCCGACGGCAAGATCGGCACGATCACGCTGAACCGCCCCGAGCGCAAGAACCCGCTGACGTTCGACGCCTACGCGGAATTGCGCGACCTGTTCCGCGCGCTGGCTTACGCGCGCGATATCAAGGCCGTGGTGGTGACCGGCGCGGGCGGCAACTTCTGCTCGGGCGGCGACGTGCACGAGATCATCGGCCCGCTCACGCGCATGACGATGCCCGAGTTGCTCGACTTCACGCGCATGACGGGCGACCTCGTCAAGGCCATGCGTGCCTGTCCGCAACCGGTGATCGCCGCGGTCGATGGCGTCTGCGCGGGCGCCGGCGCGATGATGGCGCTCGCATCGGACCTGCGCCTCGGCACGGCGCGGGCCAGGACCGCATTCCTGTTCGTGCGTGTCGGCCTGGCCGGCGCGGACATGGGCGCCTGCTCGCTGCTGCCCCGCGTGATCGGGCAGGGACGCGCGGGCGAGTTGCTCTACACGGGCCGATCGATGTCGGCGGAGGAGGGCCTGGCATGGGGCTTCTTCAATGCGCTGCACACGCCCGACACGCTGCAGGAGGCCGCCTGCACGCTGGCCGCGCAAATCGCGTCCGGCCCGACCTTCGCGCATGGCGTCACCAAGAAGCTGCTCCATCAGGAATGGAACATGGGACTCGACGAAGCCATCGAAGCGGAGGCCGAAGCGCAGGCCATCTGCATGCAGACGCGCGACTTCCGGCGCGCCTACGATGCATTCGTCGCGAAGCGGCAGCCCGTGTTCGAAGGCGATTGACCCACCGAGGCGCATCGATGGCTGACCGAACCTATCTCGACCTGCCGTTTCTCGACGACGCCCACCGCGCGCTCGAGCGTGACCTCGATGCATGGTGCGAGCACGCGCTGCGGGATATCGATCATGCGGACACCGATCGTGCCTGTCGCGCGCTCGTGCGCGCGCTCGGGGAAGCGGGATGGCTGCGCTACTGTGTACCCGCCGCGCACGGCGGCGCGCTGCCCGCGCTCGATTCGCGCGCGCTGTGCATCGTTCGCGAAACGCTCGCGCGGCACGACGGGCTTGCCGATTTCGCATTTGCGATGCAGGGTCTGGGCTCGGGGGCGATCACGCTTGCGGGCGACGACGCGCTGCGCGCGCGCTATCTGCCACGCGTCGCGCGCGGGGAGGCCATCGCCGCGTTTGCGCTGTCCGAGCCCGATGCGGGTTCCGATGTGGCCGCCATGCGGTGTCAGGCCACGCTGTCGGCCGACGGCAGCCACTATGTGCTCGACGGCGCCAAGACGTGGATCTCCAACGGCGGGATTGCCGACTTCTACTGCGTGTTCGCGCGTACCGGTGAAGCGCCGGGCGCGCGCGGTATCACGGCCTTTGTCGTCGACGCCGATACGCCGGGACTGACGATCGCCGAACGCATCGCGGTGATCGCGCCGCATCCGCTTGCCACGCTGCGGTTCGACCGGTGCCGCGTGCCGGTCTCGCAGCGGCTCGGCGAGGCGGGGCAGGGGTTCAAGGTCGCGATGATGACGCTCGATATCTTTCGCGCGTCGGTGGCCGCCGCCGCGCTGGGCTTCGGGCGTGCAGCGCTCGACGATGGGCTGGCGCGCGCGACATCGCGCGAGATGTTCGGCGGCAAGCTGGCCGACCTGCAGCTGACGCAGGCTGCCATCGGCGAGATGGCCACCGCGATCGATGCGGCGGCGCTGCTCACCTATCGCGCGGCGTGGCTGCGCGACGTGCGGCAGGTGCGCACGTCGCGCGAGGCCGCGATGGCCAAGATGGTCGCGACCGAGAACGCGCAGCAGGTCATCGACCGCGCGGTGCAGATCTTCGGCGGGCTCGGCGTCAAGGTTGGCACGCGGGTGGAACGGCTATACCGCGAGATTCGCGCGCTGCGCATCTACGAAGGCGCGACCGAGGTCCAGAAGCTGATCATCGCGCGCGAGACGCTGCGCGCGTTCGCCGACCCACGTGCCGCGGCGGCAGCCCGCCCGCGCGCCGGGGCGCAGACCGAAGCGCCAGTCCCCACCGGGAGGCCCGCATGAGCGCCACCACCGACACCGCCCACTACGACACGTTCGCGCGCGACCGGCTGCCGCCGCGCGACGCGTGGCCTGCGTTCCGGTTCAATGCCGACACCGGCTATCCCTCGCGCCTCAACTGCGTAACCGAACTGCTCGACCGCCACATCGCGGAAGGGCGCGGCGCGCGCGTCGCCATACGGCATGCGCAAGGCACCGTCACCTATGCCGAGCTCGCCGCGCGCGTCGACCGCATCGCACACGTGCTCGTCGGCGAGATGGGGCTCGTGCCCGGCAACCGCGTGCTGCTCCGCGGCCCGAACAACCTGATGATGGCCGCAAGCTGGCTCGCCGCGGTCAAGGCCGGCATGATCGTCGTGCCGACCATGCCGCTGCTGCGCGCGAAGGAACTCAGGCAGATCATCGACAAGGCCCGGGTCTCGGCGGCTCTGTGCGACGCCCGCCTGCGCGAGGAGCTCGAAGCCAACCTCCGGCCCGACAGCGAGTTCCACTGCCCAACCCTCACGGCCGCGCCCGGCAAGGTGCGCTACTTCAACGGCGAGGGCGAGGGCGCGCTCGAAACCTCGATGGCCCGCGCGGCGCAACAGGGCCCGTTTCCCGCATGCGACACCGCCGCCGACGATATCTGCCTGATCGCGTTCACCAGCGGCACCACGGGCCAGCCCAAGGGCTGCATGCATTTCCATCGCGATGTGCTCGCGATGTGCGACACGTTCCCGCGCCACGTCCTGAAGCCCACCCCCGACGACGTGTTCTGCGGCACGCCGCCGCTGGCCTTCACGTTCGGCCTCGGCGGCATGCTGTGCTTCCCGTTGCGTATCGGCGCGAGCGCGGTGCTGGCCGAGCGCCTCACACCCGAGACGCTGCTCGCACTGATTCAGACGCACCGCGCGACGATCGTCTTCACCGCGCCCACCTTCTATCGCCAGATGGCGGCACTCGCCCCGACATTCGACCTGCGTAGCCTGCGCAGGAGCGTGTCCGCCGGCGAGGCGCTGCCCGATGCCACGCGGACCGCATGGCGCGCGGCCACCGGCATCGAGATGACCGACGGCATCGGCGGCACGGAGATGATGCATATCTTCATCTCGAGCGCGGACGCCGACGTGCGCCCCGGCGCCATCGGCCGCGTGGTGCCCGGCTACGAGGCACGCATCGTCGATGAGGACATGCAGCCCGTGGCGCCCGGCACGCCGGGCCGGCTCGCGGTGCGCGGCCCCACAGGCTGCCGCTATCTGGACGACCCGCGCCAGCAGGCCTATGTGCGCGACGGCTGGAACCTGCCCGGCGACACGTTCGTCGCCGACGCCGACGGTTACTACTTCTATCAGGCGCGCTCGGACGACATGATCATCTCGGCCGGCTACAACATCGCGGGCCCGGAAGTGGAGGGCACGCTGATGCAGCATCCGTCCGTCGCCGAGTGCGGCGTGGTCGGCGGGCCCGACGCGGAACGCGGCCAGGTGGTAACGGCCTATGTGGTGCTGCGCGAAGGCGTGCCCGCGAACGAGGAGACGCGCGCCGCGCTGCAGGACTACGTAAAGCGGCATATCGCGCCGTACAAGTATCCGCGCCGGCTCGAGTTCGTGAGCGCGCTGCCGCGCACCGAAACCGGCAAGCTGCAACGATTCCGGCTGCGCCAGATGGCGCAGGGGCAGGCATGAGCGCCGTCGTGGGCAATGCTTTCCGCAGCACGGTGCGCGTGCGCTTCGGCCACTGCGACCCCGCGGGCATCGTGTTCTACCCGCGCTACTTCGAGATGCTCAACGATTTCGTCGAGGACTGGTTCGCGCAGGCGCTGCACTGGCCGTTCGACGTCATGCACGCGACGGACCGCGCGGGCGTGCCCACCGCGAGCCTCGAGTGCCGCTTTCACGCGCCGAGCCGGCTCGGCGAACCGCTGACGCGCGAACTGCGCGTCGCGCACGTCGGGCAGTCGAGCTGCGTGCTCGATATCCGCTTTGCCGGTCCCGCCGGCGATATCCGATTGACCGCGGCGCCGCGGCTGGTCTGCGTGGACCTCGACAGCCTCGCGCCACGGCCGCTGCCCGCAACCGTCCGTGCCGCCATGGACGCCTTTCATATGACGGAGACCCGCGCATGAAGACGCTGCAACCGCCCGGCTGGGCGCCCCCGCGTGGCTACGCCAACGGCATCATGGCCGAGATGCAGGCCGGCAGCCGGTTACTGTTCGTCGGCGGCCAGATCGGCTGGAATGCCGACCACGTGTTCGAGACCGACGATTTCGCGCAGCAGGTCGCGCAGGCGCTGCGCAATGTCGTGGCCGTGCTGGCCGCGGGCGGCGGCAGGCCCGAGCACATCGCGCGCATGACGTGGTACGTGACGGACCGTGACGAATACGTGGAAGCCTACAAGGCCGTCGGCGCGCATTACCGCGAGATCATCGGTCCGCATTACCCGGCCATGACCGCCGTGGAGGTGTCGGCACTGGTCGAGCCGCGCGCGCGGGTGGAGATCGAAGTGACTGCTATCGTGCCGCCCCCAGCCGCGCCATGAGCGCCGCCAAGTCCTTGAAAACTTGAGAAATTGGGCGGCGCAGGATATAATTCGAAAGTTTCGCTTTCAGAACCCTTCACCCTAGCGCCTACCGCCAACTACCGGAACTCCAACCTTCCGCCGTCCTCGGTCGCCCGTGACTCAGGCGAGCATTTTCCACATCGCACGATTCGGTTATTCGATATGTGCCAATGTGACGAAAACGCTGCCCACCGTCGCGACCCCGGGCAGGATGCGTTGAGCAGGTCGGTCACGGGGTGAATCCAGCAGGAGCCTACCCGTGTTACCGTCTTTTCCGTCCGCCATCCTCGCGCTTGCAGACGGCACGGTCTTTCGTGGCTATTCCATTGGCGCTTCCGGCCATACCATCGGCGAAGTGGTGTTCAACACCGCCATCACCGGTTATCAGGAAATCCTCACCGATCCCAGCTATTCCCGGCAGATCGTCACGCTGACGTATCCGCATATCGGCAATTACGGCGTGAACGTTGAGGATGTCGAAGCCACGAAAGTCCATGCCGCCGGCCTGATCATCAAGGATCTGCCGATCCTGGCCTCCAATTTCCGCAAGCAGCACACGCTCGGCCATTACCTCAAGCAGGAGAAGGTCGTTGCCATCGCCGGCATCGACACGCGCAAGCTCACGCGTATCCTGCGCGAGAAGGGCGCCCAGAACGGCTGCATCCTGGCCGGCGAGGACAATGTCCAGAAGGCCATCGACCTCGCGCGCTCGTTCCCCGGCCTGGCCGGCATGGACCTGGCCAAGGTCGTGTCCGTGCGCGAGCCGTACGAGTGGACGCAGTCGGAATGGTCCATCGAGTCGGGATACGGTACGCAGGACAAGCCGCAGTTCCACGTGGTCGCCTATGACTACGGCGTCAAGTTCAACATCCTGCGCATGCTCGCCGCGCGTGGCTGCAAGGTAACCGTGCTGCCCGCACAGGCCACCGCCGCCGACGCGCTCGCGCTGAATCCGGACGGCATCTTCCTGTCGAACGGCCCCGGCGATCCGGAGCCTTGCGACTACGCGATTGCCGCGACGCGCGAGTTCATCGCGCGCGGCATTCCGACGTTCGGCATCTGCCTGGGCCACCAGATCATGGCCCTCGCGGTGGGCGCCAAGACGCTGAAGATGAAGTTCGGCCACCACGGTGCGAACCATCCGGTCAAGGACATGGACGACGGTCGCGTCGTGATCACCTCGCAGAACCATGGCTTTGCCGTGGATGCGGACACGCTGCCGTCCAACGTGCGCGTCACGCACACGTCGCTGTTCGACGGTTCGCTGCAGGGTTTCGCGCTGACCGACAAGCCCGCGTTCTGCTTCCAGGGTCACCCGGAAGCCTCGCCGGGCCCGCACGACGTGGCGTACCTGTTCGACCGCTTCATCAAGCTGATGAAGGACGCGAAGCAGTAAGCCACCGGACGAGAACGAGACGAAAAGAGACGCGATGAACGCCTTCATGCACGCCAGCCTCGGCATTACCGATTTCTGGACCTTCCTGCTCGGCACGATCTTTATCGTGCTGCTGCCGGGGCCGAATTCGATGTATGTCCTGTCGGTCGCGGCCCAGCGCGGTATCCGCGCCGGCTATCGCGGCGCGTGCGGCGTGTTTCTCGGCGATGCGATCCTGATGGTGCTGTCCGCCGCGGGCGTCGCGTCGCTGCTGAAGGCGAGCCCGGGCCTGTTCCACGTCGTCAAGTACGTGGGCGCGGGCTACCTCGCGTGGATCGGCCTGCAGATGCTGCGCGGCGCGGTGCGCGCGTGGCTGCGCCGCGGGGAGCCCGCGGAGGCTGCGGTGGAGCAGGTGCCGGCGGTGGGTGCATCGCCAAGCCCGTTCCGCAAGGCACTCGTCATCAGCCTGCTCAATCCGAAGGCGATCCTGTTCTTTATCTCGTTCTTCATCCAGTTCGTCGATCCGCAATTCGGCTACCCCGCGCTGTCGTTCGTCGCGCTGGGGCTCGTGTGCCAGGTCTGCAGCTTCGCGTACCTGACCACGATCATCCTCGTGGGCGCGCGGCTTGCCGACGCGTTCCGCCGGCGGCGCCGCCTTTCGGCGGGCATGACGAGCGGCGTCGGGGCGATGTTCCTGGGCTTCAGCGCCAAGCTGGCCACGGCCACCCTGAACTGACGAGCGGCCATATCCTGATATCCGGCGCGGTGCGCGACAGTTTCGCGCCACCGGCCAACAAAGAGAGCGTGCAATGCCAAAGCGCACAGACATTCAAACCATCCTCATCATCGGCGCGGGCCCGATCATCATCGGCCAGGCGTGCGAATTCGACTATTCGGGCGCACAGGCCTGCAAGGCGCTGCGCGAGGAAGGCTTCCGCGTGGTGCTGGTCAACTCGAACCCGGCCACGATCATGACGGACCCGAACACGGCCGACGTGACCTATATCGAGCCCATCACGTGGGAAGTCGTGGAACGCATCATCGCCAAGGAGCGCCCCGACGCGATCCTGCCGACGATGGGCGGCCAGACCGCGCTGAACTGCGCGCTGGACCTGCATCGCCATGGCGTGCTGGACAAGTACAAGGTGGAGCTCATCGGCGCGTCGCCCGAGGCGATCGACAAGGCCGAGGACCGCCAGAAGTTCAAGGACGCGATGACCAAGATCGGTCTCGGCTCGGCCAAGTCCGGCATCGCGCATTCGATGGACGAGGCGATGGCCGTGCAGGGCCGCATCGCGCAGGAAACCGGCACCGGCGGCTACCCGATCGTGATTCGCCCGTCGTTCACACTGGGCGGCACGGGCGGCGGTATCGCCTACAACCGCGAAGAGTTCGAAGAGATCTGCAAGCGCGGCCTGGACCTGTCGCCGACGCGCGAACTGCTGATCGAGGAATCGCTGCTCGGCTGGAAAGAGTACGAGATGGAAGTCGTGCGCGACCGCAACGACAACTGCATCATCATCTGCTCGATCGAAAACCTGGACCCGATGGGTATCCACACGGGCGACTCGATCACCGTCGCGCCGGCCCAGACGCTGACCGACAAGGAATACCAGATCCTGCGTAACGCCTCGCTGGCCGTGCTGCGCGAGATCGGCGTCGATACCGGCGGCTCGAACGTGCAGTTCTCGATCAACCCGGTCGATGGCCGCATGATCGTCATCGAGATGAACCCGCGCGTGTCGCGCTCGTCGGCACTGGCCTCCAAGGCCACGGGCTTCCCGATCGCGAAGGTCGCGGCGAAGCTGGCCGTCGGCTACACGCTCGACGAGCTCAAGAACGAGATCACCGGCGGCCAGACCCCGGCATCGTTCGAGCCGTCGATCGACTACGTGGTGACCAAGATCCCGCGTTTCGCGTTCGAGAAGTTCCCGCAGGCCGACAGCCACCTGACCACCCAGATGAAGTCGGTGGGCGAGGTGATGGCCATGGGCCGCACGTTCCAGGAGTCGTTCCAGAAGGCGCTGCGCGGCCTCGAGGTCGGCGTGGACGGCCTGGACGAGAAGTCCACCGACCGCGACGAAGTGATCGAGGAAATCGGCGAAGCCGGTCCGGACCGTATCTGGTACGTCGGCGACGCGTTCCGCCTGGGCATGTCGCTGGAAGAGGTGTATGCCGAGACCGCGATCGACCCGTGGTTCCTGGCCCAGATCGAAGACCTGGTCAAGACCGAAGGCGCGGTGCGCGCGCGCACGCTGGAAAGCCTGTCGGCCGCCGAGCTGCGCCACCTGAAGCAGAAGGGCTTCTCGGACCGCCGCCTGGCCCGCCTGCTCAAGACCGACGCCAAGGCCGTGCGCGAAGCGCGTATCGCCAGCAACGTGCGTCCGGTCTACAAGCGCGTGGACACCTGCGCCGCCGAATTCGCGACCAACACCGCGTACATGTACTCGACCTACGAGGCCGAGCATGGCGAGTGCGAAGCGGATCCGACCGGCAACCGCAAGATCATGGTGCTGGGCGGTGGCCCGAACCGGATCGGCCAGGGCATCGAGTTCGACTACTGCTGCGTGCACGCGGCGCTCGCGCTGCGCGAGGATGGCTATGAAACCATCATGGTCAACTGCAACCCGGAAACGGTTTCCACCGACTACGACACCTCGGACCGCCTGTACTTCGAGCCGCTGACGCTCGAGGACGTGCTCGAGATCGTGGACAAGGAAAAGCCCGTCGGCGTGATCGTCCAGTACGGCGGCCAGACCCCGCTGAAGCTCGCGCTGGATCTGGAAGCCAACGGCGTGCCCATCATCGGCACGAGCCCGGACATGATCGATGCTGCCGAAGACCGCGAGCGCTTCCAGAAGCTGCTCAACGAGCTCGGCCTGCGCCAGCCGCCCAACCGCACCGCGCGTGCCGAGGACGAAGCGCTGCGCCTGGCCGAGGAAATCGGCTACCCGCTCGTGGTGCGTCCATCGTACGTGCTGGGCGGCCGCGCGATGGAAATCGTGCACGAGCCGCGCGACCTCGAGCGCTACATGCGCGAGGCCGTCAAGGTATCGAACGACTCGCCGGTGCTGCTGGACCGCTTCCTGAACGACGCGATCGAGTGCGACGTCGATGCGCTGAGCGATGGCCAGCGCGTGTTCATCGGCGGCGTGATGGAGCATATCGAGCAGGCCGGCGTCCACTCGGGCGACTCCGCGTGCTCGCTGCCCCCGTACTCGCTGTCGCAGGAGACCGTGGACGAGCTCAAGCGCCAGACCGCCGCGATGGCCAAGGCGCTGAACGTGATCGGCCTGATGAACGTGCAGTTCGCGATCCAGCAGGCCGACGGCAAGGACACCGTCTACGTGCTGGAAGTGAATCCGCGCGCCTCGCGTACCGTGCCGTACGTGTCCAAGGCCACGGGCCTGTCGCTGGCCAAGATCGCCGCGCGCTGCATGGCCGGCCAGACGCTGGACTCGCAGGGCGTCGGCGCCGAGGTGGTGCCGCCGTATTTCAGCGTCAAGGAAGCGGTGTTCCCGTTCAACAAGTTCCCGGGCGTCGATCCGGTGCTTGGACCCGAAATGCGCTCGACCGGCGAAGTCATGGGCGTGGGCAAGGTGTTCGGCGAGGCGCTGTTCAAGAGCCAGCTCGCGGCCGGTTCGCGCCTGCCCGAGAAGGGCACCGTGCTGATCACGGTCAAGGACAGCGACAAGCCGCGCGCGGTGGGCGTGGCCCGCATGCTGCACGACCTGGGCTACCCGATCGTGGCGACGCGCGGCACGGCTTCGGCGATCGAGGCGGCCGGCATTCCGGTACGCACGGTCAACAAGGTCAAGGACGGCCGTCCGCATATCGTGGACATGATCAAGAACGGCGAACTCGCGCTGGTCTTCACGACCGTCGATGAGACGCGCACGGCCATCGCCGATTCGCGTTCGATCCGGATCGCCGCGCTGGCCAACCGCGTGCCTTACTACACCACGATCGCCGGCGCCCGCGCCGCGGTCGAGGGGCTCAAGCACATGCAGAGCCTCGAGGTGTACGACCTGCAAAGCCTGCACGCGTCGCTCGCCTGACGGGGCCTTCCCGCCGGTTCCCATTGCAACCCAACGTTGCACCGGGTTGATACCGGCGGGCGTAATGGCCTACACTACGTCGAATTCGCCGTTCGGTGAGTGTTGCGCCTGCGCATCACCCCGAACCTTCATCTGAAAGCCGCGGTCGAGCGGAAGTGCCTCTGGGGGAGCATCCCGGATGCATGGTTCCAGCTCCGCTGCGGCTCATTTTTTTGTTGAACGAGACATGAGCACCATTCCGATTACCAAGCGTGGCGCGGAACTCCTGAAGGAAGAGCTGCAGCGCCTCAAGGCCGTCGAACGCCCCGCGGTGATCAACGCCATCTCCGAAGCGCGCGCACAGGGCGACCTGTCCGAAAACGCCGAGTACGATGCCGCCAAGGAAAAGCAGGCGTTCATCGAGGGCCGGATCCTGGAAGTGGAAGCCAAGCTGTCCGCCGCGCAGGTCATCGACCCGACCCAGCTGGACACCGACGGCCGCATCGTCTTCGGCGCGACCGTGGACCTCGAAGACCTCGAGTCCGGCAAGAACGTGAGCTACCAGATCGTCGGCGACGACGAGGCCGATATCGACTCGGGCAAGATCTCGGTGAGCTCGCCCATCGCGCGCGCGCTGATCGGCAAGTTCGAGGGCGATGTGGCGACCGTGCTGGCCCCGGGTGGCGAGCGCGAATACGAAGTCGTGACCGTCCGCTACGTCTGACGGGCGCCCGGCTGTGTTCTCGTCTTCCTATTCGAACCTGCCCCCGCTACCGCATCGCATCTTCCTGCTGTTGACGGTGGTCTGGGCGGGCAGCCTGTGGACCGTCGGGTACATGGTCGCGCCGACGCTGTTTTCGGTGCTGCCCAGCCGGGAGACCGCCGGCATGATTGCCGGCCATCTGTTCCGTACCGAGGCGATTCTCGGCGTGACGATCGGCGTGCTCCAGCTCGTGCTGTGCAACGTGATGATCCGCCGCGGCGCGGCACGCTACCGCGCGCTGCGCTGGATCGTGCTGGCGATGCTGGTGTGCGTGCTGGCGGGGTATTTCGGCGTGCAGCCGTTTATGGAAAGCCTGCGCGCGAAGGCCCAGGCTGCCGGCGTGGGCGTCTCCGAATCGCAGTACAAGTCGCAGTTCGGCATGCTGCACGGCGTGTCGAGCGTGATCTACCTCGTGCACAGCGTGCTGGCGCTGGTGCTGGTGTGGCGCGCCTCGGCGCCGCGCTCGGCAGGGGAGTAGTGCATGCCCCTCTCCCGTGGGGAGAGGGCGAGAAGCATCGGTCCGGCGGAATCAGCCGAGCGACTTCTTCTTCTGGCTGGCGGGACGGGCGCGCGAGCGCTTGACCGTGCCGCCCGCGGTAACGCGTTCGTTGCCCAGTACGGTGACTTCCTTGCGCGTCGGGCGGCGATTCGGTGCCGCGCTGGGCTTGCGGATGGTCACGGTACGCGGCGCGGAGCCGCCCGAGCGCTTGAGCAGGCGGCGGCCGGTATCGTCGGCCTGGTTTTCCTTCAGGCGGGCCGGACCCGGACGCCAGACGACCAGCAGCTTGCCGATGTGCTGGATCGGGGCGGCGTCGAGCTCGTCGCAGATCGCTTCGTAAATGGCGATACGCGCGTCGCGTTCGTCGCCGAACACGCGGATCTTGATGAGATCATGTGCCGCCAGGCTGCGGTCGATCTCGGCCAGGACCGCGCGCGTGAGGCCTTCGCCGCCGACCATCACGACGGGATTGAGGCCGTGGGCACGGGAGCGGAGTTCGGAACGCTGGGCGGGAATCAGTTGTAGTGCGGGCATGGGATCTGCAAAGGCAAAGTGGCGCGTATTATCCGCCAAAACCGCGTCCGCAGGCGGTAAACATCAGGAAAAAGGGACAGATTCCTGCGCGAGATCATGAAACCTCGCACGGGGAACGGCACAGCATGGCCAAGAACAAGTTCAACCAGTCGTGGCTGCACGACCATATCAACGACCCTTACGTGAAGATGGCCCAGCGCGAGGGCTATCGCGCCCGGGCCGCCTACAAGCTCAAGGAAATCGACGAGCAGGACAAGCTGATCAAGCCGGGCAGCGTGGTCGTCGACCTCGGCGCCGCGCCGGGCAGCTGGAGCCAGTACGCCCGTAACCGGCTTGCGGCCTCGCCGCGCGCCAGGGACGGGAAAATCGACGGCGCCGTGGTGGCCATCGATATCCTGCCCATGGACCCGGTGGCCGACGTCACATTCATTCAGGGCGATTTTCGGGAGGAGTCGGTTTTCCGGCAGCTCGAATCGGTCGTGCTGGAAGCGTCCGGCGGGTCGAGAATCGACCTTGTTATCTCGGACATGGCCCCCAATTTGTCCGGTGTGGCCTCGGCCGATTCGGCGCGCATCGAGTATTTATGCGACCTGGCGCTGGAATTTGCCCAGGCGCACCTGAAGCCTGATGGTGCTTTGCTGGTAAAGTGTTTCCACGGTAGCGGCTACAGCCAGATCGTGGAAAAGTTCAAACGCCAGTTCAAGGTGGTCGCAAAGCGCAAGCCCAAGGCGTCGCGCGACAAATCGTCGGAAACCTTTATTCTTGGGCGGCATCTGAAATCGGTTGATTGAGGGGTCGATTGCGCCTATCCAGGCACTATCGCCCCGATAGTTTTGCGTTTCACCCCCAGGAACGGGCACTGCATTACAATGCAATGCAGCTATCCCGTTGGCAAGGCAATTGCAAAGGAGTTCGGCCTTGAATAACAACCTGTTTCAAAAGGCGGCAATCTGGCTCGTGATCGCGCTGGTATTGTTCACCGTCTTCAAGCAGTTCGACAAACCTCGCGCCCAGGACGGCGTCACCTATTCGCAGTTCATGGATGACGCAAAGAATGGCAAGGTGAGCCGCGTCGACGTGCAGGGCCGGAATCTGGTGGTGACACCGAAGGAAGGCACCAAGTACACCATCATCTCGCCGGGCGACATCTGGATGGTCGGCGATCTGATGAAGTACGGCGTGCAGGTCACCGGCAAGGCAGACGACGAGCCGAATGTCCTCGTACAGGCGCTCTATTATCTCGGGCCCACCCTGCTCATCATCGTGTTCTGGTTCTACATGATGCGGCAGATGCAGGGCGGCGGGAAAGGCGGTGCCTTCTCGTTCGGCAAGTCGCGCGCGCGCCTGATCGACGAGAACCAGAATGCGGTCACTTTCCAGGACGTTGCCGGGTGCGACGAATCCAAGGAAGAAGTGGTCGAGCTGGTCGACTTCCTGAAAGATCCGCAGAAATTCCAGAAGCTGGGCGGCCGTATCCCGCGCGGCGTGCTGCTGGTGGGCCCTCCGGGTACCGGCAAGACGCTGCTGGCGCGTGCCATCGCCGGCGAAGCCAAGGTGCCGTTCTTCAGCATCTCGGGTTCGGACTTCGTTGAAATGTTCGTCGGTGTGGGCGCCGCCCGCGTCCGCGACATGTTCGAAAACGCGAAGAAGCAGGCCCCCTGCATCGTGTTCATCGACGAAATCGACGCGGTCGGCCGCCATCGTGGCGCCGGCATGGGCGGCGGTAACGACGAGCGCGAACAGACGCTGAACCAGATGCTGGTCGAGATGGACGGCTTCGAGGCGAACTCGGGTGTGATCGTGATCGCCGCGACCAACCGTTCGGACGTTCTCGACAAGGCGCTGCTGCGTCCGGGCCGTTTCGACCGCCAGGTCTACGTCGGTCTGCCGGATATCCGCGGCCGCGAGCAGATCCTGAAGGTCCATATGCGCAAGGTGCCGATCGGCAACGACGTGGACGCATCGGTGATCGCGCGCGGTACCCCGGGCTTCTCGGGCGCCGACCTGGCCAACCTGGTCAACGAGGCCGCGCTGTTTGCCGCCCGCCGCAGCAAGCGTGTGGTGGACATGCAGGACTTCGAGGACGCGAAGGACAAGATCTACATGGGTCCGGAGC
Source organism: Cupriavidus sp. OTU4054 (assembly GCF_038440175.1). NCBI lineage: Bacteria > Pseudomonadati > Pseudomonadota > Betaproteobacteria > Burkholderiales > Burkholderiaceae > Cupriavidus > Cupriavidus sp. OTU4054. The sequence goes on from NZ_JASATF010000022.1 coordinate 65,517, forward strand.
GCAAGTCGACGGTCATGCGCGAGGAAGAGCGCAAGGCCACGGCTTACCACGAGTCCGGCCACGCGGTGGTGGCAAAGCTGCTGCCGAAGGCCGATCCGGTGCACAAGGTCACGATCATGCCGCGCGGCTGGGCGCTGGGCGTGACCTGGCAGCTGCCGGAGCATGACAAGTATTCGAAGTACAAGGACAACATGCTCGAGGAGATCGCGATTCTCTTCGGCGGCCGTGCGGCGGAAGAGGTGTTCCTCAACGCCATGAGCACGGGGGCGTCCAACGACTTCGAGCGCGCCACCAAGATCGCCCGCGACATGGTGACCCGCTTCGGCATGAGCGACTCGCTCGGCGCGATGGTCTACGTCGATACCGAGCAGGACGGCATGTTCGGCAAGCTGTCGTCGAAGACCGTGTCCGAAGCCACGCAGGTGAAGGTCGATAGCGAGATCCGCCGCATCATCGACGAGCAATATGCGCTGGCCAAGCGCCTGCTCGAAGAGAACCGCGACAAGGTCGAAGCGATGACCAACGCGCTGATGGAGTGGGAAACGATCGACGCCGACCAGGTCAACGACATCATGGCCGGCAAGCCGCCGCGCCCGCCGCGTGGCGTGTCGGGTCCGAACGGTGGCGGCAACACGCCTTCGGGCGGTTCGCCGGTGACCCCGCCGAGCAACGCGCCCGCGACGGCCTGATCGTCCGCGACGCTGGAAAAAAAGCCGGTGCCTTTGGCACCGGCTTTTTTTCTTTTCGTTTTTTGGTACTCTCCCGTCGATGAGCACTTCCGTATTCCAGTGCGGGCGCTATCGCTTCGCCCGCGACCGCCGCCCGCTCGTGATGGGCATTCTCAACGTCACGCCCGATTCGTTTTCCGATGGCGGCCGCCATGCCTCGCGCGACGCCGCGCTGCGCCATGCGGAGCAGATGATCGCCGAGGGCGTGGACATCATCGATATCGGCGGCGAATCGAGCCGGCCCGGCTCCGCGGCGCTGCCGCTGGACGAGGAGCTCGCGCGCGTGATGCCGATCGTCGAGGCGCTGGCCGACTGCGGCAAGCCGCTGTCGATCGATACCTACAAGCCCGAGGTCATGCGTGCCGCGCTGGCGGGCGGAGCCGATCTGATCAACGATATCTGGGGGTTCCGCATGCCGGGCGCGGTGGAGGCCGTGGCCGGGGGCGACGCAGGGTTGTGCGTCATGCACATGCAGCGCGATCCGCAGACCATGCAGGAAGACCCGCAGTACACGGACGTGGTGGGGGAGGTGGCCGATTTCCTGCGGGAACGCGTGTCAACCCTGCGGACGGCGGGCGTGAGCGAGGCGCGCCTCTTGCTCGATCCGGGCTTTGGCTTTGGCAAGACACCGGATCATAATCTGCGTCTGCTCGCACAGTTGCCGCGGCTCGCGATCGATGACCTGCCGATTCTGGCGGGATTGTCGCGCAAGTCGACGCTCGGTGCGATCATCGGGGGCAAGCCGCCGATGCAGCGCGTGGCGGCGAGCCTGGCGGCCGCGGTCTGCGCCGCGGAGCGCGGCGCCTTTATCGTGCGCGTGCACGATGTAGAACAAACGGTGGACGCCCTCAGGACGTGGTGGGCGATCCGTCACGAATCGGTTGCCGCCGCACGCTGAGTGGCCTTGCACGGCGGTGGCACTGGGAGAACGAGAACACATGACACGTAAATATTTCGGGACCGATGGAGTACGTGGCCGGGTCGGCGAGTCGCCGATCACGCCGGATTTCGTGATGCGCCTCGGCTATGCCGCGGGCAAGGTGCTGGCGCTGAGCCAGAAGACCACGCAGGGCAAGCCGACGGTGCTGATCGGCAAGGACACGCGGATCTCGGGCTATATGCTCGAAGCCGCGCTGGAGGCGGGCTTCACGTCCGCCGGCGTCAACGTGCTGCTGACGGGGCCGCTGCCCACGCCGGGCATCGCGTATCTGACGCGCGCGCTGCGCCTTGCGGCGGGCGTGGTCATTTCGGCCAGCCACAATCCGTACTACGACAACGGCATCAAGTTCTTCTCGTCGAACGGCGACAAGCTGCCCGATGCCGTCGAGTCCCAGATCGAGGCCGCGCTCGAGGAGCCCATGGTCTGCGTGCGCTCGGACGACCTGGGCCGCGCGCGGCGCATCGACGATGCCGCCGGCCGCTATATCGAATTCTGCAAGAGCACGTTCCCGTACGAACAGGACCTGCATGGCCTCAAGATCGTGGTGGACTGCGCCCATGGCGCCGCCTATCACATCGCCCCGCACGTGTTCCATGAACTCGGCGCGGACGTGGTATCCATCGGCAACCAGCCCGACGGCCGCAATATCAACGCCGGTTACGGTGCCACCGCGCCGGACAAGCTCGTGGAAGCGGTCAAGACGCATGGGGCGGACCTCGGCCTCGCGTTCGACGGCGATGCCGACCGCCTGCAGGTGGTCGATGCCACGGGCCGCCTCTACAACGGCGACGAGCTGCTGTACGTGATCGTGCGCGATCGCCAGGCCGCGGGACAGAAGGTGGAAGGTGCGGTGGGCACGCTGATGACGAACATGGCCGTGGAGCTCGCGCTCAAGCGGCTGGGCGTGGCGTTCGTGCGCGCGAACGTCGGCGACCGCTATGTGCTGGAAGAGCTGAACCGCAACAAGTGGACGCTCGGCGGCGAAGGCTCCGGCCATCTGCTCTGCCTGGACCGGCATACCACGGGCGACGGCATCGTCTCCGCGCTGCAGGTGCTGGCGGCGCTGCGCCGCAGCGGCAAGACGCTGGCGCAGATGCTCGAGGGCGTGAGCCTGTTCCCGCAGACGCTGATCAACGTGCGCGTGGAGAAGGGTTTCGACTGGAAGACCCACGCGGGCCTCGCGGCCGCGCGCGCGACCGTGGAGCCCGAACTGGAAGGCCGGGGCCGCGTGCTGATTCGCGCGTCGGGCACCGAGCCCGTGGTGCGGGTGATGGTGGAAGCGGAGCAGGTGGAGACCGCCGAGCGGGCGGCACAGACGCTCGCCAAGGCGTTGCAGTCGTGATGCGCTGATTTTCCGCTCCCTCCCGAAAAGGCCAGCCTTGCGCTGGCCTTTTTATTTGCCAGTTTATCAATTAACCGCCTCCATATGGCACCCAACCGCGGGGTTGCGCCTGGGACACTGGCTACCCGCAAACGGCCAGCTGAAGCCACTTTCAAAGAACATTGCGTGATGTCACGGAACTGTCATACAGACCGCATACAGTTCGACTTGTCAAAAATTTGTCATTCCCCAACCATGTTCTCTGGAGGACATATGAAGCTGGTCAAGACTGCCGTGGCAGGCATCGTTTCGATGGTGGTAGCGGGCACTGCGTTCGCGGCGGAAATTACCGGTGCAGGCGCCTCGTTCCCGGCGCCCGTGTATTCCAAATGGGCAGACGCCTATCAAAAAGCAACGGGTAACAAGGTCAACTATCAATCCATCGGTTCGTCGGGCGGCCTGAAGCAGATCGGCGCCAAGACGGTCGATTTCGGTGCTTCGGACGCGCCGCTGAAGGACGACGAACTGGCCAAGCAGGGCCTCGTCCAGTTTCCGACGGTGATCGGCGGCGTGGTGCCCGTGATCAACCTGCAAGGCGTGAAGCCAGGCGAGCTCGTGATTACCGGCGAAGTGCTGGCGAACATCTACCTGGGCAAGATCAAGAAGTGGGACGATCCCGCCATTGCCTCGCTGAACCCGAAGGTCAAGCTGCCGAACCAGGACATCCTGCCGGTGCGCCGCGCCGACGGTTCGGGCACGACCTTCATCTTCACGAACTACCTGGCCAAGGCCAGCGCCGACTGGAAGAACACGGTGGGCGAGGGCACGACCGTGAACTGGCCGGGTGGCGGCACGGGCGGCAAGGGTAACGAAGGCGTCGCCGCGTTCGTGCAGCGTCTGAATGGCGCGATCGGCTACGTCGAGTACGCGTACGCCAAGCAGAACAAGATGACCCACCTGAACATGAAGAACACGGCTGGCGAAACCGTGCAGCCGAGCGACGACGCGTTCCGCGCGGCCGCCGCCGGTGCGGACTGGAGCAAGACGTATTACCAGATCCTGACCAACCAGCCGGGCAAGGGTGCGTGGCCGATCGCCGGCGCGACCTTCATCCTGGTCCACAAGAGCCAGGAGAAGGCCGCGCAGGGTACGGAAGTGCTGAAGTTCTTCGACTGGGCCTACAAGAGCGGTGGCGCCATGGCCACGGACCTCGACTATGTGCCGCTGCCCGAGTCGGTCGTGACGCAGATTCGCAATACGTGGAAGACGTCCGTGAAGGACGCTTCGGGCAAGGCGCTGTACTAAGCCCTGTCCAACGGCCGGGCCGCGGCGGTATCGCGGCCCGGCCGGGTTCCTCCGGGTCTCATCGCTTCATCGGTTTCAACGCAACCCCAATTCCACCATGGCGACTTCGTCCGATCTACCGGCCGTACGGCCACCAAGCCGCACCGGCGACATTCTGTTCGGCGGGCTGACACGCGGCGCCGCCATCGTGACGCTGCTGCTGCTGGGCGGCATCATCGTTTCGCTGGCCATCAGCGCGTGGCCGTCGATCAAGCAGTTCGGCATCGGCTTCCTGTGGAACGCCGAGTGGGATCCACCCGCGGACGTGTACGGTGCACTGGTGCCCATCTACGGCACGATCGTGACTTCGCTGATCGCCCTCATCATCGCCGTGCCGGTCAGTTTCGGCATCGCCCTGTTTCTTACCGAGCTGTCCCCGGCGTGGCTGCGCCGACCGCTCGGTACCGCCATCGAGCTGCTCGCGGCCGTGCCGTCGATCGTGTACGGCATGTGGGGCCTGCTCGTGTTCGCGCCGCTCTTCGGCGAATATTTCCAGAAGCCGCTGGCCGCGACCATCGGCCAGGTGCCGGTGATCGGCAAGCTGTTCCAGGGCGCGCCGCTGGGCATCGGCCTGCTGTGCGCGGGCGTGATCCTCGCGATCATGATCATCCCGTATATCGCGTCCGTGATGCGCGACGTGTTCGAAGTCACGCCGACGCTGCTCAAGGAGTCCGCGTACGGCGTGGGTTGCACGACGTGGGAAGTGATGTGGCGCGTGGTGCTGCCCTACACCCGCGCCGGTGTCATCGGTGGCGTGATGCTCGGCCTGGGCCGCGCGCTCGGTGAAACGATGGCCGTCACCTTCGTCATCGGCAATACCAACCTGATCGACAGCGTCTCGCTGTTCGCGCCGGGCAACAGCATTACCTCGGCACTCGCCAACGAGTTCGCCGAAGCCGGCGCCGGCCTGCATACCGCGGCGCTGATGGAACTGGGCCTGATCCTTTTCTTCATCACGTTCGTGGTGCTGGCCCTGTCGAAACTGCTGCTGCTGCGCCTTGCCAAGAACGAGGGGGGCAAATGAACCAAGCTAGCAACGCCATGGCGACGTCTTCCATTCCCGCAGTCCGGCCCGATGCCGACGCAGTGCGCATGCGCCTGCAGGGCTCGCGCCGCCGCATGAACCTGTATGCGCTGACCGCCTCGCTGGCCGCGATGGGGTTCGGCCTTTTCTGGCTGATGTGGATCCTCTGGACCACGATCTCGCTCGGTATCGGCGGCCTGTCGCTCGATCTGTTCACGCAGATGACGCCGGCCCCGAACACCGCCGGCGGCGGTCTGGCCAACGCGATCTTCGGCAGCTTCGTGATGGTGGGAATCGCCACGCTGATCGGCACGCCGCTGGGCGTGCTGGCGGGCATCTACCTCGCCGAGTACGGCCAGAAGAACATGCTGGCCAGCTTTATCCGCTTTATCAACGACATCCTGCTCTCGGCGCCGTCGATCGTGATCGGCCTGTTCGTCTACGCGCTCGTGGTGACCCGGATGGGCCATTTCTCGGCCTGGGCCGGCATCTGCGCGCTGGCGCTGCTCCAGGTGCCGATCGTCGTGCGGACCACCGAGAACATGCTGAACCTGGTGCCGAACGCGCTGCGTGAGGCGGCCGTGGCCCTCGGCACGCCGAAGTGGAAGATGATCATGTCGATCACGGTCAAGTCCTCGTACGCGGGCATCATCACCGGCGTGCTGCTGGCGGTGGCGCGTATCGCGGGCGAGACCGCGCCGCTGCTGTTCACGGCGCTCTCCAATCAGTTCTGGAGCACGGACCTCGACAAGCCGATGGCCAACCTCCCCGTGACGATCTTCCGCTTTGCGATGAGCCCGTTCACGGAATGGCAGCAACTGGCGTGGGCTGGCGTTTTCCTGATCACCGTCGGTGTGCTGGCGCTGAACATCGTCGCGCGCATGCTGTTCAAGAAATAACCGAATTCAAGCGAGACATGAGCATGACCTCTACCGTCATCGACATTCCCGATACCGTCCGCGCCAAGATCGATGTGCGCGACCTGAACTTCTACTACGGCCAGTTCCACGCGCTCAAGCACATCAACATGTCGATCCCGGACCGCAAGGTCACGGCGTTCATCGGCCCGTCGGGCTGCGGCAAGTCCACGCTGCTGCGCACGTTCAACAAGATGTTCGCGCTGTACCCGGAGCAACGCGCCGAGGGCGAGATCAACATGGACGGCGAGAACCTGCTGACGAGCAAGCAGGACATCGCGCTGCTGCGCGCGAAGGTCGGCATGGTATTCCAGAAGCCGACGCCGTTCCCGATGTCGATCTACGACAACATCGCATTCGGCGTGCGCCTGTTCGAGAAGCTGTCGCGCTCGGAGATGGACGACCGCGTGGAGTGGGCGCTCTCCAAGGCCGCGCTGTGGAACGAGGCCAAGGACAAGCTGCACCAGTCGGGCTACGGCCTGTCCGGCGGCCAGCAGCAGCGGCTGTGCATCGCGCGCGGTATCGCCATCCGCCCCGAAGTGCTGCTGCTGGACGAGCCGTGCTCGGCGCTGGACCCGATTTCCACGGGCCGTATCGAGGAACTGATCGCCGAACTCAAGGACGAGTACACCGTGGTGATCGTGACCCACAACATGCAGCAGGCCGCGCGCTGCTCGGACTACACGGCGTACATGTACCTGGGCGAGCTGATCGAGTTCGGTGAAACCGAGAAGATCTTCATCAAGCCGCACCGCAAGGAAACGGAAGACTACATCACCGGCCGCTTCGGCTGACGCAACCGACGGCGCAACTGCCGACGCAACATCGCGCGTAACATACGCATAGCGGCCAGGAGAACACCATGACTGACAAGCACCTGTCGACGCAGTTCGACGCCGACCTCAACGCGATCAACACCAAACTGCTGCAGATGGGCGGCCTGGTGGAGTCGCAGATCGAATCGGCTATGCGCGCGCTGGCAGATTTCGACGGCGAAGTCGCTGATCGCGTGATCGCGCGCGAGCTGCAGCTCAACGCGCTGGAAGTGGAAATCGACGCGGATTGCGGCAATATCATCGCGCGCCGCCAGCCGACGGCGCGCGACCTGCGCCTCGTGATGGCGATTTCCAAGACGATCACGAACCTCGAACGCGCGGGCGACGAGGCCGAGAAGATCGCCAAGCGCACCAAGCACATCATGGAAGACGCCGCCGCGCACACGATCAACTATTCCGAGGTGAAGCTGTCCGGCGAGATGGCCATCTCCTTGCTGCGCCAGGCGCTGGACGCGTTCGCGCGGCTCGATACCGTGGCCGCCGCCCGCATCGTCAAGGACGACAAGGCGATCGACGACGAATTCCGTGCGTTCGTGCGCAAGCTGATTACGTACATGATGGAAGATCCGCGATCCATCTCGGTGGCGCTCGATTTCCTGTTCATCGCCAAGGCGGTGGAGCGGATCGGCGATCATGCCAAGAACATCGCGGAGTTCATCATCTATATCGTGAAGGGTACCGACGTCCGCCACGCCTCCCGTGAAGACATGGAGCGGGAAGCGCTGAGCTGACGCGGTACTGGACTGACGAAGAGCGGAGAAAAATTACATGCCAAGCAGTATTCTCGTTGTCGAGGACGAACCGGCGATCGCGGAACTGATCGCCGTCAACCTGCAGCACGCGGGACATTATCCGATCCGGGCATACAACGCCGAGCAGGCCCTGTCGCTGATGAGCGACGTATTGCCGGACCTCGTGCTCCTGGACTGGATGCTCCCGGGCAAATCGGGTGCGACCTTCGCCAAGGAGCTGCGGTCCAACGACCGCACCAAGCAGATTCCGATCATCATGCTCACCGCGCGCAGCGAGGAGCAGGACAAGGTCATGGGTCTCGAGGCGGGGGCCGACGACTACGTGACCAAGCCCTTCTCGCCGAAGGAGCTGCTCGCGCGCATCAAGGCCGTGCTGCGCCGCCGCGCGCCGCAGCTGACCGATGACGTGGTGGCGATCAACGGCCTGCGCCTGGACCCGGCCACGCATCGCGTGACGGGCCAGGACGACGCGGGTCCGCTGAAGCTCGACCTCGGTCCCACCGAGTTCCGGCTGCTGCACTTCCTGATGACGCATCCGGAGCGCGTGCATAGCCGCTCGCAGCTGCTGGACCAGGTGTGGGGCGATCACGTGTTTGTCGAGGAACGCACGGTGGACGTCCATATCAAGCGCCTGCGCGCGGCGCTCACGCCGGGCGGCTACAGCAACATGATCGAGACCGTGCGCGGCAGCGGGTACCGTCTGGCCCGCTCGCCGAGCCACTGAGATGCATCCGGTGCCATCGCATCCGCCCGGCGGCGATGGCATCTGCGGGGAATCCGCCATGTGCCACCGGTTTGATTCCGTGGCACACTCCGTCGCAAACGCGGTCCAATCTCGCATGAGCGCCGTCTGAAGCCGTTCGATTCCCTTACCTCCGCATGAATATCATCTGGGCCCGATCCGCGGCCGCCCTGATCAGCCTTGCCGTCATCGCCGCCGGAATCTACCTGTTTGCCGGCGCATTGGCCGCACTGCTCGCGCTGTGCGCGATGCTGTTCCTGCTGCTGGGGTACTACCTGTTCCAGATCAACCGGCTGTGGAAGGTGCTCGACGCGCCGGCCTACGGCGAGATTCCGAGCGCGCTGGGTATCTGGGGCGAGGTCTATTACCGCCTGCACCGGCTGGTCAAGCGCTGGCGCACGCAGGTGCTGCAGGTGGAGCAGCAGCACACGCGCTTTATCCAGGCCATTCAGGCATCGCCTTACGGCGTGCTGATGCTCGACGATGCCGACCAGATCGAATGGTGCAACGGCGTGGCCGAGCATCATTTCGGGCTCAATGCGCGGCGCGATGTGCGCCAGCGCATCACGCACCTGATTCGCCGGCCCGAGTTCGTCCATTACCTGACGCGCGAGCGCTACGACGAGCCGCTCGTCATGCGCGACATGGGCGAGCACAAGCGCAACGTGACGGCCGTGCAGATCCTTCCCTATGGCGAGAACCGAAAGCTCGTGCTGACCCAGGACATCACCAAGGTGGAAAACACCGAAGCCATGCGGCGCGATTTCGTGGCAAACGTCTCGCACGAACTCAAGACGCCGCTGACCGTGCTGACCGGCTTTCTGGAAACGGTGCGGGACCTGCCGGTCTCCGAGGAGGATCGCCATCGCTATATCGACATGATGCTCGTGCAGTCGATGCGCATGCAGCGCATCGTCGAGGATCTGCTGGCGCTGGCCAAGCTCGAGAGCGATGCGCAGGCGCCGACGTTCGACCGCATCAACGTGGCCGCGCTGGCCGCGCACCTCGTGCACGACGCGGAGGCGCTGTCGCAGCAGCGCCATCGCATCGAGGTGGAGATCGATCCCGCCGTGGTGCTGCGCGGTGCCGAGCAGGAACTGCTGTCGGCGCTCGGCAATCTCGTCTCCAACGCGGTGCGCTACACGCCGGACGGCGGCCGTATTGCCATCCGCATGAAGTTCACCGACGGCCATTCGGTGTTCTCGGTCAGCGATACGGGGCTGGGCATCGCGCCCGAGCATATCCCGCGGCTGACCGAGCGGTTCTATCGCGTCGATCGCAGCCGCTCGCGCGACACGGGCGGCACGGGCCTGGGCCTCGCCATCGTCAAGCACGTGCTGTCGCGCCACCACGCCGATCTGCGCGTGACCAGCGAGCTCGGCCGTGGCAGCACGTTCCGCATCATCTTCCCCGCGGACCGCAGCGGCTACGAGCCCGAGGACGCCGCGCGCCAGGTCGCCTAGCGGTAGTCGAGCGTCACGGTCACCTCCGCGCGCACGGCCCCGGCCGTGACCACGCTCCCGGTCTGGTAGAGGCGCGCACCGAGCGGAATCGCGTAGTCGGCGTCGCGGCGCGTGTCGTAACCGGGCACGTCGATCGGCGTGCCGAGCCGCATGGGGTCGCCCGCGGCATCCAGCAGCTGCACACCGACGCCGGTGGCGCCGGACGCGGCATTGAGCGCGACCACGGCCTTGTCGGCGGCCACGATGGCGGAGCGCGCATCGATCCGGTATGTGATGCCGTTCAGGCCGGCCGGGCAATCGTTGAGCGCGAACTGAAACAGCCTGGGTGGCGTCGTGGATCCGGGGCCCGTGAAGCGGTGCGTCATATGCGTGCCGAGGTCGACGACCACATCGGGCGTGCGACACGTGGATGGCTGCACCGCGGTGGCCGATATCCGGAAGGTGACCGGTGGCGGCGTCGTCTGCGCGACGTCGCCGATCACGGCGGCGCCTTCCGCGACGAGCTCGGACGGCAGCGTGCCCGCCGTGACGGGGCCGGTCTTGACCAGCATCACGCCGAACCGCACCCCGGTCGTTTCCATGCCGCCTGGCTGTGTCGCTGTGCCCTGTGTGCGCGTGCGGTCGACCTGCCATGACGCGGCATTGCCCGGCGTGCCGGCGCGGTGCCAGCCCGCATAGACCCGGTCGCCGATCTTCACGTCGCGGCGGATGGCCATGCCCACGCCCGCAAGCCCCGTCCGATAGACGGCATATGTGACACCGTCCGACTGGATATCGAGGCCAGCTTCGCGCACGCCGGGCAGGCGCGAGCCGATGCCGGCGTCGGCGCCTGCCGCGCAGGTGTAGTGGTCGTTCACGGCGGGCGAATCGATCCAGCCCGTCAGCGCGGTGCCGACCGACGCCGTAGGCAGGACGCGGATCGTGGCGGGCAGCATCAGCACGTAGGTCTGCCCGCCGCCTGTGCATGCGGCGGACCACGCGACGCCCGGCAGGGACAGCAGCCCGGCCAGCATGGCCACGGCGCGCGCGCGCATGTCCGGTGGGCCCGGCGATCTCATAGCGGCGCGGCACATCGGCCTTCTCCGACGGCGAGGTCGCTGGTGGCGCGCGTCAGCGCGGCATCGCGCGTGCATTGCCTATGCGGATCGCCGTCCGGCGGGGATATCATGGCCACGACGCGCGCGCGCATGTCCGGTGGGCCCGGCGATCTCATAGCGGCGCGGCACATCGGCCTTCTCCGACGGCGAGGTCGCTGGTGCCCCCCGTCAGCGCGACATCGAGCGCGCATTGCTGATGCGGATCGGCGCCCCACGTCACGGTGAGCGTTCTGGCGTCCGCCGGCAATCCGCGTACGAGCGCGCGTCCGCCCTGCGCGACAGTACCGATCCGGCGGCCGTCGGCGGCGAAGACCTCGGCGCCGAAGGGCAGCGGCTGGCCGTCCGCCATGCGCGCGCGGATCAGCGCCGCGCGGCCCATGCGATGGGTCTCGAAGCGCGCGCGGACCACGGCGCCTTGGGTCGGCGCCACATGACGGGTGTCCTCCCCGAGTTCCACGCTCAACGGCAGTCCGCGCGGATCGATCTCGATAGCATTACGCGCGAACGGCTGCAGGTTCGAGACCACCGCGCGTCCCCATGGACCGATGCGCGTGCCGCTTGCCGAGGCAATGCGCGCGCCGGGAATATCGTCCGCTTCCACCACGGCCAGCGTGTCGCCCTGCGCGGGCGACGCGGCCACGCCACCGGCGTAGCCGACGATCACCCCCGAGACGCCGCCGCCTGCCTGGCGATAGCCCGATGCCGCGCCCGCGTTGCCATTGACCGTCGCCATGGTACCGAAATAGGTGGCGTTGGCGCTGGCGCCATACGCTTCGCCGGGGTCGTTGCCGTCGGCCGTGCGGCTCGCGCGGGTCGCGTTCGCGGTCAGCCCATAGGTCAGCGTCGGCGCGTCGCCGATGCTGCCGGTCAGGCTCTGCTGCGCGATCGTGCGGCCGCGCGGATCGTAGGTCAGTGCGGCCGCCGCGCTCGCCGTCGTCGCGCCCTGGCCGAGCGGCATGCCGAGCGTCAGCATGATGCGGTGGTTCCATCGGCCGGTGTCCACGCTGAAATCGCGCGATGCCGCGAGGCTGTAGCGCAGTCGGCCGAACGCATGGGTGTAGCCGAGCTGGAACTGCGTGCCGAGGCCACCGCGATGCCGCTGGGCCTGTACCGCCGCGGAGACATACAACGCGCCGAAGCGGTCGCCCAGCGGCTGATTGACGAGCGCCTGCAGGCGCCGGACCGGCCTCGGCGACGGGGCTTCGCGACCCGCGGGGACATGCCGAAGCATGACGGCATCCGCGAGCGAGAGATAGTTACCGCCCATCTGGTGATCGCCGGACACCGACACGCTCGTGCCGATGCCGGGGAACAGGCGCTGATAGGCCAGCCGCAGGCGCTGGCCGCGTACGGACCCCGCGAACGTCTGCACGAGATCGGCGGAGAGCGCGCCATACGCGGTGTTGAGCGCGATGCCGCCCGCGAGGGCCGCATAGTCTCGCGAGGCTGCCACGCCGCCCTCGAGCGTCACGACGTTGTTCAGCCCATGCCGCAGCACGCCCTGCGCGAGCCAGGGCGTGTCGGCGACCGATGGATGGCGATACTGGCCGGCGGTGACCGAGAAGCGCGTGACGCCCGGCCGCAGCGCCTTGACCGTGGCGGAAAACGGCACGCGCCAGGTTCGCACGCTGCCGTCCGCCTCGGTGGCGATGACCTCGAGGTCGCCACCGTAGCCCGTGGGGTACAGGTCGTCGATCTCGAATTCGCCCGGCGCGACGGTGGTCTCGAGAAGCAGGTTGCCACCCTGGCGGATCTGCACGCGCGCATTGGTATTGACAATGCCGCGCACGATGGGAGCAAAGCCGCGGCGCGAGTCGGGCAGCATGCGGTCGTCGCTCGTCAGCTGCACACCGCGGAAGCCCGCGCTATCGAACAGCGTGCCTTCGGTAAAGCCGTCGCCGAGTATCAGCAGGCTGTCGAGCGGCGCGATGGCGCGTTGTACGTAGGTCAGCGTGGGCGTGTAGCGCGCGCTCGCACCCGCGTGCGTGCTCGTGCTCAGGTTGCCGACATGGCGCAGGCGCCAGGGGCCCAGGTTGATGCCGCCGCGAAGGCCGAGGTAAGCCTGCATGGCGGAGCCGGCGGCGGAGGCCTGTGTCGTCCGCGTGGCGAAGACACTGCCGTCATAGCGCAGGATGGCCGCGGGCACTCCATCATCCCAGTACGCCGGATCGGTGTAGCCCCGCGCGTGCCGCGCGAGCGCGATCTGCGGAACGCCGACATCGAGGCGGAAGTCGCTCATGTCGTAATGCGCGGTGGCGCCCTCGACCAGCGCGCCCACGGGATCGCAGCGGTCGTCTGCGCTGACGAGGGCGGCGCTCGCAGCCGCGGACAGGCGGGCCAGATCGACACCGATCCGCTGCAGCAACGCGCGATCGAAACACGGCAGCGGGAGGGCACCGTGGTCCGCGACGGTCGCGAGCCGGATGGCCGCGCGGCCCACGCGCTGGCCATTCACGTAGAGCGTGAGCGTGTGGACACCGGGCTGGACGGGATTGCCGTACGCAAATCGCGAGCCGTCGATGGGCGGTCCGTCACCATGCAGGAATCCCATGTTGAACTCGACCGCGGCAAGCGTCGTGGTGGCGTCGCCTGCCGCGAGTGACGGCGCGGATGCGGCGATCGCGACGAGCGCGGCGGGTGCGAGGGTCAGTGCCGCGGCGCGGCTCACGGCAACACTTGCGCAGGCAACACCAATCGTCCCGATGCGCCTACTGTGCCTATTGCACCGACGCTTCGCCGTACCATGTGCCGCCCTGATCGTTGATGGCACCGAACCTGACGCGCGTTCCCGCAGCGGGATCGACCCCGTTCCGCACGACACCCTCCAGCCGGAATTGCCGGGATGCACCGGGGCCGAGCATGCCGCCGACGCGGTGGGGCGCCGGGGCGGCGTGCTTCGGTTCGGCAAGCGAAATGTCGATGAGCGTCACGTGGTAGGGCGTGGGATTCGTGGCCTCGAGCGTCAGCCCGCGGTCGCCGTCCACCGCGCGGCCGGTCACGCGCCATGTCACGCGCGTGGGGGCCTCCGCGGCAGCGTCGGGAAGCGATGCGGGGCGAAAGAACAGCTTCAGGCGCGTGCGGAACGCCATCTGCAGCAGATTGCCCTGTGCCGCTTCGCCCGTGGGCCTGGGGGGCACTTCGAGGACGTTGAGATAGAACAGGGACTCGCGATCGTCCGGCAGCGGTTCGCCCGTGTACACGATACGTAGCGTCTGCCCCTTGTCCGGGTCGATACGCGCGATGGGTGGCGTCACGACGAACGGCGCATCGGCCGAGGCGGGCGACGCGGTGGCGTCGCCATCGTCGATCCAGACCTGCGCGAGCGAGGGGTGCCTGCCGCTGTTGGTGAGGCGGACCGTCGCCTCCGCCTCCGCCGCGCGATAAACCACGCGCGTGTTGTCGATGACGATGGAGGCGTGCGTGAGCCCGCTGGCGAGAAAGCCCGCGACGGCCGTGGCAACCTTCGCTACTCGCGCGAATCGGAACGACATGACTGCGATGGATGTCCGCGCTTACTGGTAGACGATCGTAAAGTTCACGCGTGCCGTGGCCTTGCCACCCTGGGCCTTGCCCGTGGCCACGTATTGCGCGGCGTAATGCAGCGTGGCCGAGCCGTCGGTACCGATCGGCACCGCGGTGGGAATGGGGGCGTTGCCATTCAGGGGAATGGAGTTGCCGCTGGCATCAAGGAGGGCGATCTGTACATTCTTGGCGCCGGCGGTGGACTCCAGTTTCAGATGGCCGGACTGCGGATCCGCATCGTTGCTGCCTTCGAAATGCACATACGCGCTGCCGGCAGGATCTGTATTGCAGTCCGAAAGACGGATATCGAATCGCGTACGCCCGGCCGTCGCGCCGCTGGTGGAAAGCGCATCGGCCGAGACATGCGGGAGTGGCACCGTGAAGTTCGCGGCGCTATCCTTCAGGTCGTTGATCTTGCAGGTGTTCGTCTTGACCTCGCCGCTGAACGTGATCGTGCCGCTGACGGCATGGGCCCGCGTGGCGAGGAGTGCGCTACCGGCGACGAGCAACAACGGAATGAGCTTGGCTTTCATGAGATGGCAATCGCTGATGAGGATTGCGCCAGTCTAGGAACGTGAGCGCTCCCGCTGGCCGATCCCAACACATCTTTGCCATCTCCGCGCCGCCGGCGCGCGCCGCGAAACTAGCCGCCAAACATGCCGAGCAGTTCCACCTGGCTCACGTACGCCTTCTTCGCGCGGGAAGGCTTCCGCGCATACTCGCCGTCGGGCTGCATGATCCACGCCGACGCGTTGTCGCGAAGATGGACCTGCAGGCTTTCCTTGATGACGCGGGCCTTGAGCGCGCGGTCGAGAATCGGGAACGCGACCTCGACGCGGCGGAACAGGTTGCGGTCCATCCAGTCGGCGCTGGACAGGTACAGCACGTCCTCGCCGCCCGCGCGGAAGTAGTAGACGCGGTGGTGCTCGAGAAAGCGGCCGACGATCGAGCGCACCGTGATGTTCTCGGACATATCGGGCACGCCGGGCCGCAGCGCGCAGACGCCGCGCACGATCAGGTCGATCTTCACGCCCGCGCGCGACGCCTTGTAGAGTTCCTCGATGATCGAAGGCTCCAGCAGCGCGTTCATCTTGGCGATGATGCGCGCGGACTTGCCGGCGCGCGCGTTGCGGGCCTCGTTGCGGATATGCTCGACGAGGTTGCTGTGCATCGTGAACGGCGACTGCCACAGATGATTCAGCCGGATCGTGCCCGCGGTGCCGGTCAGCAGCTGGAACACGTGATGCACGTCCTCGCAGACCTTCTCGTTGGCCGTGAGCAGGCCGAAGTCCGTATAGAGCCGCGCCGTGCGCGGGTGATAGTTGCCCGTGCCCAGATGGGCGTAGCGGCGCAGCTGAACGGACTTCCCCTTGACCATGCTCTTGCCGTCGCTGGGCTCGCGCCGCACGATCAGCAGCATCTTGGCGTGGCACTTGTGGCCGACCACGCCGTACACCACGTGCGCCCCCGCCGATTCCAGCCGCTCGGCCCAGTTGATATTGGTCTCTTCGTCGAAACGCGCGAGCAGTTCCACCACGACCGTGACTTCCTTGCCGTTGCGCGCGGCGGACATCAACGCTTCCATTACCGCGGACTCGTTGCCCGTGCGGTAGACGGTCTGCTTGATGGCCACGACGTTCGGATCGGCCGCCGCCAGCTGCAGCAGGTCCAGCACCGAGCTGAAGCTTTCGTACGGGTGGTGCAGCAGCACGTCCTGATGGCGGATCACGTCGAACATCGGCGCGCCGGGCGGAAACGCCTTGACCGGCGCGGCCACGTGCGGCGGATACTTGAGCAGCGGCCGGTCGATCAGGTCGGGAATCTGCATCAGCCGGACGAGGTTCACCGGCCCGCTCACGCGATACAGGTCCTGCTCGCCCAGTCCCGATTCCAGCAGCAGCCGGCGCGCGAGCGGGGCGGGGGTGTCGGACGAGACCTCGAGCCGCACCGTGTCGCCGAAATGGCGCGCGGGCAGCTCGCCCTGCAGCGCTTCGCGAAGGTCGGTGATGTCGTCCTCGGAAACGAACAGGTCCGAATTGCGCGTGACGCGGAACTGGTAGCATCCCTGCACGTCGATGGCGGGAAACAGCTCGTGCACGAACGCCTGCATGAACGACGAGAGCATCACGAAGCCGTAGGGGTAGCCCGACAGCTTCTCCGGCATCTTGACCACGCGCGGCAGCGCGCGGGGCGCCTGCACGATGGCGAGGTCCGCGTCGCGGCCGAAGGCGTCCTTGCCGGACAGTTCGACCACGAAGTTCAGGCTCTTGTTGAGCACGCGCGGGAACGGATGCGCGGGATCCAGGGCGATCGGGGTGAGGACCGGCCCGAGTTCGCGCACGAAGAAGTCGCGCGCCCAGCCGCGCTGCGCGTCCGTCCACGTGCCCATGAGGTGGAAGTAGACGCCTTCCCGCTCGAGCGCGGGGAATATGACGTTCTGCAGCATGTCATACTGCGAGGCCACGAGGCGCTGCGTGCGCTCGGTGACCAGGTGATAGGTCTGCAGGAACGAGAGGCCGTCGGGCGTCGTGCCCGATGCATTGTCGCGGATCTGCTCCTTGAGACCCGCCATCCGAATTTCGAAGAACTCATCGAGGTTGCTGGAAACGATGCAGATGAACTTGAGCCTTTCCAGCAGCGGGACGTTGGGGTCGGCGGCTTGCGCCAGGACGCGCGCGTTGAATTCTAGGATGCCCAGCTCGCGGTTAAGCAGGGTGCCGGGCGCAGTCGTCGACATGGTCATGAATGTTCTTTTTCGGAATGTGGCGACTTTTCCATAGTTGTGTGTCATTTACATGACACTGTGGATTTGTCATGCTCCGGACATGACGAAGACATAATTTACGGGGTTTGATGCGGTGGCGCCACCCGGTCGATCCCGCCACCCCCGTGCTTCACACTAGCAATGACACAGACACCACGCCTGCTGGCCGCCGTAGACATGGGCTCGAACAGCTTCCGCCTGATGATCGGGCGCGTTGACGAGACCCCGACGGCGTCCGGCCCAGCCAGCCAGATCTTTCAGGTCGATGCCCTGCGCGAACCCGTGCGCCTCGCGGCCGGCCTGACCCCCGACAAGTACCTCGACCAGCCCGCGCGCCGCCGCGGCATCGACGCGCTGCGCCGGTTCGGCGACCGGCTGCGCGACTTCGCGCCCGAGCACGTGCGCGCGGTGGCCACCAATACGCTGCGCGTCGCGCGCAATGCCCCCGAGTTCCTGATCGAAGCGGAGCATGCGCTCGGCTTCCCGATCGAAGTGATCGCGGGCCGCGAGGAAGCGCGCCTGATCTACCTCGGTGCCTCGCACGATGCGCCGGCATGCCAGGGCAATCGCCTCGTCGTCGATATCGGCGGCGGTTCGACGGAATTCATCATCGGCAGCGGCTATCAGTCGAAGCTGATGGAAAGCCTGTATATCGGCTGCGTCTCGCACAGCCGCCAGTTCTTCCCGAGCGGCAATGTCGACGAGTACGCGATGAAGCAGGCCGAACTGGCCGCGCGCCGCGAGATCCAGGTGCTCGTGCGCCAGTACCGCGCCGCGGGCTGGCAACAGGCCGTGGGGTCGTCGGGCACCGCGCGCGCGCTGGCGGAGCTCATCGAGCTCAATGGCATGAACGACAATCCCGCCGAGCATGGCATCACGCGCGAAGGGCTCGAGCGACTCAAGCGCGCGCTGATCAAGGCGGAGAACGCGAATCGCGTCAAGCTTGCGGGGCTCAAGGCCGATCGCATCCCGGTGCTGCCGGGCGGGTTGTCGATCATGCTCGGCGTATTCGCCGAACTCGATATCGACCGCATGGACGTTACCGACGGCGCGCTGCGTCTCGGCGTGCTGTACGACCTGCTGGGCCGCAGTCATCACGAGGACATGCGCACGGTCACGGTCGATCAGTTCATGCGGCGCTACGCGGTGGATCGCGCGCAGGCGGACCGCGTGGGCGCGGCCGCGCGCGAACTGCTGGCGCAGTTTCCGGAGCCGGCGCACGAGCGCCGCGAGGACAACCTGGCGCTGCTCGGCTGGGCGGCGAGCCTGCACGAGATCGGCATGTCGATCTCGCACGGCGGCTATCACAAGCACTCGGCCTATATCGCGACGCACGCGGACATGCCGGGCTTCTCGAAGACCGATCAGGCGCGGCTGGCCACGCTGTTGCTCGGCCATGCGGGCAAGCTCGGCAAGCTGTCCGGCAGCGGCAAGTTCCTCGACTGGCGCATGCTGTTCAGCCTGCGGCTGGCGTTCGTGCTGTGCCGCCGCCGTTCGGATGCGAAGCTGCCGGACATCCGCGTGAGCCAGCGTTCGGAAGCGCTCGACGAGGGCTTCGAGGTGCGCCTGCCGAAGAACTGGATCGACGCGAACCCGCTGGTCGAGTACAGCCTCGCGCAGGAAGCCGACGAGTGGGAGCGCATCGGCAAGCGCTACAAGGTCGTGTACGTGTAAAGAAAAAAGCCGCGCGACGCGCGGCTTTTTTTACTTCAGACCCAGAAAGTGCCGCGCATAGCGCGGGTTCATGTCGCGCACGCGCAGCAGCGTCAGGAAGTCCGCGACGTTGAAGTCCGGATCCCACGCGGGCAGGCCGCAGATCTTCGCGCCAAGGCGCAGATAGCCCTTGATCAGCGCGGGCGGATCCACATCCAGCGTCTGGTTCAGGTCGTCCACGGGCAACGGCACGCGCGGGAACGCGTGGTACTCGATGGGGGCCAGCGAACGCTCCGCGAACTGGCGGTAGAGGCTCGCGGCGTAGTGGCCGCCATCGCTCATCGGCACGCTCGCGCAGCCGAGCAGCGACTCGAGGCCGTAACGCTGCAGGTATTCGCCCAGACCGCCCCACAGGGCCATGATCACGCTGCCGCTGCGAAAGTCGCGGTGCACGCACGAGCGGCCGACTTCCAGCATCTTGGGGCGCAGGTGGTTCAGGCGCACGAGGTCGAACTCGGATTCCGCATAGAGGCAGCCGATGCGCTTGGCCTGATGCGGCGGCAGGGCGCGGTAGGTGCCCACCACCTTGAGCGTTTCCTGGTCGCGGACGATCAGGTGGTCGCAATAGGCGTCGAACATGTCCACGTCCATGTCCGGCGTCGAGGTCTGGAGGCGTGCTCCCATCTCCTCGGCAAACACCTTGTAGCGCAGGCGCTGCGCTTCTTCTACTTCGTCCTGATGGCGTGCCCACGCCACGCTGAAAGCAGGCGCTGCATTTGTTGCATCTTGCTGACGAGGAAGACGCCTCCGCGCCGATTGGCCGGTCTGGCCAGTCGGCAAAGAGTCGAAGAGCGGCTGAGTAGGCGTCGGAAGGTCTCGCATTGTGTGTCCTTTCGGTGTCCTTTCGGTGACGAAACGGCTTCGAAACAATGTAGGCAATGTAGGGACGCCCAGTGACAACGCCGTGGCACGAACATGACGATTCCGTGACCAGAACGGTGTTGCGTGGGTGCTGGAAATGACTCTAACCGGCTTGGAAGCCACGCGCCATAAGCTTTACGTGAAATGTGAAGCTTACGATACAGATTTATGACACGTGCAACGTGCGAAGTCGAACACTGCGTGGCAGTCAGAGAAAATCGGGATGGATGACGGCGCGCAGGGCGACTTGCGCGTCCGAGTCGCGCGTCCGTCCGGTGAGCCACCAGACGCCGCTCTTGCGCACGCTCCAGGGCATTTCGCGGCCGGCCAGCACGCGGCTGGCCACGCGGCCGAGCCACGGCTGGTGGCCCACGACTACGACGGTCTGGGTGGCCACGTCCTCCGTGCCGGGCCAGCCGACCGTGGCCAGCACCTCGGTGACGCTGGCGCCGAGCCCGAGCACGTCCAGCACCTCGGCATCGCTGCAGAGCGCGGCGGCGGTTTCGCGTGCGCGCACGGCGGGGCTGCAGACCACGCGATAGGGGGCGGGGAGGTGGTTGCGCAGCCATTTGGCCGTGGCTTCGGCTTGCTTGTGCCCGCGCGGGGTCAGCACGCGCTGGAGGTCCGCGTTGCGGGACAGGCTCATTGCCGAAGGCAGGTCTTCCGCTTCGGCGTGGCGCCACAGGATGAGATTCATGAGCGGACGGTGGCTGGTCGAGTCCCGAGTATGGTCAGGCACCCAGCGGGGCGCAAGAGGGGAGACCATGAGGGACCCGGCGGGTGGAGGCCAAAAAACAAAACGGGCTGCCGGAGGCTCGAAGAGCCTGCGGGCAGCCCGTCAGTCTGCGGCGCGGGGATGACACCACTGTGGTCACATCGGTGACATCCCCGCCCGAAGGGCGGACAACTCAGGACAACTCAGGACTTGTGGCGGAAATTGATGCGACCCTTCGTCAGATCGTAGGGCGACATTTCCAGCGTCACACGGTCGCCGGCCAGGATCCGGATGCGGTGCTTCTGCATCTTGCCCGAAGCGTATGCCCAGATTTCCACGCCGTTTTCCAGCGTCACGCGATAACGGTTGTCGGGGAGGGCTTCCGACACCACGCCGCCAAATTCGATGAGTTCTTCCTTAGCCAATCTTGTAGTCCTTTGCTTGCAGCCAAAGGCTGCACGAGTTGAGTGAGATCCTGCGACGCGCGCACCGGACGTGAAAACGCGGTGTCGCGCGGGTTCAGGCATCGCCGAGGGAATCGTGGAGGGGAGGTCTTGATGGCCGCCGATCTTGACGTGCCTGGCTTCCGGGAGTGCTCACGTACCCCGGAACTGACCTCCGTATTGTATCACGACGGGGGCAAACACGCCGTGGCGGCGTCGTGCGGCGGGCACAGCGCGCGTGCCGGCGCGCGTCCCAAAGAAAAAGGGCTCACGTCGCTCGACGCAAGCCCTTGTCCGGTCTGGCTTTACTACTGCAAAACTGGTCGGAGCGATAGGATTCGAACCTACGACCCTCTGATCCCAAATCAGATGCGCTACCAGGCTGCGCTACGCTCCGAAGCCGGCGATTGTAGCGCCTTGTTACCGCGTGGGTCAAATGCGACGGTGAGGGCGGGCGGAGTGCGGGCTTCGCCGCTGGGAGGCACCCTGCTTCAGACGGGGTGGGATTCGGCTTGACTTGGGGCGTCGCGCTGACATAATCCGCACACCGCCAGGGTCCGACGCTCCGTTCGCCACGGGGCCAGGGCAGATCTCTTCCGGACCCGGTCCCGACAATCACAACAATGGCACGCCAGTCTTCGCGAGCGACGCGGGGGCACGGCTGTAGCCTGAGCATCGTTCGCTCGCGCGCCGCCCGGCGCGTTCGGCGGACCGCATCCGGAACCTGCGGAACAACAATAGGACGGCCCATCGCAGGCCGCAACATCAGGGCATCATGGCCGTGCGGAGCCATGCAGGGCCCTTGTGAACGGGAAAGAAGATGTTTCAGTCGCAGGTGGTGGTGCTGATCGCAGGCTTGTTCGCGCTGCAGATGGCGGTCGTCTGCGCCGTTCTGCGGCGCTCGCCGGGGATGGATCGCAGTGGCCTGAGTTCGTGGGCCGCCGGCGATCTGATCGTGGCCCTGGCAGTCGTGCTGCTCGCGGCCCACACGATGCGTCCGGCCTTGCCGCTCGAGGCGGTGCCCGAGCTCGTGCTCACGGCCGGCCTCTCCATGATGGTCTATGGCATGCGCCATTTCGTCGGCCGGCCCGGGCGCGGCCTGGTGCTGCTCGCGCTCAATGTGCCCGGCCTCGCGGCCCGCGGCGCGCATGCGCTGGAGCATGGTTTCACGCCGGCGGCCCACGGCATCGCCGTGCTGAATGCCACCGCCGAGCCCGCGGTGGCGTCGCTCACGCTTGCCGCGTCCGTCGTGCAGATCCTGCTGTTGCTCGAACTCGTGCGCATCACGGTGCCGTGCGTGCCGATGAAGCGCGGCACGGGCCGGCTTGCCGCGTTGTCGCTGGTCCTGGTGGCGCTGGCGTGCACGGCGCTGATCGGCATGCTGATCGCGCCCGCGGTCGTCATGCTCGTGGATCTGCGCCATCTGCCGGCCCTCGCGCAGAGCGCGCCGCATGACGGCATCCTCGTGCTGCTCGTCTTCGGCATGGTCGGCCTGTCGGTCAGCTTCGCGCTGATGGCGCACGATCGCCTGCGCCGCATGCTCGAGCGCCGCGCGCGCCATGACGACCTGACCGACGTGCTCTCGCGCGGCGCGTTCTGGGAGGAACTCGAGGCCGCGTGCAGGAAGGCCGAGCGCGCGCAGCAGCCGCTGACGGTCGCGTTCATCGATCTCGATCACTTCAAGGCCATCAACGACGTGTACGGCCATCTGGCCGGGGACAGCGTGCTACGCCATTTCGCGGGACTGCTGCGCCGGAACGCGCCGCCGGGCGCGATCGTCGGGCGCCTGGGCGGCGAGGAGTTCGCGGTCGTGATGCCCGCCACCACGATGGAAGCGGGGCGCGCCGCCAGCCTGCGCCTGAACACGCTCGTGCGCGCCACGCCGTGCCCGTCGGAGCCCGATCCGATTTCCTACACGGTCAGTATCGGCATGGCGGAGCGCCAGCCCGGCGAGAACGCCGATGCCGTGATGCGCCGCGCGGATCGCGCGCTCTACGACGCCAAGCTGATGGGCCGCAACTGCGTGTCGTCGCACGACAGCGGCGATGCGCCCGGCATGCCGCGCCGCCCGCGCGTGCGCGAGGACGAGCGGTCCGCGCCCGATGGCGCGGGCAAGCCGCAACCGTCCGCGCGGCCGTAAGCCACGCCGCGGACCGCCGGGTCTTCTTGCGCGGCGGCGTGTGCGGTAGAATGCGGGCCTCTTCTCCAGGCCGCCCTTAGCTCAGTTGGATAGAGCACTCGCCTTCTAAGCGAGCGGTCACACGTTCGAATCGTGTAGGGCGGGCCAACTCAATTCCGGGACCGGTGGCGCGATGACCAAGGGTGGCGCGACGAAGGTTGTCGCAACGAAACGGCTGACCAGTATCGACATCGCCCGGCTGGCCGGTGTGTCCCAGACTACCGTGTCTCGCGTGCTGCAGGATCTGCCGTCGGTCAAGCCCGAGACGAAGGCGCGCGTCCTGAAGGTGATTCAGGACCAGGAATATTCGCCGAGCGCCGCCGCGCGCCAGATGAAGACCCGCCGCAGCGGCACCGTCGCGGTGGTCGTCGCCAGTCTTTCCAATCCGCTGTATCCGCTGTTGCTGCAACTGCTGGTCGAGCGTCTGGCGCTGCGCGGCTTCCGCACCACCGTGTGGGAAGTCGACGGCAAGATGGACGAAGCCACGGTGCGCGCGCTCGCCGAGAGTGCGACCGATGGCGTCATCTTTGCCGCGGCGCTCGACGAATCGCGCGAGATGCTTGCGCGCGTCGCCGCGGACAAGCCCATCATCCTGATCAACCGTTCCGTGGGAACGGACCTGTTCGACACGATCGTCAGCGACAACTACGCGGGCGGCCGGCGCGTGGCGGAGTATTTCCGCTCCGCGGGGCGCAAGTCCGTGGGGCTGATTTCTGCGGCACCGGGCAGGGGATCGAAGGCCAGCACGATTCGCGAACGCGAGCGCGGGTTCATCGAGGGGCTTGGCGACCTCGTCGATACGGATGCCTTCGTGCGGGCCGATGCCACCGACTTCGGCTACGAGCACGGCATGCGCGCGATGCAGACGCTGCTTGCCGAACGTCCGGCACTGGACGCGGTGTTCTGCACCAACGATATCGTGGCGATCGGGGTCCTCGATGCGGCGCGGCGTTGCGGCAGGCAGGTGCCGGACGACCTCTGGATCGTCGGCTACGACGACATTCCGATGGCGCGCTGGGATTGCATCAGCCTGAGCACCGTGCAACAGCCGCTGCCGGCGATGGTCGAGCAGGTGGTGGAACGGCTCGAAGATCGGATGGGGAAGCCGGATCTTCCGCCGCGCGCGTTCGTGCTGCCGAACGACCTCGTGCTGCGGCGCACGACGTCCTGAGGTTGGCGGCCAGATTTTTTTGCGTATAATGACTACGTAACCATTTAGGTTCAAGCGCGTAAAAGTGGGAACGGCAACGGATCGCGCATTTTTTGGAGAAAAAATGACTACGTATTCATACGGCATGGTGTCCGAACCCGCTCGGTCCACGCCGGTCTTCCGCGCCGCCGACGTCTGCGTGGTGGGCGGCGGCGCGGCGGGCGTGGCGGCCGCGATATCGGCCGCGCGCGCGGGCGCCAGGGTCGTGCTGCTGGAACGGGAGGGCTTTCTCGGCGGCACGCTGACCTCGGTCAGCCTCGGCAGTATCTGCGGGCTCTATGCCGTGACCGAATCGCAAGTCACGCAGATCGTGAGCGGTTTCTGCGACGAGGTGATCGAGCGCCTGCGCTGGCTCGACGGCCTGGGCACGCCCACGCGATGGCTGGAGACGGCGTCGCTGCCGTACGACCTGTTCGCGATGAAGGTCGCGCTCGATCAGTTGATTCAGGAAGCGAAGGTCGAGGTGCTGTTCCATGCGATGGTGGTCGGCGTGGCCACGCGCGACCGCGAGGTCGATGCGGTGCTGATCGAGACCAAGGAAGGGCGTCTTGCCATTCGGGCGAAGGCGTTCATCGATTGTTCGGGCGATGCGGACCTCGTGAGCTTTGCCGGCGCGCCGTGCGAGATCTCCGAAGGCGACCTGCAGTTTCCGACCACGATGGTGCGATTCGGCGGCGTCGATACCGACGCGCTGGCCACGCTGAGCCGCCCCGCGCTGCGCGAGCGGCTGGAGCAGGCCGTGGCCGACGGCTACGAGCTGCCGCGCACCGCGGGCGGGGTATTCGCCGAACGTCCCGGCCTGGCGCACCTGAACATCACGAAGGTGGCGGTGGACGGCAAATCTCCGAATCCGTTCGACCTCAGCGTGATGTCGCGCGCGGAGATGGCGGGACGCGAGCAGGTGTGCACGTACCTGAAGGCCTTTCGCAATTACGTGCCCGGATTCGCATCCGCGTTCGTGATGGACACGGGCGCCGTGATCGGTATCCGGGAAAGCCGCCGCACCGTGGGCAGTTACGTACTGACCGACCGGGACGTGCTGGAAGGCGCGCGCTTCGACGACGCCATCGCGTGCTGCGCATGGCCGATGGAGGACCACGCGGCGGGCCGCGCCACCAAATGGATCTGGCTGCCGCCGGGGACGTACTTCCAGATTCCGCTGCGCTCGCTCCTGCTCGAGGACTTCGACAACCTGATGGTGGCGGGCCGCTGCGCATCGGCCACGCACGGTGCGCAGGCATCCATCCGTGTGACCGCGCAATGCTTCGCGATGGGCGAGGCGGCAGGCCTGACCGTCGCGGCCGCCGTCGATCGCGAAACGAGCGTGCACCGCGTACCCGCTACCGACGTCCAGCAGATGCTGGAGAAGAACGGCGCCTTTCTTGGAGACTTGCAATGACCGCCCGCAACTACCGCAGCAATTTCACCCCGGGCACCACGCGCTGGGCCCTTCGCAAGGCGCAATGGCAGGCGCTCGGACTGAGCGACGCGGATCTCGACAAGCCGAAGATCGCAGTGGTGAACACCTCGTCCGAACTGTCGAGCTGCTTCAGCCACCTCGATGGCGTGGCCGAGCACGTGAAGACCGCGATCCGCGCGGCGGGCGGCGTGCCCTTCGAGGTGCGCACGGCCGCGCCGAGCGACTTCATCACGAGCGCGGGGAAGCAGGGCCGCTATATCCTGCCGTCGCGCGATCTGATCGTGAACGACATCGAGGTGCAGGTCGAGGGCGCGCAGCTCGACGGGATGGTGTGCCTGGCCTCGTGCGACAAGACGACGCCGGGGCAGATGATGGCGGCGGCGCGGCTCGATATCCCGACGCTCGTCGTGATCTGCGGCTATCAGGCCAGCGGCCAGTACAAGGGCGAGCACGTGGATATCGAGGACGTGTTCGAGAAAGTCGGCATGCATGTGACGGGGCAGCTCTCGTTCGAAGACCTCGACGGCATGTGCAAGCGCGCGGTGCGCAGTCCGGGCGTGTGCGCGGGCCTCGGCACGGCAAACTCGATGCATATCGTCTGCGAGGCGCTCGGCCTGACGCTGCCCGGCGCGAGCCCCGTGCTCGCCAATTCGCCGGCGATGGTCGATCAGGCGCGCGCGGCCGGCGCGCGCATCGTCGAGATGGTCAACGAGGGCCTGAACCCGCGCAGCATCCTGACGCCCGCGGCGTTCCGCAATGCCGTGCGCGTGGCGCTGGCGCTGTCGACGTCGATCAACGTGCTGCGGCATCTGCAGGGCGTGGCGGAAGAAGCGGGCACGGACGTGGATCTCTACGAGCTGTTCGATCGCCTCGGTCGCGAGGTGCCGCTGCTGGCGACGGTCAAGCCGAATGGCCCGCATCGCACGGAAGAGCTCGAGGCGGCGGGCGGCACGCTGGGGACCATCAAGCGGCTTGCGCCGATGATCGAGCAGTCGTGCATGACCGTATCGGGCAAGACGTGGCAGGCGATCCTCGACGCCTACGAGGCGCCGTCGCCATCGATTCTCCGCACGCTCGACGATCCGGTGTCGACGAAGCCCTCGCTGGTGATCCTCCGGGGCTCGCTCGCCCCCGAGGGCAGCATTCTCAAGCTCGGTAACGCGGGCGAGAAGGCCGAAAGCTTTCGCGGCAAGGCCCTCGTATTCCACTCGCAGGAAGAAGCGATCGAAGCGCTGGCCAGCGGCCGTATTACCGAAGGGACGGTCGCGTGCCTGCGCGGCATGGGGCCCATCGGCGGGCCGGGCGTGGCGCTCGCCTCGTCGTTCGTCGCCGCGGTCGAGGGTGCCGGGTTCAACGGCAAGGTCGCGGTCGTGACCGACGGCCAGCTGTCGGGCCTCAATCGCGGCGTCGCGGTGGGACAGGTGTGTCCCGAAGCGGCGGCCGGCGGTCCGCTCGCGCTCGTGCAGGACGGCGACGAGATCGAGATCGACATTCCGGGCCGCCAGATCAACCTGCTGATCGATGCCGCGGAGATGGAAGCTCGCCGCGCATCGGCAACCCCGATCCGCGGTGCCAGCGAGCAGGGCTGGCTCAATATCTACAGCAGGACAGTCAAGCCGCTCGCCAGAGGCGCTGTGCTGATTCCCATCCAACCCCGATAATCAGAACGTGGAGGAGACAACCATGAAAACCATCAACCGACGCACGATCGTCCAAGGCTTGCGCATGACGCTCGGGCTGGCCACGCTGCTCTCGGGCGTGGCCTTTGCCGCGTATCCCGACAAGCCCGTGCGCATCGTCGTGCCTTACCCGCCGGGCGGCGCATCCGATACCACCGCGCGCGTGCTCAGCGAGAAGCTCAAGGACGTCACGGGCGGCACGTTCGTCGTCGAGAACCGGCCCGGTGCCAATGGCAATATCGCGGCGGAACTGGTCGCGAAATCGCCGGCCGACGGCTATACGCTGCTGATGGCGAACGTCGGTCCCAATGCGATCAGCCAGACGATCTATCCGAACCTGAACTACGACGTCAACAAGAGCTTTGCACCGATCGGCCAGACCACGACCGTGCCGATCGTGCTGGTGGCGGGGCCGAAGGTCAGCGCGACGGACATCAAGGGACTGGTGGCGGAGGTCAAGGCGAATCCGGGCAAGTACACGTTCGCCTCCGCGGGCAACGGTTCGTCGAATCACCTCGTGGGCGAGATGTTCAAGTCGGGTCTCAAGCTCGACATGATGCACGTGCCGTACAAGGGCGACGGCCCCGCGATGACCGATGTGATGGCGGGGCAGGTGTCGATGATGTTCACGACGGCCGTGGCCGCGCGGCCGTATGTGACCGGCGGCAAGCTCAAGCTGATCGCCGTGGCCAGCAAGAAGCGCGTGCCGGCGTTTCCGAATGCGCCCACGATCGACGAGTCGGTGCTGAAGGGGTTCGACGCCTCGTCGTGGGGCGGGCTCGTCGCGCCGGCCGGCACGTCGCCCGAGATCGTGAAGCAGTTGAACGAGGCCATGGTGAAGGTGCTCGCGATGCCGGAGGTGAAGAGCAAGCTCGCCACGCTCGGCGCGGAAGTGGTGGCGACGAAGCCCGACGAGTTCGCCGGTTATATCCGGAGCGAGACGGACAAGTGGGGTGCCGTCGCGAAGGCGGCCAACGTCGTGGCGGAGTAAGGCAGGGTGGGCCGGGCGGCATGGTGTCGAGACGCGTACAGGCCGAGCTGACGGGCACGGCAGCCGACTGCATCCGACTGCCGCGTACGGCAGCCGATATCAGCCGACCATGTCGTGCCGCAGCCGTTCGATCAGCGCCGCGGCCTGCCGCAGGTCGGCTGTGCCGTGGCCTTCGGTGAAGCGCGACAGCACGCCGTCCAGCGCGGTGGCGGCTTCCGCCCCGCGCCCATGCGCGCCGAGCAGCTGGCTGTAGCTCGTCATCGCCCGCAACTCCCACGACAGCGCATGGCTCTCGCGCGCGGTGCTGATGGACCGCAGGAAGCAGGTTTCCGCATGCGCATCGCGCGATTCCGTACGCCACAGCTCGCCCTTGATGCGCAGCAGTTCCGCCATGCACCAGCACTCGCCGCTGGTGACGGCCGCACTGATGGCGGCATCGATCGTGGCGTGGGCACCCGACAGGTTGCCCTCGGCGCCGAGGCCCTGGGCCAGCGCGCCGAGAAACGCCGGAAAGCGCAGCCGGAATCCGCAGTCGTCGAGCGCGTCCAGCGATTCGCGCAGCATCGCGATGCCGCTGCGATCGCCGAGCGCGATCCGCAGCAGCCCGTCCAGCGCGACGCTCAGCGCATTCCAGTAGCCGATGGGATGCAGCGCAAGGTGTTCGCGCAACAGCGTGAGGCCCTGGCGCGCGCCCGCGTAGTCGCCCACATGCAATGCAATGGAACAGGTGGCGTGCACGAGCGCGTTGGAGATGGACAGCGCGTGCGCGGTCATTTGCGCATGCGTGAATGCGTTCCTGGCCGTATCGACCGCGCGATCGGGATAGCCGCGCAGCCACAATACGTTGGAGAGCGTGCCGTAGGCGGCCGCGCGCTGGTCGAGCTGAAAGCGCGCGATATGCGAGCCGCGCGCGGGCGCCACGTAGGCGGACAACATGCGTTCCAGATGGCTCTGGGCCTGTGTCTGGTCGCCGAGATAGCGCAACGACGTCGCCATCATGCGATCGACGCTCGATTGCGCGGACGCGTCGCCCGCCGCATCCGCGAGCGCGCGGAAACGTGCCTCGAGTTCGAGCGCGGTGCGGTGCTCGCCGCGATAGGTGTGATAGACCGACAGTCCCCACAGCGCGCGCAGGCGATGTTCGGCATCGTCGTTGTGCTCGGCGAGGGCGAGTGTGCGCTGCCAGGCGCTACCGGCCTCCGGCGTGGAGCCCGTGGCGTAGAGCAGGGCCGCGGCCAGGGCGCCCGTGAGCTTCATCGCCACCACGGACTCACGTTTTGCATCGACGATCCGCAGTGCGCGGCGGACGAACTGCTGGCACTCGTCGTAGAGAGACAGATGCATCCAGAGCGGAATGGCGGCCAGCGTCAGCGAGAGCGCCATGTCCTTCGTGGCCGCGTCCATCGCGCCGTCCGCGCCGTCCGCGCTCCGGGACGTGAACGCCCATTTCAGCGCGGCGCGCACGTCGTCGATCTTGTCGTGATGGTCGCGGAGCCATTCGTCGGCGGGCCGCGCGTCCCATTCGGATTCGGCCTTCGCCAGCCGCTGCATGGTCAGCTGCGCATGGTGGTGCAGCCACAGGTCGAGTTCGCGCGCTTCCTGCAGCTTGCGTTGCCCGTACGCGCGCGTGGTGTCGAGCAGCCGGTAGCGCACGGCATTTCCGCCGAGATCCGCGACGACGAGGGACTTGGCTACCAGTCGCGCCAGCTCGTCGACGATGCATGCGGAATTCGGCATGTCGCGCGCGCCGTGCTGCCGGTGCAGCGCGATGGCGGACTCCAGCGTGAACGGCGCGACGAAGACCGACAGACTGCGCAGCAGCGCCTGTTCGTCGGGCGGCAGCGCGTTGTAGCTCCAGTCGAGCGCGGCGCCGAGCGTGCGGTGCCGGGGCAGGGCGCCGCGGCGATCCTGCATCAGGATGCGGAAGCGATCGTCGAGCAGCAGCTGGAGTTCGCGGATGCCGAATGCATCGACGCGCGTGGCGGCCAGTTCGATGGCGAGCGCGATACCGTCGAGCCGTCGGCAGATATCGGCGACGATGGGCGCATCGTCGTCGCGCAGGCGAAATTCGTCCACGCATTCGGACGCGCGCCGCACGAACAATTCCACGGCGGCATAGGCGAGCGCCTGTTTCGCGGTCAGCGTGGGCGCGGGTGGCGGGAGTTCGAGCGGCTGGAGCCGATAGACGCATTCGCCACGGACGCGAAGCGTCTCGCGGCTCGTCGCGAGGATGCACAACTCGGGTATCGCGCTCAGCATCCGGTCCGCATGGGCGGCCACTTCCTCGATGACGAGTTCGCAGCTGTCGAGCACCATCAGCGTGGGACGGCCGCGGAGGGCCTGCGCAAATGCTTCCACCAGCGCGGGGATGGAATCGCCGCCCTGCGGCGTGAGGCCGGCCGCCGCGGCAATCGCATTGCCGACGAACCGGCTGTCGCCCAGCGCGCCGAGATCCGCGAAACAGACATGGGTATCCTGCCGCCGCGCAACGGCCGTTGCCACGCCGAGCGCGACGGTCGTCTTGCCGATACCGCCCGACCCCAGCACCGTCACCAGACGATGCTGTTTCAACTGGTGTCCGATGGCCTCGATGGCATCGGCGCGGCCCACGACGCAGGTAGTCAGTGCCGGCAGCCGCGACGCCAGTTGCGGCGGCATGGGCGACTGCATCGGGGAATGCCCGCTCACCACCGGCGAGACGAATCGATAGCCGCGACCCACCACGGTCGCGATATAGCGCTGGCCCTCCTGGCCGTCGCCAAGCGCGCGCCGCAGCGCGGTCATATGCACCTTGAGGTTGCTCTCCTCCACGACGGTGTTGGGCCACGCGCGGCCCATCAGTTCGGTCTTGGACACGAGTTCGCCGCTGCGTTCCGCGAGCGCGGCCAGCAGCTCGATCGCGCGCGCGCCCATATGCACGGGGGTATCGTGTTTCAGCAGCAACTGCTGCGCGGGAAAGAGGCGGAACGGGCCAAAGGAGAGGACCGACGCGCTGGCAACGTCCTGCGCCGGTGGAGAACAAGGTGGCTTGCCAGTTTCAGGCTTCACGATGCGCTGGGACAGTGGAGGGTCTGTCAACGCCACGCAGGGTGGTGCGTGTATCCCAGGAGTATAGGAGAACGCTGCTACGGCAGCGTCTGACGATGGGCGTCGCGGGCGCCTGCTCTTCTCCTTTACTACTCGTCTGCCCACTGCGCGCTTCCGCCTTGCCCGCGCGCCCACGGATGCGCGGGCTGCGGGCGGCCGCAGAGTTCGATGCCCGCATGGCGTGGCCAATAGGGATCGTCGAGAATCGCCTGGTCGATGGCGACGAGATCGGCATCGCCGGTCCCGATGATCGCCTCGGCCTGTGCGAAACCCGTGATCGCGCCGGTGGCGATGACGGGCAGACCGGTCTCCTGCTTCAGCGCGCGGGCGAGGGGCACCAGATAGCCCGTGCCGTACGGCGCGTCTTCCGACGCGAGCAGGCCGCCCGCGCTGACGTAGAACACGTCGCAGCCCTGCGCCGCGAGGCAGCGCACGAACACCGAGGCCTGCTCGAGATCCCACCCCTGGCTCATCCAGTCCTGCGCGGGAATGCGGCAGGCGAGGGGGCGCCCGGCGGGCACCGCCTCGCGTACCGCGGAGAAGACCTCGAGCGGAAACCGGAGCCGGTTCTGGAGCGTGCCGCCGTACAGGTCGTTGCGGCAATTGGAGAGAGGGGAAAGGAACTGATGCAGCAGGTGGCCGCCGGCGGCATCGATGAACACGGTGTCCACGCCCACGCTCACGGCGCGGCGCGCGGCGGCCACGAACGCTTCGCGAATGACGCGCAGGTCCTGATGGTCGAGCGCTTCCGGGAGGACCTGGCCGGGCTCGTAGGCCAGTGCCGACGGTGCCACGGTCTGCCAGCCGAGCGCTTCCGTCGGCGCGATCTGCGCGTGGGCGCCGAGATTTCCGGGGACATCGGTCGATGCCCGGCGCCCCGCGTGGCTCAGCAGGATGCCGATCGGCATGTCCGACCATCGGCGCAGGCTCTCGATCGTGAGACCCATCGCGGCCTCGGTCATGCTGTTCCACAGGCCGAGGTCCGCATGCGTCGATCGGCCCTCGGGCAGCACCGCCGTGTGCTCGATCGAGAGCAACGCCGCGCCCGATAGCGCGAGCCGGCCCAGATGGATCAGGTGCCAGTCGCTCATGCAGCCGTCGTTCGCCGCGTACTGCCGCATCGGCGCGATGACGACGCGATTGAGCAGTTCGAGTCCCTCGATCACCACGGGGCGCAGCAGGCGTGGCCGGCGCGGCGCGCGGCCGCGTCGGCACGCCTGCCGTGGCGACACCGCGGGCGCCAGTGTTGCGGTGGCGAGCGCGGACGTGCCGAGGGCGGATGCGGCGAAAGCGGAAAGTCCCAGTACGGGCGATCCGTTGCAAGGCTTGGCGGTCATGGGGACCCCTCGTTCATGTCCGGCCTTCATGTTCGGGATTACGCTGCGCAGATTGCCGCCGCGATCACTTTCTTCAGCCTAGGGGAGTACGGCGGGCCGCATGGGTTAAACGTTGTGAATTACCGTGACGCGCGCGTTCCGGTTACAGACGGGTCGCCGCGTATAGCCGCGTGGTGTCGAGCAGTCGCAGCGTGGTGCTGCCATCGATCGCATGCACCGCGATCAGCGATTTCTCGATCAAATCCGCAATGGACTGGGTGACCGCGGTGGTGCCGAATTCCGGCGCCGCGGCGGCCACGGCCGCGTCGATCGTGAACTCGCTCGGAAAGGCCGCCAGGCAGCGCAGCACCCTGCGATCGCGCGCGGGCAGCAGATTGCAGCTCCAGTCGAGCGTCGCCTCGACGGTGCCCTGCCGCGCGGGCGCGTCGCGGCGCCCGCGCCATGACAGCGCAAGCTGGTTGCCGAGCAGTTCGGCCACGCCGTCGATGCCATAGAGCGCGACGCGGCTCGCCACGAGTTCGATCGCGAGCGGATTGCCATCGAGCCGGCGGCAGATCGTCGCGACGGTCGGCGCGTGTTCGTCCTCGAGCGGCGCGTCGTAACCGCCTGCCGTGGCACGGTCCATGAACAGCTGGATCGACGGAAACACCATGGCCTGGTCCGCCGTGAGCGCGCCAGCCATCGGCGGCATGCCCAGGGGCGGTATCGGATAGAGGCGCTCGCCGCGCACGCGTAGCGGCTCGCGGCTCGTGGCCAGCACCTGCAGGTTCGGCGCGCTGGACAAAAGCCGCTCGACCAGGCGCGCCACCTCGTGCACGACGTGTTCGCAATTGTCCAGCACGAGCAGCGTCCGGCGCGATGCAATCGTTTTCAGTACCTCGCCGACGAGCGCTTCGTCCAGGCGCCGGCCGGGTCCTTCGCATTCGCTGTCGCCGGTGTCGAGGCCGAACGCCGTGGCGAGCGCGCCGCCCACACGCTCGTCATTCGCACGCGCGATATCGATGGCCCCGAGGTCCACGAAGCAGACGGCACCGGACAATTCGCGCAGCGTATGGCAGAGCAGCGTGGCCAGCGTGGTCTTGCCGGCACCGCCGGGACCGACGATGGTCACCGCGCGTGCGCCATACAGTGCGCGCGACAGTTCGACCAGATGCTCGCATCGGCCGATGGGCGGGCTCAGCGGTGCCGGCGCGGGCCGCCAGCCGTCATGCGGGCGACGCGGGACTTCCGCGCGATCGTCGGAGGCGGCCGGCAGATTTTGCAGGGGAGCGACGAAGCAGTAGCCGCGTCCGGAAATGCTCGCGATGTACTGCATGCCGTTCTGCCCGCAGCCGAGGATGCGCCGCAGCTTGGCCATCTGCACGCGGACGTTGGATTCCTCGACGACCAGTTCCGGCCACGCGAGGGCCATGAGCTCGCGGTGCGACACCACTTCGCCCGGCCGCTGGACCATGGCCACGAGTATGTCGAAGGCGCGGCTGCCCATTGCGATCACCGCGCCCCCACGTTCGAGGACGCGCGACTGCGTATAGAGCTGGAAGGGCCCAAACGAATAAGTTTCGCTCATTGATTATTCCTGTACGACTGGCCCGGAGGTAAGTGAAAGGCAAGAGACAGAACGTTCCTCCCCACAGGCTTTGTTGTAAACGCAGTCGCCGGAAGACGTGGTTAAGCTGGGTTAATTTCAGTAAAGCCGGCTGGCCGGATCGCCGCCGTTCACAGGTGTTCACCAGCATTAACGGGCCATGGCAGGGGGCGCGTGTCACATTGGAATCGGCCCGGTGCCGATGGGGCGCCGGACGCGCAGTCATTGCAGTCAATTCCCTGGAGAGTGAAATGAGCATCCGCGACACGCTTCCCAATGGTCCGCTAGGCTTCGGCGCCGCGCCGCTCGGCAACATGTTCCGCCAGATTCCGGACGCCGAGGCCGAGGCGACCGTCGATGCGGCATGGGATCTGGGCACACGCTATTTCGATTCGGCACCGTTCTATGGCGCGGGGCTATCGGAGATTCGCCTCGGCAAGGTGCTGTCGAAGCACAAGCGGGACGATTACGTGCTGAGCACCAAGGTGGGCCGGCTGATCCTCGACGAGATCGAGACCGGCAAGCGCGAGTTCGGCGAGAAGGGCGGCCTGTTCGAACATGGGCGACCCAACAAGATCGTCTACGACTACACCGAGCGCGGCGCCATGCAGTCCATCGAGGACAGCCTGAAACGCATGGGTGTCGATCGGCTCGACTATGTGTGGATCCACGATATCGCCAAGGATTTCCATGGCGATGCCTGGCTGCAGCAGTTCGAGACGGCACGCACGGGTGCGTTCCGCGCGCTCAGCCGGCTGCAGGAGCAGGGCGTGATCAAGGCCTGGGGCCTCGGCGTCAATCGCGTCGAACCCTGCGAGCTGGCCGTCGATCTCGACGAGCACTGCCCGACGGCGCTGCTCGTGGCCGGGCGCTATTCGCTGCTCGATCATGCCTCGGCGTTGCAGCGCCTGATGCCGCTCTGCGAGAAGAAGCACGTCGAGGTCGTGGTCGGCGGACCCTATAGCTCGGGCGTCCTCGCGGGCGGCACCCATTTCGAATACCAGAAGGCGCCGCCCGAGATCCTGGCAAAGGTCGAGCGCATTCGCGCGCTTGCGGACAAGCACAAGGTGCCCATCAAGGCGGCCGCGCTGCAGTTCTCGCTCGCGCATCCGGCGTCGGTGGCGGTGATTCCCGGCGCGAGCAAGCCCGAGCGCATCGCGGAGGACCATGCGGCGCTGAAGGCATCCATTCCCGCCGAATTCTGGCGCGATCTGCGCGCGCAGGGGCTGGTGTCGCCCGAGGCGCCGCTGCCGATCGATCGCTGATGGGCCCGCAACAGGAGAGATGACATGGCAACAGCATCCACGAGCATCGAGGTCGCCGTCGCGCCCGATACCGTCTGGAACCTGATCGGCGGATTCGATTCGCTGCCCGACTGGCTTCCGTATATCCCGAAGAGCGAGCTGTCGGAGGGCGGCCGCGTGCGCCACCTCGCCAATCCGAACGGCGAGGCGATCGTCGAACGGCTGATGGCGTTCGACCAGAACCAGCGCAGCTACAGCTACGCGATCCTGAAGGCGCCGTTCCCCGTGACCGACTACCTGTCGACATTGCGCGTGATTCCCATCGACGGTGGCAAATCGTCGCGCGTGGAGTGGTCGGGAGAATTCACGCCAAACGGCGTGAGCGACCAGGAGGCCACCGCGATCTTCCAGAAGATCTACGAGGATGGCCTGAAGGCGCTGGCGGACGGCCTGGCCCGCTAGTCCCATCGCCGGCCGACGGCAGCATCGCTGCTGTCGGCTGCCGCCGTTACTGCGTCATCGGCTTGGTCATCTGCTTCTTCTGGGGCTTTTGCTTCTTGGCCGCCTTCGACTTGTCATCGACGAGCGCGCTGCCGGTGCTCGACCGTGCGCCCTGCGTGTACGGGTCGAACTTGTCGCCCGCGCGATTGGCGTCGGGCGTGTAGCCGTCCCGGTTGCTGATGCGCTGCGGATCCGAGCCGCCCGTGCTGCTGTCGGAGCGGTTGTAGCGGTCGTGGGGCGTGCCCGCGAGGGCGGTGCCCGCGGCACCCGCGGTGAGGGCGGCGACCGCCGCCAGCGTGATGAAAGTTTTCATTTGTGACTCCTGCCGGTTTGGGTGGATGCACCGCCCGGGCGATGGCCCGTTTGGCGCGAGGTGGGAATCCGTACGAAAAAGCATGAAGGTTCAGGACGCCGCGGGCAGGGCCGGCGCCGCTGTCCGGTGCAGCAGTACCGGGATGGACTTCGACGTGGGCGTATTGCAGACGTCGGCGACGCTGTCGAGCGGGACCAGCGGATTCGTCTCTGGATAGTAGGCGCCAATGCAGCCGCGTGGAATGTTGTACTCCACCAGCAGGAAGCCAGGCGCGCGCCGTTCCACGTCGTCATCCCATACCGTCGTGATATCGACCCATTCTCCGGCCCGCAGGCCGAGCATGGCCAGGTCGTCACGGTGGATGAACACGACTCGGCGCTGGCCGAAGACGCCACGGTAGCGGTCGTCGAGCGCATAGATCGTGGTGTTGTACTGGTCGTGGGAGCGCGTGGTCATCAGCACCATCACGCGTTCACCAAAGCGGGCCTGCGCGCGGCGGATCGGCGTATCGACCACCAGCGGGTTGACGAGGAACTCGGCCTTGCCCGACGCGGTATCCCATTCCCGCTCGCGCGCCGCCACGCGCATATGGAACCCACCCGGATGGGCGACGCGCTCGTTGTACTGCTCGAAGCCATCGACCACCGCCTCGATCTTGTCGCGAATGCGGCTGTAGTCCTGCGCGTACCAGCGCCATGGAATCTTGTCTTCGCCAAGCGTCGCGCTGGCCATATTGGCCACGATCGCGGTCTCCGACATCAGCATCGGCGTCGCTGGCTGCTTCATGCCGTACGAGATATGCACCATCGCCACCGAATCCTCGACCGTCACGCCCTGCGCGACGCCGTTCTGCATGTCGATCTCCGTGCGGCCGAGCGTGGGCAGGATCAGGGCCGCCTTGCCGTGGATCAGGTGGCTGCGGTTGAGCTTGGTCGCGATATGCACGGTCAGGTCGCACGATCGGAGGGCATCCCACGTGATCTCCGAATCGGGCGTGGCCATCGCGAAGTTGCCGCCGAGCGCGATGAATACCTTGACCTTGCCTTCGCGCATCGCTTCGATGCTCTCGACCACGTCATAGCCGTGCTCGCGCGGCGGCTCGAAGTCGAACACGCTGCCCAGCCGGTCCAGAAAGGCCTGCGTCGGCTTCTCCTCGATGCCGACCGTGCGGTTGCCCTGCACGTTCGAATGCCCACGAATGGGGCATAGTCCCGCGCCTTCGCGGCCGATATTGCCGCGCATCATCATCAGGTTCGACAGCAGCTGGATGGTCTGCACCGAATGCTTGTGCTGTGTCAGGCCCATGCCCCAGGTGCAGATCACGCGCTTGCCGCGCGCGTAGATGAGCGCCAGGCCCTCGATGTCCTCGCGCGCCACGCCGGACTCGGTCTCGATGGTTTCCCACGTTTCCCTGCGCAGGTCGTCGGCAAACGATTCGAAACCGTGGGTATGCGTCGCAATGAATTCGACATCCAGCACGCGCTCGGCATTCGCCGCGACGGCTTCGTCGTCGAGTTCCAGCACGCGCTTGGCCACGCCCTTGATCAGTGCGAAGTCGCCGCCGAGCTTCGGCTGGACGAAGACGGAGCAGATATTGGTGCTGGACAGCGTCAGCATCTCCACCGGGCTCTGCGGGTTCGTAAAGCGCTCGAGCCCGCGCTCGCGCAGCGGATTGATCGACACGAGCGTGGCGCCGCGCTTCGCGCATTCGCGCAGCTCGCCCAGCATGCGCGGATGGTTCGTGGCCGGGTTCTGGCCGAACAGCAGCAGCGTGTCCGCGCTTTCGAAGTCGCGCAGCGTGACCGTGCCCTTGCCGACGCCGACCGAGAACGGCAGTCCGCGGCTGGTCGCTTCGTGGCACATGTTGGAACAATCGGGGAAATTGTTGGTGCCATAGGCGCGCGCGAACAATTGATAGAGGAACGCCGCCTCGTTGCTCGCGCGGCCGGACGTGTAGAACGCCGCCTCGTCGGGGGAGGGGAGCGCGCGCAGGTGCGCCGCAATCAGATCGAAGGCCGCCTGCCACGCAATCGGGCGGTAGGTGTCCGTCATCGGATCGTAGGCCATCGGCTCGGACAGCCTGCCGTGCTGCTCCAGTTCGAAGTCCGACTGCTTCATCAGCGCCTCGACGGTATTGGCCGCGAGGAATTCGCGCGTGACGCGCTTGCTCGTGGTCTCCGCCGCGACGGCCTTGACGCCGTTCTCGCAGAACTCGAACGTGGACGCATGCTCGCGATCGGGCCATGCGCAGCCGGGACAGTCGAAGCCGTGGGGCTGGTTCTGATAGAAGAGCGCGCGGTAGTTGAGCCCGTTGACCCGTTCGCGGAGCAGACTGAGCGCAACGTACTTGATGGCGCCCCAGCCTGCGGCGGCATGCGTGTAAGGGGCAATGCGTGGCTTCTCTTGGCTCATCGTTCGCTCCGGGGGCTGCGGCTGGCGGGCTCGTGCCCGCTGATGTGGCCCATCATGCGTCCACCCTCACGCCGAGCCTGTCGTGCATCCGCGCGCGATTTCAAGAACGCACGCTTTCGATACGTCACTAGCTGCTGAAACGATAGCGCAGCGGCACATCGGCCGCGAGCCCGGTTTGCATCTTTTCACGGGGCTTAACCGACGGCTGGGCGCGCGGCGTTGCGAAGCCCGCGTTCGCCGCCTACGCTGAGTACGCCAATCACGCGAAGAAGGGAAGCTCGGCATGCTATCGACCGAACACCAGCACATCGTCAAATCGACGGTCCCGCTGCTCGAAGCGGGAGGGGAGGCGCTGACCTCGCACTTCTATGACCTGCTGCTGACCGAACGCGCCGATCTGCGCGGCATGTTCAACAGCGCGCACCAGGCCACCGGCGCGCAGGCGCGCGCGCTGGCGGGCGGCGTGCTGATGTATGCGAAGCATATCGACGAGCTCGACGCGCTCGGGGAGCTGGCAGGGCGCGTCGTCAACAAGCATGTCTCGCTGCAGGTGCAGCCCGAACACTATCCGGTCGTGGGCGAGTACCTGCTGCGTTCGATCCGGGAAGTGCTGGGTCCCGATGTGGCCACGCCCGTCGTCATCGAGGCATGGGGCGCGGCGTATGGCCAGCTGGCCGACATGCTGATCGCCGCCGAGCACGATATGTACGGTACGCAGGCCGCGACCGAAGGCGGCTGGCGTGGCTTTCGGCGGTTTCGCGTGGCGGAGCGCGTCGTCGAGTCGGAAGAGATCGTGTCGTTCCAT
Source organism: Cupriavidus sp. OTU4054 (assembly GCF_038440175.1). Taxonomy (NCBI): domain Bacteria; kingdom Pseudomonadati; phylum Pseudomonadota; class Betaproteobacteria; order Burkholderiales; family Burkholderiaceae; genus Cupriavidus; species Cupriavidus sp. OTU4054. The sequence goes on from NZ_JASATF010000022.1 coordinate 105,462, forward strand.
CTGGTACCGGAGGACGGCGGGCCGGTCATGGTCAATGCGCCGGGGCAGTACATCGCGATACAGGTGATCGTGGATGGCGCGCCGCTGCGCAGAAACTATTCGCTCTCGGCGGTTTCGGATGGCACGCGCTATCGCATCAGCGTCAAGCGCGACCCCGGTGGCGTGGTGTCGGGCTTCCTGCACGACCACGTGAAGGCGGGCGATATCGTCGAGCTCACGGCGCCCGCGGGCGTGTTCCAGCTTGCGGAAACGACGCGGCCGCTGGTGCTGATCGGCGGTGGCGTCGGTCAGACGCCGCTGATGGCGATGCTCGAAGCCGCGGCGGCGCAGGGGACGCGCGATATCCGCTACCTGCATTTCGCGCGCAGTCCGGCGGTGCAGGCGTTCCGCATGCGCGTGGAGCAGCTGGCTGCCGAGTATCCGCGGGTGACATTCGCGTTCTTCTACGACCACGATCCGTCGGTGCCGGGCGGCCTGCCGCCGGGGCGCGTGTCTCGCGACCTGCTGGGTGCGTCCCTGCCGGCCGATCGCGACGTGGATGTCTATATCGTGGGTCCGGCACCGTTCATGACGACCGTGGTCCAGTCATTGCGGGAACTCGGCGTGCCGCCCGAGCGGTGCATCACCGAGTTCTTCGGGCCGCATCAGGCGATGGCCATCGACTGATCGCGCGCCGTGCAGGAACGCGCCGCTGCGGCCGAACACGTGAAACCTCTTCTGCATGTCGGAACTGCGGCCATTTGTTCCGCCGCGTATCAATTCATGTTCTCCTGCGGCCGTTTATCCGCGCGGCGCTGCTCCCTATAGTTCGAGCCACATGCAACCGAGAGGTATCGATCATGAATGGCATAGCGAGGCAGGCAGGCGTATGGATGGGCATGATGGCGGGCCTGGCGGGCGCATTGCCCGCGCCGGGCCACGCGGCGGGGCTGTCGCCGAAGGAGAACGGCGCCATCCGTCAGGAAGACATCAAGTGGTCGGCTTTCCCGGCATTTCCGAAGGGCGCGCAACTCTCGGTCCTCGTCGGCGACCCCGCGCGGCTGGGACCCTACGTCGTGCGCGTGAGCGTGCCGGCGGGCGTGAAGCTGATGCCGCACGTGCATCCGGAAGACCGCATCTATACCGTGATCTCGGGCGTGTTCTATATCGGCCTCGGCGGCGAGTTCGATCCGCAGAAGCTCGTGGCCTATCCCCCGGGCAGCGTGATCGTGCTGCCGGGCGGCACGCCGCATTTCCACTGGGCGCGCTCCGGCGGCTACGTGACGCAGGTCACGGGTACCGGTCCGCTCGGCATCGACTACGTCCATGCCGACGACGACCCGCGCAACAAATGATCGAAGGACACGTCATGACGCAGGAACTCGAACTGATCTATATCGGCGACCCGATGTGCTCGTGGTGCTACGGATTCGGCAAGGAGATGACGGCCCTGCAGGCCAAGCTGGGCGAGCGGTATCCCGGCCTGCCGCTGCGCATACTCGTCGGCGGCATCCGCGCGGGCGCCACCGACTTGCTCGACGACGCGGGCAAGCGCTTTCGTCTGCAGCACTGGGCGCGCGTGGAACAGGCCAGCGGCCTGCCGTTCAACCGCGAGGCATTCCTCGCGCGCGAGGGCTTCGTCTACGATACCGAGCCGATCTGCCGCGCGGTGGTGGCGGCGCGTGGCCTTGTGCCCGACGCCGATCTGCTGGCCGTCTTCCGCGCGCTCCAGCGGGCGTTCTACGTCGAGGGACGGGATACGACGGACGGCGCGGTGCTGGCCGAGGCCGCGGTCGCGGCGCTGACCGCGCAAGGGCACGATGTGACGGCCGAGGCGTTCCTCGCGGCATGGCGAAGCGACGCCGTGATGGCCGAGACCGCGCAGGATTTCCGCACGGTACGGCAGTGGGGCGTCAACAGCTTTCCCGTCGTCGCCCTGCGCGCCGGGCAGAACCTATATCAGGTGGCGGCCGGCTATACGCCCGTGGAAGCGCTCGTGAACCAGTTCGAGCGGGTCGTGGAGAGCGCCCGATCTTCCAGCGCAGCCGCATGACGTTTTCACGATCGCCGCATGATCTTTCCAGATAGAACGAAATATGATGTCGATGGCCGCCACGTTGCCCAAATGCACGGGGCGAATGCCATCGAACACATTTCGACTGTCTGGAGAGCGTAATGAAATACCGGAAGCTTGGCAGGACCGGGCTCGACGTTTCCGCCGTATGCCTCGGCTGCATGACCTATGGCGTGCCCGAGCGCGGCGCGCACCCGTGGACGCTGGATGAAGAACAGAGCCGCCCGCTGATCCGGCAGGCGGTGGAAGCCGGCATCAACTTCTTCGACACGGCCAATGTGTACTCGGATGGCACGTCGGAAGAGATCGTCGGACGTGCGCTCAAAGACTTCACGCGCCGCGAGGAAGTGGTCATCGCGACCAAGGTCAACGGCCGCATGCACAAGGGCCCGAATGGCGCCGGGCTGAGCCGCAAGGCGATCCTGCAGGAGGCCGACAACTCGCTGCGGCGGCTCGGCGTCGACTACATCGACCTGTACCAGATCCATCGCTTCGATTATTCGGTGCCGATCGAGGAAACGCTCGAAGCGCTGCACGACCTCGTCAAGGCCGGCAAGGTCCGCTATATCGGCGCATCGTCGATGTTCGCGTGGCAGTTCGCGACGATGCTGCATACGTCGAAGGCCAATGGCTGGACGCGCTTCTCCACCATGCAGAACTACGTGAACCTGCTCTATCGCGAGGAAGAGCGCGAAATGCTGCCGCTGTGCCAGGCGGAAGGCATTGGCGTGATTCCATGGAGCCCGCTCGCGCGCGGCCGCCTCACGCGCCCGTGGGACGAGAAGACGAGCCGTACCGAGACCGACGAGTTCGGCAAGAACCTCTACGCCCACACCGCCGATGCGGACCGCAAGGTCGTGGAAGCGGTCGCACAGGTGGCCCGCGCACGCGGCGTGCCGCCCGCGCAGGTGGCGCTCGCCTGGGTGCTGTCCAAAAGCGGGATCTCGGCCCCGATCGTCGGCGCGTCGAAGCCGGGCCACCTCGAAGACGCCGTGGCCGCGCTGGAACTGACGCTGACGAACGAAGAGCTCGCGCAACTCGAGGCGCCCTACGTTCCGCACGCGGTGGTGGGCTTCTCCTGATCCGCCCAGTGCTGTACGCTCAGTCGCGCGAGAATTTCGCGCCGCTCCCCGGCCGGATATAACGCGGCACCGGCAATCCCATCGCCCTGGCCGCATTGAGAATGCCGTCTTCGATCGCGCCCGCGTCGCGCACGCCCTGGAACTCGCCATCTTTGAAGATGACGTTCGCGCCGTACACGACCATAAAGCCCTCCGCGGGCTCCTTCGCGTCGGCCGGTACCGAGAACGTATGGATCGAGCCGCCCGGTTCGTAGAGATAACTCCCGGCGGTCTGCCGGTCGTCGGGATACTCGACGTAGTTCCATTCGCCGCGCGTCGTGAAGAAATGCACGGTTCCCGTGTGGAAGTGGGGCGGCAGCGTGGTGCCGGGATCGAACTTGCCGTAGAGCACCCAGACGCCGTTCTCGCGATCGAGAAACAGCGGGATGATGGTCGAGCCGGCCTCGGAGCCGGGGAACGGCGTGGCGTCTCCGATATTGACCGAGAGCAGGCGTTCCTGATGCGTAAAGGACTTGGGCAGTGCCATGATGGGTCTCCCGGGATTAGAGCAAGCCGAGCGCGCGCAGCTTGGCGTCGGGCGCCGAGTATGGACGTTCGCAGACGATCTTGTCGGAGCCCGGCGCGAACTCGAAAGTCGCCGCCATGCGCACGCGGAACGTGCGGCCGGTCGGCGCGAAGACCTTGCCATTGGCGCGCAGCGGTCCAAGATGGGTGCCCTGCAGCCAGAACTCCACGAGCACGGTTTCGTCGGCCGCGGCAATCGCGATGATCTCGTTCTTCAGGTCGGGAAAGGGCTCGCGCGAGGCATCGAAGTAGCCGCGTACCTCCGCTTCGCCGTCGAAGATCGCGCCGGTGCCGTGCATCTCGTAGCGCGGATGCGCGAACGTGCCGATGACCGCGTCCCAGTCGTGCACGCATTCGAGCGCCATATGATCGCGCACGGTCTGGATGCGTGCGGCGTCGAGTGTGGTCGTCATGAGGATTCCTGTGGTGACTTGTGTAGAGGGTGTCGAGGGTGCGGACAGGTTTCAGTCGAGGCTGATATTGGCCTGCCGGGCGATCTCCTTCCATATCGGGATATCGCGCGCGTTGATGGCCTGCTGCTCGGCGCCGGAGAGGTAGCGCGCGGAGATGCCGAGCGACAGCAGCTTGTTCACGACCTCGGGCTCCTTGAGCGTGCCCTCCAGCGCCGCGGACAGCTTGTCGACGATCGGCTTCGGCGTCTTGGCCGGCACATACGCGGCCCAGTTGAGCTCGCGGTCGAAGTCCACGCCCTGTTCCTTGTAGCTCGGCACCTGGGGCAGGCTCGGCGAACGGCGCGTGCAGACGGCCAGGGCCTTGACCTTGCCTTCCTTCACGAAAGGCGTGGCGGTGACCATATCGACGAAGCCCACGGCAATATGGTTGCCAAGGATGTCGGTGATGATCTGCGACGTGCCCTTGTACGGCACATGCTGCATGGCGATGCCCGTCTTCTGGCGCAGCACTTCGCCGCAGAAGTGGCCGGTGGAGCCCGCGCCCCAGCTTGCATACTGGATCGGCGCGGCCTGGCCCTGCGCCATCTGCCTGCGCGCCATCGCGATCGTCTCCGCGAGGTTGTTCGCGGGATAGCTGTTCGACGCCACCATCACGATCGAGGAACTGCCGATCGCGCCCAGGCTCTGGAAATCGCGCAGGGGATCGTAGGGGAGCTTTGCATAAGTCGCCGGCGCAAGCTGATGCGTCGACATGCCGCCGATCATGATCGTGTAGCCATCGGCCGCGGCCGTGGCCACCGCGTGGGTGCCGATGGTGCCCGCCGCGCCAGGCTTGTTCTCGACCACGACGGGCTGCCGCAGCCGCGCGGACAGCCGCTCGGCCAGCAGGCGCCCGAGGATGTCGCCGCCGCCGCCGGCCGAGAACGGCAGCAGCATGCGGATCGGGCGGTCGGGATAGTCGGCGGCGTTATCGGGCGCCGCGATCGACGCGGTGGATATCGCCAGCAGCAGGGCGGCGGCGAGCGTGGTCTTCATGCGGGGTCTCCATGAGTCGTCGCCCGTCGTCGGTCGCTGCGCGGGCGTTCTTGATTTCGCAAACGTGTGGAAACGTTTCCATAAAGTTTCGATCGAGGCGTCAGCAACGGCAATCATGGTTAACGCTATATGCTTGAACCGCCGCTGCTGCTCTACACTCTGAGATTGGAAACGTTTCCACAAATATTGCAGAGAACAGGGAGACCGGCATGAGCCAGCAGTTCGGCGGCGTGCGCCAGATCGGCTACGTCGTCCACGACATCGAACGCGCCATGCGCCACTGGAGCGAAGTCCTCGGCGTCGGCCCGTGGTTCTACAAGGAAGCGGTGGGCACCACCGAGTTCCGCTACTACGGCAAGCCATCGGCACTGCCGGACCTGTCCATCGCGCTGGCCAACTCCGGCGGGGTGCAGATCGAACTGATCCAGCAGCGCAACGACGCGCCGTCGTTGTATCTGGACTCGCTGGCACGCGGGGGCGAGGGCATGCAGCACATCGCCTACTGGACCGGCGACCGGTTCGACGTGTATGCCGAATGGCTGTGCGCGCGGGGCTATGTCGAGGGGCACGGCGGCCGCATGGGCATGCGCGGCCGTTTCGCGTACTACCTGCATCCGGACCTGCCCGGCAATATCGTCGAGATCTCGGAGATGGCGGGCGGCAAGGGCGAGTATTTCGCCACGATCGCCGCCGCCGCGCAGGCATGGGACGGCACGGACCCGATCCGGCGGATCGCGGTCCCGGCACCGGCGGTGAACGTATGAGCACGCTCGCCATCGACCCGCCGGCCTCCCGCGTTGCCGTGATCACGGGCGCCGCGCGCGGCATCGGCCTTGCGATCGGCCAGCGGCTGGCGGCCGAGGGCAGCGCGGTAGCGCTATGGGACCGCGATGCCGCGGCGCTCGATGCCGCCGCGGCGGCATTGCGCGAACGGGGCGCGCGCGTTCATGCGGTCGCCGTCGATATCACCGCCCGCGCGCAGGTGGAGCAGGCGTTCGCGCAATCGGTGGCGGGACTCGGCACGCCGACCGCGCTCGTCAACAATGCCGCGATCCTTGCGCGCAGCGGCCCCACGCTCGAGGCTTCGCTCGACGACTGGAAGCGCGCGTTCGACGTCAACGTGTTCGGCGCGCTGACGTGCGCGCAGGTGGTCGTGCCGTCGATGGTGGCGGCCGGCTGGGGACGCGTGGTCAATATGGCCTCGGTCGCCGGCAAGGACGGCAACGCGTTCGCGGGTGCCTACGCGGCCTCGAAGGCGGCGCTGATCTCGCTGACCAAGAGCCTCGGCAAGGAACTCGCGGAGCACGGCGTGCTGGTCAACTGCATCACGCCGAGTGCGGCCGATACCGAGATCTTCGGCATGTATCGCGAGGAAGAGCGCGAGCCGTTGCGCGAACGCCTGCTTGCGCGCGTGCCGATGAAACGCTTCGTGCGCGTGGAGGAAGTCGCGGAGATGGCCGCGTGGCTGTGCTCCGCGCAGTGCAGCTTCAGCACGGGCGCGGTGTTCGATATCAGCGGCGGCCGCGCGGTCTACTGATCGGTGCCCGACCCGATCGGCGATAATCCCACGCACCACTGCCCACCACGCTCACTCGTTCATGCGCCGCACGCGACCGCCCGATTCGGACAAGCCCGCTGACAAGGCCATCGCCAAGGCTGCAACGCGGCCCGTCGTGTCCCCCCGCGTCACGATCCGTGACGTGGCGCGCGCGGCCGGCGTATCGCTGGGCACCGCCTCGCGCGCGCTCAATCGCAGCGGTCCCGTGAGCGAAGCGGCGCTGCAGGCCGTCGAGCGCGCGGCCAGGGAACTGGCTTACGCGCCCGATCCCATCGCGCAAAGCCTGCGCACGGGGACGTCGGGGGTCGTGGGCCTGCTGGTATCCGACCTCGCCAACCCGCTCTATGCGCGCATCATCACCGCCGTGGAGATGCGTCTGCAGCGCGAAGGGTATGCGATGGTCGTCGGTAACACGCACAACAGCAATGCGCGCGAGGACATGATGGTGGAGCTGTTTCGCCGCCGTCGCGTGGATGGCCTGATCCTCGGCCCGTGCGAGGTCGAGCGTCCGGACCATTTGCGGCAGCTTGCGCGCGACCTGCCCGTGGTGGCGCTCGACCGCGACTTCGGCGACGAAGGTGCCGGCGTCCATGTGGACCACTTCGGCGGGGCCCGCGACGCCACGCAGTATCTGCTCGACCTTGGCCATACGCGCATCGCGCTGATGACCTCCGACGGCGCGCTGCGTCCCGGCCGCGAGCGCATCAACGGCTATCGGCACGCGCTCGCGGGTCGCGGCGTCGCGGTCGATGACACGCTCGTGCGGTCGAGCCGCTCGGCCATGGACTTCTCGTTCAGCGATGCGCTGGCGTTGCTGTCGGCCCCGGATCGTCCCACGGCGTTTGTCTGCCTCGGCACGCGCATTCTGTCCGGCGTGCTGCAGGCCATGAAGCAGACCGGCCTGCGTGTCCCGCACGATGTCAGCCTGATCTGCGTGGGCGATGGCGATCTGCCGCAGCTGTACTCGCCCGCGATCACGGCGGTGAGCTGGGATCTGGAAGCCGTGGGCACCGCCGCGGCCGAGGTGCTGATGGGAGCGATCGGCGGCAGCGGGGCGGCAGCTACGGCGACCGAGGCAGCCGATACCGCGGCCTCCGCCACGATCGATCCCCGCGCGCGCCGGGAGATCCGGCTGACCACGCACGTGATCGTGCGCGAGTCGTGCGCGCCGCCGCCCGCGCGGGCGTAGCGTACAGGCAGACGCCAGCGGCGGCCATCACATCACCGCCTGCCAGATCAGCAGGCCGTTCAGCGCGACGATCAGCACCGCCGCGGCCGACGCCGCCACCAGCACCCGGCGCTTCATCGCGAACTCGCCCATCACGCGGCGGCGCGCGCCGAGCACGAGCAGCGCGATCATCGGCAACGGCAGGGCCATGCTCAGTACCACCTGGCTCGCGATCATCGCGTTCGTGACGTTGCAGCCCAGCGCGACGATCGCGAATGCCGGGGCGATCGTCACCACGCGCCGCACCCACATCGGAATGCGCACGCGCACGAAGCCCTGCATGATGATCTGGCCGGCCATCGTGCCGACCACGGAACTCGATACACCCGAGGCCAGCAGCCCGATCAGGAAAATCACCGCGGCACCGCCGCCGAGGATCGGAATCAGCGTGTGATAGGCCACGCCGATGTCGTCGATGGCCGGCGCGCTCTTGTGGAAGACGGTAGCCGACATGACGACCATCGCCATATTGACGAGCGCCGCCGCGCCCAGCGCGAGCACGACCTCGCGGTTCGAGAAGCCGATCAGCCGTCGCCGCTCGTGCACGTTCGCCGTGACCGCGCGGTGCTGGGTAAGACCGGAGTGGAGGTACAGCGTATGGGGCATGATCGTCGCGCCGACGATACCGACCGCGAGCATCAGCGCATCCTTGTCGCGCAGATGCGGGACGATGGCATGCACGGCCACGGCAGACCAGTCGGGCGGGGCGATCAGCAGTTCGCATACGTACGTGCCGCCGATCACGGTCACGAGCAGCGCGATGGCGATCTCCAGCGGCCGAAAGCCGCGGGACTCGAGCGACAGCAGCGCGAAGGTGACCACGGCGACGATGCCCATCGCCGCGAGCATCGGCAGATGGCACAGCAGCGATAGCGCGAGCGCGCCGCCGAGAAACTCGGCAAGATCGGTGGCGATCGCCGCGATCTCCGACGCGACCCACATCGCGAGCGATACCGGCCGCGGGAAGTGTTCACGGCAGAGCTCCGCGAGATTGCTGCCCGTCACGATGCCCACCTGCGCCGACAGCGCCTGGAAGAACATCGCGATCAGGCTCGACAGCAGCACCACCCACAGCAGCTCGTAGCCATAGCGCGAGCCTGCCTCGATATTGGTGGCGAAGTTGCCGGGATCCATATAGCCGACCGAGGCGACCAACGCCGGGCCGACGAACGGCAGGAACGCGCGCAGGCCGTTGCGGCGCCCCTCGAGCGCCGCGCGCATCGAGCGCGACGTCCGGTCGGTCAGCGAAAGAGTGGTACTGGACGTTGTCATCGGTCGCACGGCATGTTCCCCCTGTCATGTGTGGCGCCTGTTATTGCTTGTTGTCCTGTGGTGTTGTCTTGCAATGCAGCGGGCGGCCGCGGCCGCCCGGGTGCCGCGCCGGCTTATTCCGGCATGATGTCGGGCCGGTCGCTCGGGAATTGCGCGAGCGTGGCGGCATCGATGTTCAGCGTCTGCATGACCATCTCCGGCGGGGTGTGCGCGAGCCAGTCGGACAGGCCCACCTCGGCGAAGTGATCGGCCTTGAAGACCTCGACCATGATCAGGTCCGTATTGCCGACGTTCTGCACGTAGTGGCCGAGGCCTTTCTTCACGTAGCCGATATCGCCCGCGTTGAAGTCCGCCGTCATCGCCTTGGGGCCGGTGTCGAACACCGTCATGCGACCCTTGCCCTTGATGTAGTACTGCCATTCGTCGGCATTCGGATGCCAGTGCAGTTCACGCAGGCCGCCCGGCTTCACCGTGACGAGCGCGGCGGCAACGTTCTGCGAGATCTTGAAGTTGCGGCTGTCGGCAATCTGCACCTGGCCGCCACGCGTCTTCTTCACGGGTGCGGAATCGGAGAGCGAGAACACCACGGGCAGCGCGGGCGGGCCCTTCTTCGATGCCGACGCGCGCTGCGCGGCGGCCAGCGGACCGGGCTCCTTGCCCTGGAAGATCCAGAGGTTATCGACGGGGATGTTCTTGAACGCGTCCGCGGGCACGCCGAAGTTCGCGGCCAGCACTTCGGGCGGCGTATGCGCGATCCAGTCGGTCAGCAGCAGCGTATTGAATTCCGATGCCATGCCGTTGTCGAACGCGATCAGGAACTCGGCGCCCGTGGTGCCCGCGCCCTGCAGCGAGTGCGGCAGGCCCGGCGGGAAGTACCAGAGGTCGCCGGCCTTCACGTCCTGCACGGACGGACGGCCTTCCTCGTCGAGCGTCGTGATGCGGCACTTGCCGTCGAGCATGATCGCCCACTCGGCTTGCTGGTGCCAGTGCATCTCGCGAATGCCGCCCGCGGACAGGCGCATGTTCACGCCCGAGATGTCTTTGGAGATTGCGAAGTCTTCCTGCGTGACCTCGCGTGCCCAGCCGCCGTTCTGGATGCGCTTGTGCGCATTGTTGAACGAGGCCCAGAACAACGGCATGCCGTTGACGTCGGTCGCCGGCGCGTTCTGGAACGAGGGGAACTGTTCCTGCAGCGCGGGGTTGCCCGGACCGGGATCCGTCAGGCCATTGCGATTGACCGCGTTGATGGCGCCTTCGGGCGGCCGGTCGGGGTTGCCGAAGGAGGCTGCATGGGCGGAGGCGGCAGCGGCGGCGAAGGCGGTGGTGGCAGCACCGATCATTACCTTGCGTCGGTTCAGGTCAGTCATGTTGTTCTCGCTGGTAGAGGAGGGGCTATTTGGCTATCTGGACTCTCATCGGTGAGTGATGAAGAGTTGAATCCAGTATTGGCCCGCGGCACTTTCCTCTGACTGACCGAACTATTACAAAACCGTCACTAAGCGGCGCACATCGGAAACCGGTACGTCATCGCGACAAAAACGCCACCACCGATGGGAAGACCCGGCGCCGGGCGTCCGGCAACGGCGGTCACGTGGGGATATAGCTCAAGGCCACCTTGCGCAGCAGCGCGCCGAACGCGGTCTCCAGCGGCGCGCGCGCGCGGCGGCTGCTATAGATCAGGCCCGTCGTGCGCGTCGGACGCGGACTCTCGAGCGGGATGGCCTTCAGCGGAGAGTCCGGCGTCAGCGCATAGCGCGAGAGGATCGTCGGCGCGCCGGTCTCGCGCACGAGGTTCAGCAGCGACGGAATCGTGCCGGACTCGATGATCACGTTCGGTACCGTGCCGGCGGAAGCCAGCGCATCGTCGATGATCTGCCGCGTCTTGTAGCGCGCGGACAGCATCACCATGTCGCGCCCATGCAGCTCGATCATGCGCACGCGCTTGCGCCGCGCGAGCGCATGGTCGCCCGGCAGAAACAGCACGAGCTCTTCGTCGCATAGCGGCTCGAACACCATGTCGTGCGCATCGGTCGGCTGGTAGGCGATGGCGAGGTCCATCTCGTTCCCCCGCAGCGCGCGCGTCATATCGGCCAGCGTCAGTTCCTCGATGGTCACGCGCACGTTCTCGTGCTGCTGCCGGAACAGCAATACCGTGCGCGGCACGATGGCCAGATTGAACGTCTGCGACGTGGCGATGCGCAGATGCCCCGACAGCGTGGCCGACGCCTTGAGCAGCGCGGTGCCGCTGTCCAGCGTTTTCAGCGCCTCGATGACCTTCGGCAGAAACAGCATGCCGGCCGCCGTCAGGCTCACGCGCCGCTCGGTGCGCTCGAACAGCACCATGTCGAGCTCGTTCTCGAGCTGCTTGATCTGGTGCGACAGCGTCGGCTGCGTGACGTGAACCTGCTGGGCGGCCGCGGTGAAGTTCAGCCGCTCCGCCAGCGCCACGAAATATCGCAGATGCCTGAGTTCCATGTTCGGGCTCGTATTGGCTATAGATGGTGTCGATGATTAGCATACAAATAATCTACTTTGTCAATCTAGCGCGTCTCCTTAGAATCTTCTCGAAACAAAGCGTGCAGACAACGCAGGAGGAGACATGAGAATCGGCAGGCAAGACGACCCGCATACCGCCATCTGCATGGCCGATGCGGACCACATCACCATCCGGGGCAAGGACCTCTGCGACGACCTCATCGGGAGGATCGGCTTCGCGGATTTCTATGTCTTTCTGCTCACGGGCAGCACGCCCACCGCCGCGCAGAGCCGCCTCGTCAACGCGACCCTGGTCGCCATCGCCGAGCATGGCCTCACGCCGACCGTGCTCGCCGCGCGCATGACCTACGATGCCGACCCCGCCGCGCTGCAGGGTGCGGTCGCGGCGGGCATCCTCGGCGCGGGCACGGTCGTGATGGGAACGTCGGAGCTGTGCGGACGCTTCCTGCACGAGATCGTCACCGCGCACGCGGCATCGGGCGATACGCTCGACGCCGTGGCGCAACGCGCGCTCGCGGCGCGCAAGGCCGCGGGGCAGACCGTGCCCGGCTATGGGCATCCGCTTCATGCCGGCGGCGATCCGCGCACCGCGCGCCTGCTCGCGCTGGCCGAGGAACTGCAGGTCCGCGGCCCGTACCTCGATGCGCTGTTCGCGGTGGAGCGGCTGATTCCGTCGGTCTATGGCCGCCAGCTGCCGATCAACGCATCGGGCTCGATTCCGGCGGTGCTGCTGCAGGCGGGCTTTCCGGTTGGCGCGCTCAAAGGCATCCCGATCCTCGCCCGTACGGCCGGCTTGCTCGCCCATCTGTACGAAGAATCGGCCCGGCCCATCGGCTTTCTGATGGCCGACCGCGCCGACCGGTCGATTGCCTACGACGGCCCCGCGCGCTAGCGGTTCCGCCAAACAGACGACAGCGGACGCAACGACGTCCGCGCACTATCCCAAGAGGAGGAGACACGATGACCCGAACCACGCCCCGCGCTCGACCGGGCGCCATGCCAGCGATGACAGGCGGCCGGCGCGCACTGCTGCTCGCCGCCTGCGCCACAGCCTGTGCGCTCGCATTTCCCGGCGCCCCACGCGCGCAGTCCGGCAAGACCACGCAGGTCATCGTCCCGTACTCGGCCGGCGGCACCACCGACCGCATCGCGCGCATCGTCGCCAACGGCCTCTCGCAGGAACTGGGCGAAACGTATGTGGTGGTCAACAAGCCCGGCGCGGGCGGCACGCTCGGCACCGCCGAAGTCGCGCGCGCAAAGCCCGACGGCAGCACGCTGGGCGTCGTGTTCGATTCGCAGGCCGTCAACCAGCATATGTTTCGCGCGTTGCCGTACGACACGTTCAAGTCGTTCACCTATGTCACGCTCGTCGTCTCCGCGCCGCACGTGCTCGTCACGAGCAAGCCCTACGCGTCGCTGGCCGCGCTGACGCAGGCGGCGAAGGCAAAGCCGGGCACCGTGTCGTTCGGGTCCACGGGGCAGGGCACGTCGAATCATCTGTATCCGCTGCTGCTCGGCAATCTGGCTGGTGTGGACCTGCTGCCCGTCCCGTATCAGGGCGGTGGCGGGTCGTTTCTGCCGGACCTGCTTTCCGGCCGCTACGACATGGCATCCGGCACGCTCGGCTACTTTCTGCCGTATATCAAGGACGGCCGCCTCCACGCGCTGGCCACCGGCGGCGTCAGGCGATCGCCGTTGCTGCCCAACGTGCCGACCGTGGCCGAGACCTATCCCGGGTTCGAGGCCTCGTCATGGGTGGGCCTGATCGCGCCGGCCGGCTTGCCGAAGGAGGCCGCCGACCGGTTGCGCAATGCGGTCCGCCGCGCGCTGGCCAACCCGGCGCTCAAGGAGCAACTGCTCGCCGAAGGCTACGACATCGAGATCTCGTCGTCGGAAGACTTTGTCGCGCGCGTGCACAAGGAATCGGATCGGCTCGGTGCGCTGATCCGCGAAAAGAAGCTTGGCGAGCAATGATGGCGAATTCCGATTCACTGCTGTACTCGGCCGCCGGTGTCGGCGACATGATCGTCAACGCGCTCGAGCGCCACGGCCCGCGGACTGCGTTCGCCTGCCGCGGCCGGGCGGTGACCTATACCCACGTGGCCGAGCAGATCAGCCGCACGCTGCAGCATTTCGAGGCCATCGGCCTCAAGCGCGGCGATGCGATCATGCAGCTCACGAGCAATCGCCACGAGATGTTCGTGATCATGGCGGCCGCGTTTATCGGCGGCTATGTGTCGGTGATTCCGAACTACTCGGCCAGTCTCGACGATCACCGCTATATGCTCGAGGACAGTGGCGCGGTGCTGCTCGTCGTCGATGTGGCACGGACCGCGCGCGGTCAGGCGCTCGTGAAGGACGCGAGCCCGACGTCGCAACAATCGTTGCGGCTGGCCTCGCACGATGCCGTGCCCGGCATCGCCGATTTCTGGCGCGAAGTTTCCGGCTACACACCGCGGCCGCTGCAGGCGTGCGAGGCGCCCGACGACAATATCCGCCTGATCTACACGGGCGGCACCACGGGCGTGCCCAAGGGCGTGATCACCGAGAGCCGCGCGCTCGCGTTTGCGTCGCTGCTCCATATCGCCGAACAGGGTTTCGATAGCGCGACGCGGCTGCTCGTGTCGTCGCCGCTGTCGCATGGCGCGGGCGCGCTCGTCATTCCGGTACTGGTCCGCGGCGGCACGGTCGTCGTCCACGACGGCTTCGACGCGGACCGCACGCTCGATGCCATTCACGCGGGCGATGCGACCACGCTGTTTCTGGTCCCGACGATGCTCTACGCGCTGATGGACCACCCGCGCATCGCGGCGGTGAATCTCGGCAGCCTGCGGCGCATCGTCTATACGGCCGCGCCGATCTCGCAACACCGCCTCGCGCAGGCGCTCGCGCTGTTCGGGCCGATCCTGCACCAGAACTACGGGCAGACCGAGGTGCCGGGCACCATCCTGTCGCTGACCGCGGAAGATCATCTGCATCCGCGCGGCGACAAGCTGACTGCCGCGGGCAAGCCGTATCCGTGCGTGTCGGTGCGGCTCGTCGATGACCTGGGCAACACGCTGCCGCGCGACGGTGGCATCGGCGAACTGTGCGTCCGCGCGCCGCACGTGACTCGCGGCTACTGGAACAAGCCGGAGGCCACGCGGGAACTGCTGCGCGACGGCTGGCTGCATACGGGGGACATGGCCTATCAGGACGCCGACGGGTACTTCCATATCGTCGATCGCAAGAAGGACATGATCATTTCCGGCGGCTTCAATATCTACCCGCAGGAACTGGAGAACGCGCTAGCCGGTCACCCTTCGATCGCAAGCGCGGCCGTGATCGGCGTACCCGACGAGAAGTGGGGGGAGGCGGTCAAGGCCATCGTGGTCCTGCGCACGGGCGCGGCGGCCACGGCGGAGGAACTCATCGCGTTCGTCAAAACGCGAAAGGGGCCGGTGATGGCCCCCAAGACGGTGGAATTCACGACATCGCTACCGCTGACCCCGCTCGGCAAGATCGACAAGAAGGCGTTGAGAGCTGGCTATTGGGAGGGACGCGCGAACGCCGTGGTGTGAGTCGATCACCCAACCTGATGCACCGCGGTCCGCGCCAACGCATCCGCATACCCATGATTCACATCGCGGTGCCCACACTCGTCCTCCCGCACCGCCACCACCACATCCCGCAGCCGGGCCGTCGGCGCGAGGTTCCAGTAAGCGATCGCGATATCGGGCGCCGGCACGTTCTCCACGCGGCCCGCGTCGATCTCCGCGAGGTACAGCGTGTAGCTGATGACGGCCTGCTCCTCGAAGTATCCCACCAGCCGATGCGCGGTGCGCGCCGACACCAGGTACAGCACGAAGAACGCCACGAAGAACACCGCCTGCACCACCAGAATCACCGCGCGCTCGAACCAGCTGGGCCTGGCGATCTCGATAAACGTCATCAGGTGCATCCGTTCGTTCTCGGCCTCGTCCAGCAGCGTGCGAATCCAGTCATGGTCGTCGATCATCCACCGCAGGCACTTCAGGTGCACGAGCATCGCGCCGACCATGCCGGGCACCGCGGCCACGGTCTCCAGCACGATGGCCCGGTTGCCATAGCGCCTGGCGAAGAACGTATCCGCAAAGAACCGTAGCGTCAGCGTGATGCCAAGCGCGATACGGTCCGAGAGGCCGCGGGTTTCACGATGCAGGTCCAGGCTGCGGGGGGTGTTGTCATGGGCTTCCATGATGCGCTCCGTTGGGTCGTCGTCGTTTAATGTGTATTTACGATACATCTTTAAGCGGACGACAGCAAGGACATTTTGCTGCCCCGCAACAGAAGCGAACCGCTAACCGAGAAACCCCCACCAGGCCGAGCCGAACAGCAATACCGCCATCAGCCGGTCGAACCGCTTCACCCAGACCGCCGACCGCAAGAGCCGCGCGGCCGCGGCACCGAGCCAGGCCCATACGAACATGCAGGGAATGGCCACGCAGAAGAACACCAGCGACAGCAGCGCGACGTCATGGGTCTGGTCGGCGTCATGCCCGGCAAACAGGCTGACGACGGCAATCCCCATCACCCATGTCTTCGGATTGACGAGCTGCAGCCCCGCCGCGCCGAGGAAGCCAAGCGGCCGCGCGGCCGGCGCGCCGCTGACTTCCACGCCGGTGGGCGCGCTGCGAAACAGCTGCCACGCCATGCGCGTGAGCCAGAGCGCGCCGGCCAGCGCCATCGCCCGCTGCAGATCGGGATGCTCGGCCAGCGTATGGCCAATGCCGAGCCCCACGGCCAGCACGAGCAGCGCGGCACCGCCGCAGCCGCCGAGAATCATCGGCACCGATGCGGTCACACCGCGCCGCGCGCTGTTGGAGAACACGAGGATATTGGTCGGCCCGGGCGTGATCGATGCCACGAAGGCGAACAGGAGAAAGGGGAGGAGGGCGGGATTCATGCGCCCAGTATTGCGGCGCGGCCTAGGGGGCGTCTGGAACGTTTGAGCAGCGCTCACGGTAGTGCGCGGGCGTCATGCAATAGGTGCGCCGGAACCAGCGGCCGAGGTGGCTCTGATCGGCAAAGCCCGACGCCGCGGCCGCATCCGCCGGTGTCGCGCCCGTGGCCATGAGCCGCCGCGCATGCGAGAGCCGCAACTGCACGAGGTAGGCATGAGGCGCAAGCCCGAACGCGGCCTTGAACGCGCGTGTCAGCCGATAGCGATCCACGCCGGTCGCGCGGACCAGATCGTCGAGCCCGATATCCTCGGCGGCATGCTCGTGCAGGAACTCCCGCGCGCGCTGCGCCACCACGGGCAGCCGCGGATCTTCCCCGATACGCCTGCGCCAGTGCACATGCGCGGTCAGCCGATCGAACAGCGCATCGAGCGCGGCATCGCGGACGATGCGGAGCTCGGGATCGTGCGTGGCCCGGAAGGCGTCGGCCGCCGCCGTCGCCAGCGCGGCATCGGGCATCAGCGTATGGGCGAAGCTCGGCTGAAAACGATCGGGCATGTCGGGAAACAGCGCGCGCAGGCGCGTATCCACCATGTGCGGATCGAGGCAGAGAATGGAGTAGGTGAACCCGTCGGGCGCTACCGCGTGGCCGTCATGCACCTCGCCGGGTTCGAGCATGAACACCTGGCCCGGCGTGCTGCTGATCAGCGACTTGCGGCAATGGAACTGCTGGATGCCCTGCTCGGTATAGCCGACCATGTAGTAGTCGTGCCAGTGCGGGTCATAGGCGTGCCCCTCGAAGTGCGCGCGCAGCGTCTCGATCCCCGAGGCAGCATCGTGCCGGAGGTCGATCCAGTTGCGGGAGGGGGTAGCGGTGTCCATGACGGTCGGGAGGGCGGCGGAACGACGATGTTACCGCGCCCCGCGCCGGCCGGTCTGGAACGTTTGTGCAGCACCCGCGCGCCCCGCTCGTCGAAGAGCGGGGCCATCGGGCGCAGGTCCTAATGCACGGACGTCAAGGCACGGACATTACTCGTCGTCGACGCTCGCGCCAACGATATTGAAGCCGCCGTCCACATACGTGATCTCGCCGGTCACGCCGCTCGACAGGTCGGACAGCAGGAACGCCGCCACATTGCCGACTTCGTCGATCGTCACGTTGCGGCGCAGCGGGGCCACGTTCTCGAAGTGACCCAGCAGCTTGCCGAAGCCCTTGATGCCCGACGCCGCGAGCGTCTTGATCGGACCGGCCGAGATGCCGTTCGCGCGAATGCCGCGCGGGCCGACCGACGAGGCGAGGTAACGCACGCTCGCCTCGAGCGATGCCTTGGCGAGGCCCATCGTGTTGTAGTTCTGCACGACGCGCTCGGAGCCGAGGTACGTCAGCGTGACCAGCGATGCCTTGTCCGACAGCAGCGGCAGGGCGGCCTTCGCGAGTGCAGGGAAACTGTAAGCCGAGATATCGTGCGCAATGCGGAAGCCTTCACGCGACAGGCCCTCGAGGAAGTCGCCGGCAATCGCCTCGCGCGGCGCGAAGCCGATCGAATGCACCAGACCGTCGAATTTTTCCCAGCGTTGCCCCAGATCGGAGAACAGCGCGGCGATCTGCTCGTCGCTGCCGACGTCGCATTCGTACACCATGTCCGTGCCGAATTCCTTGGCGAAGTCGTTGATGCGGTCCTTGAAACGTTCGCCGACGTAGGTGAAGGCCAGTTCGGCGCCTTCGCGCTTGCAGGCCGACGCGATGCCGTAGGCGATCGAGCGGTTGGACAGCAAGCCAGTGATCAGGATCCGCTTACCTGCCAGAAATCCCATTAAATTCTCCAAGGTGTAATGTCTTGCGGGCATGCTTCATGCACGCGCATGCCAAAGGGAATGTCCGGATGGCTGGTAGCTATCCGGACCCATGTAAAATTGTCGCACATCTTTGCCTGGCCTCTGGCGGCCAGGTGGGTCGGGATATGTCGGGATATTCTTGGAGGTCTGCATCGGGATGCTGATTCGCGCACGTTGGCCGCTTCAGGCGGCAAGGCAGTATTTCCGTCGTGGCGCGGTACTGCAGTGGGGTCTGGCACTGGCGCTCGTGCTGGCTTCGGGTTTTCCCCTATCGGGTTACGCGGCGCATGGCTTTGCGCTGCACGGCGATCTCAAGTATCCGGCCGATTTCAAGCAATTCGACTACGTCAATGCGGACGCGCCGCAGGGTGGCACGCTCACGCTCGCCAACCCGGACCGCCGTACCAGTTTCGACAAGTTCAACCCGTTTACGCTCAAGGGCACGTCCGCGCCGGGCCTGAACACGCTGATGTTCGAGTCCCTGCTGATCAGCAGCGCCGATGAAACCGCCAGCGCCTACGGTCTGCTTGCCGAAGATGTCGCCGTGGCCCCGGACGAGATGTCCGTGACCTTCCGCATCCGCCCGGAGGCGCGCTTCGCCAACGGCGATCCGGTGCTGGCATCGGATGTCAAATATTCCTACGACATGCTGATGGGCAAGTGGGCCAGCCCCGGCTACCGCAGCATGTGCATGGACGTGAAGGCGGTCGTGGTCACGGGCGAGCGTACGGTTCGCTTCGACTTCAAGCAGCGCAACGGCGAACTGCCGCTGATCGTGGGGTCGCTCCCCGTGTTCTCGAAGAAATGGACGGCCAAGGTGCCGTTCGAGAAGCTGACCTTCGAGGAGCCGATCGCCAGCGGGCCCTACCTGATCGAGCGCTATGACGCCGGCCGCGGCATCACGTTCAAGCGCAATCCCGCCTACTGGGGCAAGGACCTCGCCGTGCGCCGCGGCACGTTCAACTTCGCGCGCGTGGTCTATCGCCTCTACAAGGACGAGACCGCGCGGCTCGAGGCATTCAAGGCGGGCGAGTTCGACGCGATCGTCGAATACCGCGCGAAGAACTGGGCCAAGAGCTACGACGGCCCGCGCTTCCGCGACAAGGATCTGATCAAGACCGAGTTTCCGCATCGCAACGGCGCCGGCATGCAGGGCTTCGTCATGAACATGCGCAAGCCGGTGTTCCAGGACGTGAACGTGCGCAAGGCGCTCATTCTCGCCATGGATTTCGAGTACCTGAACCGTCAGTTGTTCTATGGGGCATACAAGCGCCTCGACAGCTGGTTCTCGAACAGCGAACTCGCGGCCAGTGCCACCTATGACGGGCGTCCCGGTCCCGGCGAAATGAAGCTGCTGGAGCCGCTGCGCGCCGAGCTGCCGCCCGAGGTGTTCGGCCCCGAGGTCGTCCAGCCCACCACGAATCCGCCACGGTCGCTGCGGGACAATCTGCGCGAGGCACGCCGCCTGCTCGCGGCCGCCGGCTGGACCTACGAGGATGGTGCGCTGCGCAATGCCAAGGGCGAACCGCTGGTCTTCGAGTTCCTCGACGACGGCGGGGCGATGAGCCGCGTGATCACCACGTACGTGCGTAACCTGCAGACGCTCGGCATCGAGGTGCACCAGCGCACGACCGACTTCGCGCTGTACCAGAAGCGGCTCGAGGACTTCGACTTCGACATGGTCTCCATCCGTTTCCCGGACTCCCAGAGCCCCGGCAACGAACTGCGCGACCGTTTCTCGTCGGAAGCGGCCGCCATGCCGGGCTCCGACAACCTGTTCGGCCTGAAGTCGGCGGCCGTGGACAAGCTCGTGGACGCGGTGCTGCACGCGGAGTCGCGCGGCGAGCTGATCACGGCCGGCCGCGCGCTCGATCGTGTGCTCATGCACGGTTACTACATCGTGCCAAACTGGTACAGTGCATCACACCGGGTGGCGTATCGGAAAGCCCTGTCGTACCCGAAGCGCCTGCCGTATTACTACACGGCCGAAGGCTGGGTCCTGGGCAACTGGTGGCGCAACGATCTGCAGCAGGCCACGCAGTAAGCAACGCAACGCGCGCCATGCGCAATCGACGACGGCCATGATCGCCTACCTCCTCAAACGCATTCTGCTGATGATCCCGACGCTGGTCGGGGTCATCACGCTGACGTTCATCGTGATCCAGTTCGTGCCCGGCGGCCCCGTCGAGCAGATGATGATGGAAATGAAAGGGCGCGGCGGCGCCGGCGAAGCCAGCGGTGGCGGTGCCGAATATCGCGGCCGCCGTGGCGTGGATCCCGAGAAGATCAAGGAGATCCAGGCGCTGTACGGCTTCGACAAGCCGCCCATCGAACGCTACTTCCTGATGCTCAAGCGCTTCGCGAGCTTCGACCTCGGCCAGAGCTATTTCCAGCACCGCAGCGTGTGGGAACTGGTCAAGTCCAAGCTGCCGGTGTCCATCAGCCTTGGGCTATGGACGTTCTTCCTCAGTTATCTGATCTCGGTCCCGCTCGGCATCTCCAAGGCCATTCGGGCGGGCAGCCGGTTCGACGTCATCAGCAGTCTCGTGGTGCTGGTCGGTTACGCGATTCCGGGCTTCGTGCTCGGCGTGCTGCTGCTCGTGCTGTTCGGCGGCGGCACCTTCGTGCAGTGGTTCCCGCTGCGCGGCCTGACCTCCGACAACTGGGACCAGCTCTCGATGATGGGCAAGGTCATGGACTATCTGTGGCACCTCGTGCTGCCGATCACGGCGTCGGTCGTGGGCAGCTTCGCGGTGGTCACGATGCTGACCAAGAACGCGTTCCTCGAGGAAATCCGCAAGCAGTACGTGCTGACCGCGCGCGCCAAGGGCCTCGCGGAGCGCCGCGTGCTGTGGAAGCACGTGTTCCGCAACGCGCTGATTCCGCTCGTCACGGGTTTCCCGGCCGCATTCATCGGCGCGTTCTTCACGGGGTCGCTGCTGATCGAGACGCTGTTCTCGCTCGACGGCCTGGGCCTGCTGTCCTATGAGGCGGTGCTGCGCCGCGACTATCCGGTCGTGCTCGGCACGCTGTACCTGTTCACGCTGATCGGCCTGATCACGCGGCTCATCTCCGATGTCTGCTACGTGCTCGTCGATCCCCGCATCCATTTCGAAGGGATGCCCCGATGACCGCCCACGCGCCGCACGCGCACTCGCTTCCCCATTCGATGTCGCCGCGCCAGCGCGCGTGGCAGCGCTTCCGCTATAACCGGCTCGGCTACTGGAGCCTGATCCTGTTCGTGCTGCTGTTCGTCTTCAGCATGGCGGCCGAGGTCCTGTCCAGCGACCGCCCGCTCGTGGTCCGCTACAAGGGCGACTGGTACTTCCCGATCGTCAAGGTCTACCCGGAGACCACGTTCGACGGCGATTTCCCGACGCGCACCGACTATCTGGATCCGTTTATCCGCGAGCGCATCACCACCCATGGCAACTTCGCGGTGTTCCCGCCCAACCGCTATTCGTACGACACGCTCAACTATTTCGCGAAGGAGCCGAACCCGGCGCCGCCTTCGTCCGAGAACTGGCTCGGCACCGACGACCGTGGCCGCGACGTGCTGGCGCGGCTGCTATACGGCTTTCGCGTCTCCGTGCTGTTCGGCATGGCGCTGACGGTGATCGGCGTGCTGATCGGCACGCTCACGGGCGCGCTGATGGGCTTCTTCGGCGGGCGCTTCGACCTGATGTCGCAGCGCGCGATCGAAGTCTGGAGCTCGATGCCGGAGCTGTACCTGCTGATCATCTTCGCGTCGATCTTCGAGCCGAGCCTGAGCCTGCTGATCATCCTGCTGTCGCTGTTCGGCTGGATGGGCTTGTCCGATTACGTGCGCGCCGAGTTCTACCGCAACCGCTCGCTGGACTACGTCAAGGCGGCCCGGGCACTGGGTTTGTCCAATGCGCAGATCATGTGGCGCCATATCCTGCCCAACAGCCTGACGCCCGTCATCACGTTCCTGCCGTTCCGCATGAGCGCGGCGATTCTCGCGCTGACCAGCCTGGACTTCCTGGGCCTCGGCGTGCCGCCGACCACGCCGAGTCTCGGCGAACTGCTCGCGCAGGGCAAGGCCAACCTCGATGCCTGGTGGATCTCGGTGTCCACGTTCGCCGTGCTCGTCATCACGCTGCTGCTGCTGACCTTCATGGGCGACGCGCTGCGCGATGCGTTCGACACGCGCATGGGCCTGGCCCAGCTGCGCGGCCGCGTGCGGCCCAAGGTGCCGGCTGCCGCCGCGCCCGCGCCGGAGGTGGTGTCATGAGCCTTGCCGCATCGCGCATGCCATCATCCAACACGCCACCCGGCGATGCGTTCGAACCCGTGGCCGCGCCGGCCCCCGGCACCACGCTGATGTGCGTGGAGAACCTGTCCGTGACCTTCGGTCACGGGGAGGGCGCCACGCGCGCCGTGCGCGACGTGAGCTTCGACCTGCGCGCGGGCGAGCGCTATGCGCTCGTCGGCGAGTCGGGCTCGGGCAAGACCGTCACCGCGCTGGCCATGCTGCGCCTGGTCGAGGACGCGCACTACGAGGGCGCCATCCGCTTCGAGGGGCGCGACCTGCTCGACGTATCGGACCGCGAGATGCGCGGCATTCGCGGCTCCGAGATCGCGATGATCTTCCAGGAGCCGATGACCGCGCTGAACCCGCTCTATACGATCGGCAACCAGATCGTGGAGACGCTGGCGCTGCACGAGGGGCTGGACCGCCGTGCCGCGCGCGACCGCGCCATCGCGCTGCTCGAACGCACGGGCATCAGCGACGCGGCCAACCGCTTCAACAGTTTTCCGCACCAGCTTTCGGGCGGCCAGCGCCAGCGGGCGATGATCGCCATGGCGCTCGCGTGCCGGCCCAAGCTGCTGCTGGCCGACGAGCCCACCACGGCGCTCGACGTGACCATCCGCGCGCAGATCCTCGACCTGCTGCGCGACCTCCAGGCCGAGTACGGCATGGCGGTCATGCTCATCACGCACGACCTGAACCTCGTGCGCGCGTTCGCGCAGCGCGTGGGCGTGATGGAGAAGGGCGTGCTCGTCGAGACCGGCGAGACCGCGCAGGTGTTCTCCAACCCGCAGCATCCCTATACGCGCAAGCTCATCGACAGCCGGCCCCGGCGCGAGGTGCTGCCGCTGGTGCCGCTGGCGCCCGTGCTGCTCAACGTGCGCGACCTGTCGGTCAACTACGCGCGCAAGAAGGCCGGCATCGCGGGCTGGTTCGGCAAGGAACAGTTCCCGGCGGTCAAGGGTGTCGGGTTCGAGCTGCGCGAGGGCGAGACCATCGGCATCGTCGGCGAGTCCGGCTCCGGCAAGACCACGCTCGCGCACACGGTGCTGGCGTTGCAGAACAAGAGCGGCGGCACCATCGACTTCCTGGGTAGCGACCTGCATAGCTGCACGCGCAAGAAGCGCAGTTCGCTGCGGTCGCGCATGCAGGTGGTGTTCCAGGATCCGTTCGGCTCGCTGGCGCCGCGCATGACCATCGAGCAGATCGTCGGCGAGGGGCTTGCGCTGCATCAGCCGGGCCTGTCGCGCGAAGCCATGCGCGAGCGCGTGATCGAGGCCCTGCGCGAAGTCGGGCTCGACCGCACGGCGCTCGGCCGCTATCCGCACGAGTTCTCGGGCGGCCAGCGCCAGCGTATCGCCATCGCGCGCGTGCTGATCCTCAAGCCGCAGGTACTCGTGCTCGACGAGCCCACGTCGGCGCTCGACGTCTCCATCCAGCAGCAGGTCCTGGCGCTGCTGTCCCAGCTGCAGCACAAGTACAACCTCAGTTATCTGTTCATCAGTCATGACCTGGCCGTCATCCGCGCGATGGCGCACCGGGTCCTGGTCATGAAGAACGGGGAGGTCGTCGAGGCAGGGGAAACGGAAGCGGTACTCGGCGCGCCGCAGCATCCATATACGCGCAAGCTGATGGCCGCTGCCGCGCTTGGGGCTACCTGAGTGATGTGCGTCGCAGCATCCCGAAAAACGCGTGCCTTAGCACGCGTTTTTTATGCGGTATGCGAGAAAGAAGATGCGTTTTTCACGCTAGCTCCTTGATTCGCATAGTGAATCGACGAAATTTGTAACGATCTTTGACAGATCAACGGGTAAGCCTTTAAGATCCCGCGATACCTATTTTCGGGGGTGGTTCGTCCGTTGCATACGTGACCAATAACGAGTTGCGACGCACGGCGATGGTGCAAACGGTAACCAGTTGGTAACAACTTGGGGATCGGAAAGTGACCAGACCGTACTTGTGGGGGGCAAAAGCCATCTGGCCTGCTTCTTGCGTACGAACCGCCCTGATGTTTTCAGCCTGTCCGGCGATGTCCGACATCCCGGTCAGACATGTCCGACTCATCAGGAGAACCAATGCAGCGAACGGTACTTCATTCCCTGGCAAAGGTCGCCATTGGAATTGCCTTTGCCTGCGGTGCGACGGTGTCGAACGGTGTGCTGGCGGATACGGTGTTCAAGGATCCCGACTCCCGCGTCGAAAGCCGTGCTGAACTGAGCACGGATTCGCATGTGGAAGGCAAGCGCGGCTTGCTGTCCTCGGTGATGAACTCCACCAGCTCGGTGGCCAGCAAGGCTGGCGACCTCGTCATGAATGCGCTGGGCCTGATCGGCGTGCGTTACCGCTTCGGCGGTAACAGCCCCGAATCCGGCCTCGACTGCAGCGGCTTCGTCCGCTACGTGTTCAACGACACCTTCGGCTTCATGCTCCCGCGCCGCTCCGTGGAAATGAGCCAGGTTGGCACGACGGTTGCCGTCAACGACCTGCGCCCCGGCGATCTGGTGTTTTTCAACACCATGCGCCACACGTTCTCGCACGTCGGTATCTATATCGGCGACAACAAGTTCGTGCACGCACCGTCCACCGGCAGCAAGATCCGTGTCGACGATATGCGCGCGAGCTACTGGGTCACGCGCTACAACGGCGCCCGCCGCATCGACGAGTCGGCGCAGGGCGGGGCAGGCGACAGCATGGGCAATATGGTCGAGACGCTCAAGCGCTTCGATCCGGCTGCTCAGGGCCGCTCGCTGTATGGCGGCTGATGGAATCGGCCTCCCCAAAAAAAAGGACTGCCTCGGCAGTCCTTTTTTTTACCTCTTCTTGCCCTCTCTTGCTCTCTCTGCCCTTCTGCAGGATGACAAGAGCTGTCACCCCACTAACGAGGGGTGACACCCGCTGTCACTGATCTGACAACCGATGTCATTTCCAGAAACGCACGCCCATCGCCCCGGTCACTGCGCCACCACGGTGCCGACCGGCGCGCTGACCGGCCGCTGACGCAACTGCGCCAGCTTGTCCCGCAGCGCGGGCAATACCGCTGCCGTCGCCACCTCGCCCGCGAGAATCGCGCGATTGCGCGACGTAAAGTCGCTGCCCGCCATATCGGGCAGATCGGGCCGGATTACCACGTCTGCGCGCGCCAGCGCCATGCGATTGATCGATTGCCCCATGATGGCCGTCGTCTGCAGCAGCACGCCGCTCTGGCCACCGTTCTTCTGCGAGGCCGGGTCCGCCGAGATGTTCACGGCGATCACGAAGTCCGCGCCCATCTCGCGCGCGGCATCCACGGGCACCGGCTCGACGAGGCCGCCATCGACATAGTCGTGGCCGGCGATCGATACGGGCTGGAACACGCCCGGCACGCTGCTGGACGCGCGTACCGCCTGCCCGGTATTGCCGCGGCGGAAGAGAATGCGCTCGCCCGACTGGAGGTCGGTGGCCACGATGCCGAGCGGCAGCTTCATCGACTCGATGGGCTTCTGCTTCACGAGCCGGTTCACATAGTTCTGCAGCGCCTCACCCTTGAGCCATCCGCCGAAACGCGTGCCGAAGGGCAGGGCCCAGTCCGCGATCGTGGCCTCGTCCATGGTCAGTGCCACCTTGTTCAGCGCAAAGCCGTCCATGCCCGACGCATACAGCGCGGCGACCACGGACCCCGCGCTCGTGCCCGTGACGATATCGGGATGGATGCCCTGGGCCTCGAGCGCCTTGATCACGCCGATATGGGCAAAGCCGCGCGCGGCGCCACCACCCAGCGCCAGGCCGATGCGGATCGGGCGCGGCGGCGTGGCGACGGCCGGGGGGACGTTGACCGGTGTGGCGGCCACCGGCGGCGTGGCCGGCTTCGGGCCAAAACTGCAGGCACCCAGCAGCAGCGCGGCAGGCGCGGCACCGAGAAAAAGGCGTCGTTTCATAGGGGAGGGATCGTTCAGCGGAAAGTGATGCACGTGGCATCCGGCACCCGCTCGCTGGCGAGCGGCCGCCGATTGAGACTCCACGCAGCATAAATGATTCCGCGAGTGCGTTGCTATAATCACTCATTCAACGCATCCAGCCTGCGCGCATCCGTGCGCGGGCTTTTTTGTTTTCCCCAGCCCATGACACAACGCGTCCGCACCCGCTTCGCACCGAGCCCCACCGGCTTTATTCACCTCGGCAACATCCGCTCGGCCCTCTACCCGTGGGCCTATGCCCGCCGCATGCAGGGCGACTTCATCCTCCGTATCGAGGACACCGACGTCGAGCGGTCGTCGCAGGAAGCCGTGGACGTGATCCTGGAAAGCATGGCCTGGCTCGACCTCGATATCGACGAAGGTCCGTTCTACCAGATGCAGCGCATGGACCGGTATCGCGAGGTCGTGAAGCAGATGCTCGACGGCGGTCTGGCGTACCACTGCTACATGAGCACGGAAGAGCTCGACGCGCTGCGCGAAGCGCAGCGCGCCCCGGGCGAAAAGCCGCGCTACAACGGCATCTGGCGGCCGGCACCCGG
>NZ_JASATF010000023.1:0-122942 GCF_038440175.1 Cupriavidus sp. OTU4054
GCGGGTGCGGACGAGGGCGAGGGTGCGGGTGCGGACGAGGACGAGGACGAGGACGAGGACGAGGGTGCGGGTGCGGACGAGGGTGCGGGTGCGGACGAGGGCGAGGGCGAGGGCGAGGGCGAGGGCGAGGGCGAGGGCGAGGGCGAGGGCGAGGACGAGGGCGCGGACGCCTCTGCGGGGGGCGTGCCGTCCGATTCGCGGCGCGGCATGCTGCAGTTCAGCGCAAGTCCCAGCGTCACGTGCAGGACCGCCCACGCGAAACACGCGCCGCGCCAGCCGATATGGGCTTCCATATACGTGGAAAGCGGCCAGCCCACGGTGCTCGCGAAGCCCGCGATCAGCGTGATGCCGGTGATCGCGCCGCGCGAGCGATGACCATATAGCCCGACCAGCGTCGCGAACGCGGCCTCGTAGAGGCCCGCGCCCATCCCGATACCGAGCACGAGCCACGCCGCGAACAGGCCGATCACGCCCTGCGCGGCACCGAGACCCGCCAGACCCAGCGCGAAGACCACGCTCATTGCAACCAGCATCGGGCGGCCGCCATGACGGTCGATCATCCGCCCGGCCGATGGGCCGACCAGCGCGGAGACCACGAGCGCCGCGCTGAATGCCGCGAAGATCGTCGGCGGCGATACGCCGAGGTCGCGCGCCATGGGCGTCGCCAGCATCGCGGGCAGGTAGTAGGTGGACCCCCATGCCAGCGTCTGGGCAATACCGAGCCGCGCGATGACGGCCCGGCTCGGTGCCGTCTGCATGCCTGCGGTCATTCGAGTTCGTCGCTGTCTTCGGCCGGTGCGTCCTGCTCGTGTTGCATCGCCGCGGCCGCGAGTGCCGCGGCCTGGGCAGGCGCGGCGTCCTTGCGTTCGCTGTAGCGATCCGTCAGGTAGTCGCTGCGGTCGCGCAGCAGCAGCGTGAACTTGTAGAGCTCCTCCATGACATCGACCACGCGGTCGTAGTACGCAGATGGCTTCATGCGGCCGTCCGCGTCGAACTCCTGATACGCCTTGGCGACCGACGACTGGTTGGGGATCGTCACCATGCGCATCCAGCGGCCGAGCACGCGTAGCGCGTTGACGGCGTTGAACGACTGCGAGCCGCCGCTGACCTGCATCACCGCGAGCGTGCGGCCCTGCGTGGGCCGAATGCCGCCGAACTCGAGCGGCAGCCAGTCGATCTGGTTCTTGAACACGGCCGTCAGCGTGCCGTGCCGTTCGGGGCTGCACCAGACCTGTCCCTCGGACCACTGGGACAGCTCGCGCAGTTCGACGACCTTCGGATGATCGGCGGGCACGCTGTCGGCCATCGGCAGTCCAGCGGGATCGAACACGCGCGTCTCGGCGCCGAACTGCTGGAGAATGCGCTCGGCCTCCCGCACGAGCAGGCGGCTGTAGGACGTCGTACGCAGCGAGCCGTAGAGCAGCAGGATGCGCGGCGGATGCGTGCTGACGCGCGAAGGCTCGAGCTTGCGCAGGTCCGGCGTGTCGAACACCGCCGGCATGATGTTAGGCAGATCGATCATCGGATTCTCTGTCCCCGCGCGTCGATGACGGCTTCGCCATCTTCCTTGGTAAAGGCGCCCTGCTGCGGCGAGGGCAGGATATCGAGCACGACCTCCGACGGGCGGCAGAGCCGCGTGCCACGTTCGGTGACGACAAACGGCCGGTTGATGAGGATCGGGTGGGCCAGCATTGCGTCGAGTAGCTGGGCATCCGTGAGCGCCGGGTCGCCAAGGCCGAGTTCGGCGTAAGGCGTGCCCTTCTCGCGCATGGCCTCGCGCACGGTGAGGCCGGCGTCGCGAATCATCGCCTGCAGGGTCTCGCGATCGGGCGGGGTGGCCAGGTATTCGATGATCGCGGGCTCGATGCCAGCATTGCGGATCATGGCCAGCGTGTTGCGCGACGTGCCGCAGGCAGGGTTGTGATAGATCGTGACGGACATTGGAGGTTCCTACGCAGATTCGTACCAGCGTTGCGAGCGGTTGACCACGCGCACGACCAGCAGCATGACGGGGACTTCGATCAGCACGCCCACGACCGTCGCGAGCGCGGCGCCCGACCGGAAGCCGAACAGGCTGATGGCGGTGGCCACGGCGAGCTCGAAGAAATTGCTCGCGCCGATAAGCGCCGACGGTCCCGCGACGCAGTGCGCGACCCCGAGCCGGCGATTGAGCAGATAGGCGAGGCCCGAGTTGAACAACACCTGCACGAGAATCGGCACGGCGAGCAGCAGGATGATCAGCGGCTGCGCCACGATGGCATTGCCCTGGAAGCCGAACAGCAGCACGAGCGTGGCGAGCAGGGCAGCGATCCCGTAGGGTCCCATCGCGGCGACGGCCCGCTGGTACGTTGCCTCGCCCCGCGCGAGCAGTACGCGGCGAATGCCTTGCGCGATCAGCACGGGCGTGACGATATACAGCCCGACGGAGGCGATCAGCGTATCCCATGGCACCGTAATCGACGACAGGCCAAGCAGCAGGCCGACCACGGGCGCGAAGGCCACGACCATGATCGCGTCGTTG
The DNA here is from genome assembly GCF_038440175.1 of Cupriavidus sp. OTU4054. Classification (NCBI taxonomy): domain Bacteria; kingdom Pseudomonadati; phylum Pseudomonadota; class Betaproteobacteria; order Burkholderiales; family Burkholderiaceae; genus Cupriavidus; species Cupriavidus sp. OTU4054. The sequence continues at coordinate 2,522 of NZ_JASATF010000023.1, forward strand.
AGCGCGACCTGCGACAGCGTGAAGTACGGATCGCCCCTGCACAGCTGCGACCACACGAAGACCATGGCCGTGCACGGCGCCGCGGCCAGCAGGATCAGTCCCGCGACATAGCTGTCGAGCTGGTCGGCGGGCAGCCATCCCGCGAACAGATGCCGCACGAAGAGCCAGCCGAGCAGCGCCATCGAAAATGGCTTGACGAGCCAGTTCACGAACAGCGTGACGCCGATGCCGCGCCAGTGTCCGGCCACCTGGCCCATGGCGCCGAAATCGATCCGGATCAGCATGGGCACGATCATGACCCAGATAAGCGCGCCGACCGGCAGGTTCACCTGCGCGATCTCCATGGCGCCGATCGCGCGGAACAGCCCGGGCAGCCATTGGCCCAGCGCGATGCCGGCGACGATGCAGAGGGCGACCCAGACCGTGAGATAGCGCTCGAACACGCCGATGGCGGCGGCCGGCGCGCTCGCTTCGAGCGGTGGTGCGGCACTCATGACCGCACCGGGGCCGCGCAGGCGGACGAACCCGCGGACAAACCGGCGGACGCCGGCCCGCACGGCGCGCCACCGCAGCAATTTTCGGTGAGATAGCCCAGCAGGCCGCCCATGGTGTCGAAGCGCGCCATATAGACGATCGACCGCCCTTCCTGCCGGCTTGCCAGCAGGTGGGCACGGTGCAGTTCCTTGAGGTGGAACGACAGCGACGACGGTGGCATGTCCATGATTTCGGCAATGCGGCCCGCGGGCAGGCCCTCCGGCCCGGCCTGCACGAGCAGGCGGAAAATGGCGAGGCGCACGGCGTGGGCGAGCGCGCTTAGCGCTTCGAGGGCGCCGTCGGTTTCCATGATCTTCGTTTCCATTGTTCGACTATATTCGAAATATGGAAGATTGCCAACGTGCGCGATGGCGGGGGTGGGTGGCGCGGGCCGCTCGGAGCCCGTTATGGGATAATCGTCGGGTTTTGCCCACGGCGCGGCTCAAGAGGTTGTTCGCACGGGCGAGCGAAGGGCTCCTACTCGCGGGGCCCCCGGGTCTTCGACCCCCCATGATTCCAATTGCCGCGATTCAAACAGTTCCCACGATGCCCGCATACCGTTCCAAAACCTCCACCGCCGGTCGCAACATGGCGGGGGCGCGCTCGCTCTGGCGCGCCACCGGCATGAAGGACGAAGACTTCTCGAAGCCGATCGTCGCGGTGGTCAATTCGTTCACCCAGTTCGTTCCCGGACACGTCCACCTGAAGGACCTCGGCCAGCTCGTCGCGCGCGAGATCGAGGCGGCAGGCGGCGTGGCCAAGGAATTCAACACCATCGCCGTCGATGACGGTATCGCGATGGGTCACGACGGCATGCTGTATTCGCTGCCGAGCCGCGACATCATTGCGGACTCCGTCGAGTACATGGTCAATGCCCACTGCGCGGACGCGATGGTGTGCATTTCCAACTGCGACAAGATCACCCCGGGCATGCTGATGGCCGCCATGCGCCTGAACATTCCCGTGATCTTCGTGTCGGGCGGCCCGATGGAAGCGGGCAAGACGCGCCTGGCGAACCCCGTCACCAAGGCCGTCGAGTTCAAGAAGCTCGACCTCGTCGACGCGATGGTGATCGCGGCCGATGCGTCGTACTCGGATGCCGATGTGGCCGAGGTGGAGCGTTCCGCCTGCCCGACCTGCGGATCGTGCTCGGGCATGTTTACGGCTAACTCGATGAACTGCCTGACCGAGGCGCTGGGTCTTTCGCTGCCGGGCAACGGCACCGTGGTGGCCACGCACGCCGACCGCGAGCAGCTGTTCAAGCGCGCCGGCCGCCGTATCGTCGAACTCACGCGCGAGTACTACGAGCAGGAGAACGACCGCGTGCTGCCGCGTTCGGTTGGCTTCAAGGCGTTCGAGAATGCCATGACGCTCGATATCGCGATGGGCGGTTCGACCAACACGATCCTGCACCTGCTGGCGATCGCGCGCGAAGCCGAGATCGACTTCACGATGACCGACATCGACCGCATGTCGCGCATCGTGCCGCAGCTGTGCAAGGTGGCGCCGAACACGAACAAGTACCACATCGAGGACGTGCATCGCGCCGGCGGCATCATGGCGATCCTCGGCGAGCTGGACCGCGCCGGCAAGCTGCACACCGATGTGCCGACCGTGCATACGCCGACGCTCAAGGACGCGCTCGACCAGTGGGACATCGTCCGCACGCAGGACGAAGCGGTGCGCAAGTTCTATATGGCAGGCCCCGCCGGCATTCCGACGCAGGTGGCGTTCAGCCAGAACACGCGCTGGCCGAGCCTCGACCTCGATCGTGCCGAAGGCTGCATCCGCTCGTACGAGCATGCGTTCTCGAAGGAGGGCGGCCTGGCCGTGCTGACCGGCAATATCGCGCTCGACGGCTGCGTGGTGAAGACCGCCGGCGTGGACGAGAGCATTCTCGTGTTCGAGGGCAATGCGCACGTGACGGAGTCCCAGGACGAGGCCGTCGAGAACATCCTGAACGACAAGGTCAAGGCCGGCGACATCGTGATCGTGCGTTACGAAGGTCCGAAGGGCGGCCCCGGCATGCAGGAGATGCTGTACCCGACGAGCTATATCAAGTCGAAGGGTCTCGGCAAGGCCTGCGCGCTGCTGACGGATGGCCGCTTCTCGGGCGGTACGTCGGGCCTGTCGATCGGCCACTGCTCGCCGGAAGCGGCCGCGGGCGGCGCGATCGGTCTGGTGCGCGATGGCGACAAGATCCGCATCGACATTCCGAACCGCACGATCAACGTGCTGGTGTCGGACGAGGAACTCGCGCGCCGCCGCGAGGCGCAGAACGCCAAGGGCTGGAAGCCGGCGAAGCCGCGTCCGCGCAAGGTCACGGCCGCGCTGAAGGCCTACGCCAAGCTCGTGATGTCGGCGGACAAGGGCGCCGTGCGCGACCTGTCGCTGCTGGACGACTGAACGGACCGGCCGCTGTGCGGCCGGGCGACCGGTTGCCCAGTCAGGAAAGGGCCCGTCCCCGGTTTCGGGGCGGGCCCTTCCGCTTTCAGGTCCACGACGAATCGTCGTCGAGGAACGACCCGTTGCCGAGATCGTCGTCGTCGAGGAAGCTGTTGCCCGACGACGCGCTGGTCGTGTCCAGCGAGGGCGTGTCGTTGTTGCCGTAGTAGTTGTTCACCACGGTCTCGTTGGGCTGCTCCAGCACCGCCATATCCGGGTTCCCCAGCACATTGCTCGCGCTATTGCGATGGAACATGTTTTCGAGGCCCTGGAACAGGAACGCGCCACCGGCCACGCCGGCTGCCGTGGTCGCGATGCTCCCCAGCGTGCCGCCCAGCCCGCCACCGAGCCAGCCCGATCTTGCAGGTGGCTGTGCCGCGGCGGGTTGATACGCCACCGGTGGTTGGCCGGGTCCCTGAGCGGGTGCCTGAACGGGCGCCGGCTGGGGTGCCGCCATGGATGCGGCGCCGGCCGCCGCCGCGCGACCCGCGTTGTTGCCCGATGCGTAGCCCCACGCGTTGTCATCGAGAAAGCCGCGATTGCCGCCCCCCTGGGCGGCCTGCAATTGCTGCAATTGCGATTGCAGCGCGGCATTCTGCTCGCGTGCGGCGGCCAGCGCATTGTCGAGCAGCAGCGCGCGCTGCACGAGCAGGTAGGCGGCATCGGGCTGCCGCGCGACCGTTTCGGCGATCATGGCATCGGCCTGCGGATCTTTCGCGGCGACGCGCGCCTGCGACAGTTGGGTCAAGAAGCGTTCCAGCGCTTGGGTTTCCTGGGGGGTCATGGCTATCTCCTGTCCCGTTCGTTCGTACGGCTTGAGGTGAGTACGGGTTGAGTCTAGGGACGAAGACTTAAAGGAGACTTAAGGGAACCAACGATTGCACGTGCTAGGATCGACGCGTTAATCGACCCCGCATTCAGACCATGCATTCATCATGAGGCATTCACGCGCGGAGAAGGCCGCGACGCATCAACGCATCGTGCGGATTGCCGCGCGCCGTTTTCGCGAGCGCGGGTTCGCGGGCATTGGCGTGGCGGACATCATGGAGGAAGCGGGCCTGACGGTCGGTGGCTTCTACAAGCACTTTGCGTCGCGCGAAGATCTCGTCGTGGAGGCGCTGGCCGCCGCGTTCGGCGATCTCGAGGGATGGGACGACGCGGCGAGGACCAGCCTGCGCGATGCCATCGCGCGGTATCTCTCGCCCGCGCATCGCGACGATCGCTGCGGATCGTGCCCGCTGACAGCGCTGCTCAACGACGTGCCGCGCCATGTTCCGGACCGGGCGTCCGATGTCTACACCGGCCAGATCGAGCGCATGTTCGCGTTCTTCGAGCGGCTGTTGCCCGAAGAAGTGCGGGCGCGGCGGCGCGCGCGGGCGCGGCTGACCTTCAGTGCCTGCGTGGGCGCGCTCGCGCTGTCGCGCGCGGTGGACGATCCCGCGCTGTCGCGCGAGATACTCGACACGGTCGCCGCGCAGCTTACCGAGGCATTCGCGGGGACCGCGACGGCCACTGCGTGAGTTCCGCCGCGACATCCGCGAGCAGTTCGCCGGAAGCGGACGCGTCGGGTATCGCGCGCGACAGGCCCAGCGCGCCGACGCAGGCGCACCACGACAGGATGGCCTCCGCACGGGCCCGCTCACCGGCCTCGGGCGCGAGGCGATGGGCGAGCATGTCGATGACGCCGCGTACATGCGCGGTGAAGGCGCCGCGCAGGGCATCATCGGCGGTACCGTGTGCCATGTCGCTCGCGAGCGCGGCGACGGGGCAGCCCGCATCGACCGCATCGCGATGCGCGGGGCTCAGGTAGAGGGAGACGGCCGTATCGAAGTCCGGCGACCGGCGCGACCAGTCTCCGAGTACCGTGGCCGCCGCGGCGAATGCTTCCCGCAGCAGCACGTCGCGCGACGCGAAGTGCCGATAGATCGCGCCCGCCGTGATGTGCGCGTCCGCCGCGATATCGGCGACGCTCGCGCCATTGGTGCCCTCGCGCAGCAGGCGCCGCGCGGCGGTGACGACAAGGCGCTCGCGCGTGGCCGCCTTGGATGCCTGTGAATGACCCATGCCCGCTAGTGTGAAGCGAGACCGCGCGCGATGCAAACGCGGATCATCCCTCGGGCGGCAACGCCCATCCCGCGGCGCGCAGTTCCTCGCGCATCAGGTCCGCGATCCATCGGCGCCGCGCATCGTCCATGCGCGAGCGAATCGCGCCGATGCTGATGGCCGCATAGGTCCCCGGCGTGACCTCGAACGCCACGCCCACGCCGCCCACGCCCGTCGCCACGAGGTTGTCGGTCAGCGCATGGCCCTGTTGCCGGATCTGCGCGGCCTGGCGCAGCAGATGCGGCAGCGAACCGCGCTCCGGCGGCAACTCGGCCGCATGCCGCGCATGAAAGCCTTCGAGTTCGGCGTCTGACAGCGTCGCCATCAATGCGGTGCCCGCCGAGCCCACGCCCAGCAGCCGCAGCCCGCCGACCTGCAGCACGAGCGCCTTGATCGGAAACGCGCCCTGCTCGTAGTGCACGCAATGCGCATAGTCGCCATTGCGCACGACGAGGTAGACGGTGTCCTCGGTACGCCGGGCAAGCCGGATCATCGTCGGGCGGCAGCGCTCCATGATCGGCACGCGGCTCATCGTCGCGAGGCCCAGCTGCATCGACTCGAGGCCAAGCCGGTACAGCTTGCCCTCGTCGCGCGCGACCATGCCGCTCTGCACGAGCGAACTCAGCAGCCGGTAGGCGGTGGCCCGATCGAGCCCCGTCGCCGCGACCAGCGAAGCCAGCGAGATGCCATGCTCGTGGTTCAGCCCGACGAGCTTGAGCAGGTCGATCGCCCGGAACACGGCCTGCGCGCCGCGCGTACGGGAGGCTTCCGTATTCACAATGTGAACTCCTGCAAAAGATCACGCGCTCCATTATCGCCGCTCCGCCCGCTACGGTGCAGCATAGGGGAATCCGCACGTTCATATTGTGAACGAATCGGTATCGAGAGTTTTACGCCGTTACGCGCGCATACCGATACTGTGGCTATCGGCTACAAAAAAAACAGAACATCAGGAGACAACATGACTCGCGCATCCCTCATTGCCGCCACCTGTCTGGCGCTGCTGCTGCCCGGCGGCGCCTATGCGCAGGGGCCCGACAATTTTCCCGCCCGGCCCGTGAAGCTGCTGGTCGGTTACCCGCCCGGCGGCGCTTCGGACACGATCAGCCGCCTGATCGGGCAGGAGCTGTCGAAGCTCAACAACCAGTCGTTCGTGATCGAGAACCGCCCCGGGGTCGGCGGCATGATCGCGATGGGCATGGTTGCCAAGGCGCCGCCCGATGGCTACACGCTCGGCCTGGCCGTCAGCGGCACGCTGACCACGGGGCCGCATCTGCAGGCCACCAGGCTCTACGATCCGCTCAACGACTTCGAGCCCATCGGCATGGTGGCCAAGGCACCGATGATCCTGCTGGCCAGCCCCGCGAGCGGGTATGACAGCGTGGAGGCCGTGATCCGCGACGCGCGCAAGAAGCCCGGCCAGCTGATGTTCGCATCGGGCGCGCAGGCATTCGAGCTTGCGCTGCAGCTGTTCAAGTCCAAGGCCAACGTCGATATCACCACGGTCTCGTACCAGGGCGGCGCGCCCGCGTCCATCGATGTGATGTCCGGCCGCGCGCAGCTCATGGTGGACACCATCGGCGCGCAGCACGAGAACATCAAGGCAGGCAAGCTCAAGGCGCTGGCCGTGCTCGATAGCACGCGCTCCTCGATCGCGCCGGACGTGCCGACGATGATCGAGGCGGGGGTGAAGGGATATGAAGCGCTGGGCTGGACCGCGCTGGTCGCCCCGCGCGGCACGCCGCCCGCCATCGTGCAGAAGCTCAGCGCGCAGTTGCAGCAGGTGCTCACGATGCCGCAGGTCAAGCAGAAGCTCGACGCGCTGGGCTTCGAGGCCTGGCCCGGCACGCCGCAGTTCATGCAGAAGACCGTTGCCGCCGAATACGCGAAGTGGGGCGATGTCGTGCGCACATCCGGCATGACGCCCAAGTAAGACACCCAGGCAAGCGCTTTTTCTCCTCGTCGATGTTTGTTGCCCAAGGTGGCCGCGCGCGGCCCGCCGCGGGCCCCCTTTTGCCCAAAGAATGCCAATGACCGCCTCCTCGTCTTCCACGCCTGCCATCGATCCCGCATGGATCCGCGAACTCGACCACGCACTGCCCGCGGCCAATGTGCCCACGCTGCTGATGATGCTGTTGCATCTGACCGGCGACCGGCGCTGGCTGTCCGAGCGCTACCAGTGCACGCATATCCGCGGCATCGACGATCACGATAGCGGCGGCCTGCCGCCCGAGGTCCAGCAGGAAGTCCGCGACGCCGCGCGCGATGCCGTGCTCGCGTGGAAGGCCGGTGCGCCGGCCGCGCTGCCGTTGCCCGAACTCGGGGAACTCGTGGAGATGATGCGCCGCAGCGTCGGCGAGGACGTGCCCGAAGCCTACGGTCCGATGGTCGGCGCGTGGCTGGGCGGCGACCCCGCGTTCCGTATCGACCAGCGCGACGAATACCGCGTGCCCGAAGGCTTCCACGTGGTGGTGATCGGCGCGGGCGTGGCGGGACTCTGCGCTTCCATCCGCCTGCAGGGTGCCGGCATTCCGCATACGGTGATCGAGAAGAATGCCGAGGTTGGCGGCACGTGGTACGAGAACCGCTATCCGGGCGCGGGCGTCGATACGCCGAACCATATCTATTCGTACTCGTTTGCCAGGGCGGACTGGACGCGCTACTTCGCGCTGCGCGAGGAAATCCAGGCCTACTTCGTCGAGGTGTCGCATCGCTTTGGCGTGCGCGCGCATATGCGCTTCGGCACGAAGGTCGATGCGGCGACGTACAACGAAGGCAGCATGGACTGGACCGTGCGTGTCTCCGATGCCGACGGCAATGCGGACGTCATTCGGGCCGATGTCGTGATCAGCGCGGTGGGTTTGCTCAATATGCCGAAGATGCCGCCGATCTCCGGGCTCGATACGTTCGAAGGCCCATGCTTCCACAGCGCGCGCTGGCCCGAAGGCCTCGATGTGGCCGGAAAGCGTGTGGCCATCATCGGCAACGGCGCGAGCGCGATGCAGATCGTGCCCGCGATCGCGCCGATCGTCTCGCGGCTCACGGTGTTCCAGCGGTCCCGGCAATGGGCCGCGCCATTCGAGCGTTTTCAGAAGCCCGTGCCCGCGGCCGCGCGCTTTCTTTTGAAGGAACTGCCGTACTACCAGCCGTGGTATCGCCAGCGCCTTGCCTGGATCTTCAACGACCGTATCCATGCCTCGCTGCAGGTGGATCCCGAATGGCCGCACCCGGAGCGCGCGATCAATCGCCGCAACGACAAGCATCGCGAGTTCTTCGTCTCGTACGTGCGGGAGCAGCTTGGCGACCGCCAGGACCTGCTGCCCGACGTGTTGCCCGACTACCCGCCGTTCGGCAAGCGCATGCTGATGGACAACGGCTGGTTCCGCACGGCCACGCGCGACAACGTGCGCATCGTCAATGACGGCATCGATCGCGTGGAACGCGATGCGGTCGTCACGGCCGATGGCGAGCGCCACGAGGTCGATATCGTCGTGGTCTGCACGGGCTTCGATGCGGTGAACCTGCTGTCGTCATTCAACCTGCATGGGCGCGGTGGCCGCAACGTGCGCGAGCACTGGGACGCGCACGGCGCGCAGGCCTACCTCGGCGTGGCCACGCCGGGCTTTCCGAATTTCTTCATGCTGGCCGGCCCCAACACGGCGCTCGGCCATGGCGGCAGCGTCGTCGCGCTGCTGGAGACGCAGGTGCAGTACGTAATGTCGCTGCTCAAGGCCGCGCTGAACGCGCACGAGCGGTTCGAGATCGAGGTGCGGCAGGACGTGCACGACGCGTACAACGCGCGCGTGCAGGATGCCCACGCGCGCATGATCTGGACGCACAAGGGCATGTCCAACTGGTACCGCAACGCGCGCGGCCGCGTGGTGGCGCCCACGCCGTTCCGCAACGACGCCTACTGGCATATGACGCGCAACTCGGGCCTTGCCGACTATATCGTGCGCGAAGGCAATGCCGCGACGCGCGCATGCGACCCGCTCAACGCGCAGAAGGAGGGGGCCGCATCATGAAGATGACCTCCGGTCCCGGCCCGCATCTGCTGAGTGGCCTGCGCATCCTCGATCTCGGCACCATGGTCGCGGGTCCTGTCGCGGCCACGCTGTTCGGCGACTTCGGTGCCGAGGTCATCAAGGTCGAGGTCCCGCGCCGTGGCGACACCGTGCGCGATCTCGGCCCGTTCGTCGATGGCCGCTGCCTGTACTGGAGCGTCGAGAACCGCAACAAGAAAAGCATCACGCTCGACCTGCGCAAGCCGGAGGGTCGCGAGCTGTTGCTCGATCTGGTCGAACACGCCGATGCCGTGGTCGAGAACTTTCGCCCCGGCACGCTCGAGAAGTGGGGCTGCGGATGGGACGTGCTCAAGGCGCGCAATCCGCAGCTGATCATGCTGCGGATCTCGGGCTTCGGCCAGACGGGACCCTATCGCGAGCGCGCGGGATACGACCGCATCGCGCTGGCCTTCGGCGGACTCATGGGCATCACGGGGTTCCCCGATCGTCCGCCCGTGCGCATCGGCACGTCGATCGCCGATTACCAGTCCGCGATCCTCGGCGCGTTCGCGCTGATGATGGCGATCTACCGCCGCGACATGCACGGCGGCGAAGGCCAGCAGATCGATCTCGCCATGTACGAATCGATCATCCGTTTCACCGAGGTACTGGTGCCCGCCTACGACCGTCTGGGTACCGTGCGGGAGCGGCGCGGCAACAAGCACTTCGCGGCGGCGCCGGGCGAGCACTTCCGCACGTCCGATGGCCGCTACATGATCCTCACGGTGTCCGCCGACGCGGGCTTCCAGCGGCTGGCGCAGGCGATGGGCCGGCAGGACTGGCTCGGCGATCCGCGCTTTGCCACGCACGAACAGCGCTGGCAGCACGTGGACGAGCTGAACACCGCGCTGGCCGCGTGGATCGAGGCGCAGCCCGTGGCGGAGCTATGCGCCACGCTCGACGAGGCCAGGCTCGCGTACTCGTTCATCTTCAGCATCGAGGACATCATGAACGATCCGCACTATCGCGCGCGCGGCACCATCGCGTCCGTGCCGGATCCGCATATCGGTCCCGTGAAGATGGCGGGCGTGGTGCCGAAGTTTCCCGATAGCGCCGAAAAGCCGATCGAGCCCGCGCCGGACCTGGGCCAGCACAACGCCGAGATCTACGGCGATCTGCTGGGGCTGTCGCCCGAGCGCCTGGCCGCGCTGAACGACGCGGGGGTCATATGAAACGCGCGGTCGTGCTGGGCGGGGGCGGGGTGGCCGGCATTGCGTGGGCCACGGGCATCGCGGCAGGGCTCGCGCGGGCCGGTGTCGATATCGCCGACGCCGATGCGTTCGTCGGGACGTCGGCCGGCTCGGTGGTCGGTGCGCAGCTGGCGTCCGGTGTGGCGGTGGAAACGCTGCTCGCGCAGCAGCTTGCGCCGCCCGCGGGTTCGCTCGAACAGGCGCGGCCCTACTCGCAGGCCGACGCGGACGCGCGCAACCGGCATCTCATGAAACGCGTGGGCGACGATATCGATGCGGCGCGCCGGCGCATCGGCGCGTTTGCGCTGCGCAGCGAGACCGTACCGCTCGACGCGCGCCGCGCCATCGTCGCGGGCCGCCTGCCGCGCGCGACATGGCCCGGGCGCGCGCTGCATGTGGTGGCGGTGGATACCGCGACCGGGGCGCACGTCGTGTTCGATGCGGACGGCGGTGTGGACTTCGTCGATGCGATTGCCGCGAGTTGCGCGGTGCCCGGCGCGTGGCCGGCCGTGCCGATCGGCGGGCGCGTCTACATGGATGGCGGCATCCGCTCGCTGACCAACGCCGACCTCGCGCCGGACGCGAAGCATGTGCTCGTGATCGCACCGCTCGGGTATGCAGAGGGCAATCCCGTCAGCGGTCATCTGCGCGCCGAGGTGGACGGGCTCCGCGCGCGTGGCGCATCCGTGTCCGTGATCGTTCCCGATGCGGCGTCGCTCGATGCGATGACCGACAACGTTCTGGATCCGTCGCGTTGCGTGCCGAGCGCGCAGGCGGGATTGGCGCAGGCCGCGCGGATGGCGACGGAGATCGCCGCGGCGTGGCATGCCTCAAGTCCGGCGGATGCGGTGCCCATAACGAGAGGAGACATGTCATGGAATCATCGAGACGCCGCTTTGTGCGGCAGTGCATTGGCGGATCGCTGGGGGCGGGCTTCGCGCTGCCGTTAGGCCGTCTTGCGCATGCCCAGGCGACCCCTGCCGTGGCGACGCCCGCGTCGCTGCCCACCGGCTGGCCCGCCCAGCCGATCAAGGTCGTGGTGCCATTCCCGCCCGGCGGATCCACGGACATCCTCGGCCGCTTCGTTGCCGAGCATCTGCAGAAGACGCTCGGCAAGCCCGTGATGGTCGAGAACCTGCCCGGTGCCACGGGCACGATCGGCGTGGCCGCGGTCTCGCGCGCGAACCCCGATGGCTACACGTTGCTGATGGGTTCGGTCGGCACCATGGTCACGAACCATTTCGCGTACGAGAAGCTGCCGTTCACGATCGACTCGATCGCGCCCGTGATCAATCTTGCGGAGACGCCGAACGTGCTGATGGTGCGGCCCTCGCTCGACGTCGATTCGCCGGCCGCGCTCATCGCGCTGATGAAGGCCAGAGGCGGGAACTTCCAGTACGGGAGTTCCGGCGTGGCATCGAGCGCGCAGATCAGCTGCGAGGTGTTCAAGCAGCGCGCGGGCGTGCAGGCCGTGCACGTGCCGTACAAGGGCGGCTCGCAGATGCTGACGGACCTCATCGCGGGCAATATCGATTTCACGATCGATCAGATCTCGTCCGCGCTCAAGCTCATTCAGGCGGGCCGCATCAAGGCGCTCGCGGTCACGTCCGCGCAGCGCTCGCCGCTGCTGCCCGATCTGCCGACGTTGTCGGAGACGATGCCCGGGTTCGTGATGTCGCCATGGTTCTGCGTGGGCGCGCCCGCGAATACGCCGAAGCCGATCGTCGCGCGGCTCAATACGCTGCTCAATGGCATGCTCGCCGACAAGGCCATCGTGTCGAAGATGGAGGGGTACGGCATCGTGCCCGTCGGCGGCACGCCAGCCGATCTCGCGACATTGATCCGCAGGGAGGCCGCGCAGATGCAGGAGCTTTCCACCCGTGTGCAGTTCAAGACCGCATGACCATGACGACCAGCCAATATACCCCCGAACGCATCGTCTCCCGCCTGCAGATCCAGGACCTGATGTTCCGCTGGTGCCGCGCGGTAGACCGGCTGGACCGGCAGGGCATGCTCGATATCTTCTGGCCCGGCGCGATCGACAGCCATGGTCCGTATATCGGTCCGGCGGAAGGGCTCGTCGAATGGATCCTCGTGCGGCACCGGCCGATCGCGACCTCGAGCCACTTTATCGGCAACATGCTGATCGAGTTCGCGAGCGACGACGTCGCGCTGGTGGAGACCTACGTGCGCACGATCCAGCAGTACCCGGCCGAAGCCAAGCCGCAGCTTGCGCAGCTGACCGGCGGCGCGGCCGGCGACGCCGACGCGCCCATGGATATGTTCACGTCGTCACGCTACCTCGATCGGATGGAAAGGCGGGATGGGGTATGGCGCATTGCCCATCGCGATCTGATCCAGGACTGGAAGCAGATCGTCGATGTGAAATACCGCGCGCTGGTGCCCGGCGACGGCTGGATCATCGGCCGCCGCGATGGTGAGGATCAGGTGCAGACCGAGCGGCGGCGGCTCGGCATCGGCTGACGAGTGCCGCCGATGGGCACCGTTATCGTTCGCCCAGCGACAGGCCCGCGGGCTTGCGGCGGACCGAGATCTGGACGAGCACCAGTGCCAGGCCGGCCGCCGCGATGATGGCGCCGACGAGGGGCACGGCCTTGTAGCCGAAGCCCGCAGAGATGGCCCAGCCGCCGGCCGCCGCGCCGAGCGCGTTGCCGAGGTTGAATGCGCCCACGTTGACCGACGACGCCAGCCCCGGCGCTTCCACGGCCGCGCGCATCACGCGCATCTGCAGCGGCGGCACGACGGCGAACGTCGCGACGCCCCAGATCAGGAGGCCGATCGCCGCGCCCGCATGCGACTTTGCCAGCAGCGGGAACGCGAGCATCACGGCGATCAGCAGCACGAGAAAGCCGATCAGGCTGCCATCGAGCGAACGGTCCGCGAGCTTGCCGCCCGCGGCGTTGCCGATCGTGAAGCCGAGACCGATGAGCACGAGCATCGCGGTAATGAAGCCCGACGACGCACCCGTGAGGTCCGACAGTGTCGGCGCGATATAGGTATAGAGCGTGAACATGGCGCCGGCACCGAGCACGGTGGTCGCCAGCGCGCCGAGCACGACGGGACGCGTGAGCACGGCAAGCTCCGCGCGCACGTTCGGACGCTGGCCCGCGCTGCCCTTCGGCAGGGCGAACCACAGCGCGGCCATCGCGAGCACGCCGAGACCGGCCGTGGCCGCGAACGACATGCGCCAGCCGATCACGTTACCGAGCCACGTGGCCGCGGGCACGCCGCCGACGTTGGCGATGGTCAGCCCCATGAACATCGTCGCCACCGCGCTGGCCTGCTTCTCGCGCGGGACCACGCTGGCCGCGACGAGCGAACCGAGGCCGAAGAACGCGCCGTGGTTGAGGCTGGTGACGAGCCGCGCGAGCAGCAGCATCGTGTAGTCGGTGGCCACCGCGGACAGCAGGTTGCCGATGGTGAAGATACTCATCAGCACGATCAGCGCGGTGCGGCGCGACCAGCGCGACAGCGCGAGCGTCATCAGCGGCGCGCCGGCCATCACGCCGATGGCGTAGGCGCTGATCAGCATGCCCGCGGTCGGGATGGAAACGTTCACGCCGGCGGCGATCGTGGGCAGCAGGCCCATCGGCGAGAACTCGGTGGTGCCGATGCCAAAGGCGCCGACGGCGAGGGCGAGCAGGGCCAGCCCGGCGCTGCCGGCCGGTTGTGTGCTGTCCGTGGAAGGTTGCGTGGGTGTCATGCCGGATCTCCGGATATCCAATCCCGGCATTGTGCGGCGCATCATGGCCGGGAAAAAGGCGAGTCCGTGGGAAAGCTTGTTGACGCCACCTCAATAATCTGGCGTTCGCGACACCTGATTCGTGCGAAAAGTGCTCAAACGTCGACTTCCGAGACGATTTCCACGCGGTTGCGGTCCACCTTGGCGCGGTACAGCGCCTTGTCCACGGCCCGCAGCGCGGTCTCGAAGTCGCGCGCGGCCACGGCTGCGCGGCTGTCGGCGAGCCCCGCGCTGAATTCGAGGTGGAACGGCAGCGCGGGCGTCAGCGGCAGGGCCTTGAGGTGGTCGCGCAGGCGCGCCAGAAAGTGCTGGGCCTGGCCGAGTTCCGTGCGCGGCAGCATCAGCAGGAATTCCTCCCCGCCCCAGCGCACGAACACGTCGGACTGGCGCTTGAGCCGCGTTACGGTATCCGCGAAGGCCTGGAGCGCGGCGTCGCCGGCCGAGTGGCCGTACTGGTCGTTGATGCGCTTGAAGTTGTCGAGGTCCACCATCGCGATGGCGATGGGATGGCGCTCGGCGCTCGCGCGCGCCCATGCGTCGTTGAGGATCGACACCGCGCCGCGCCGGTTGAGCGCGCCCGTCAGCGAGTCCGTGATGCTCAGTTGCAGGATGCGCAGCCGCAGCCGTTCCTGCAGCGCGAGCGCGTAGCTCAGCGTGAACAGGAACGACACGATCACGTCCATCGTCAGCGCCTGCACCGATGGCAGGAACGTGTGCTCGAATGCCTGCGGCGGAATCGGATGCAGGACGAGCACGGGTCCCGACCAGGCGTGATAGGCAAGGACGACGAGCTGCCCCGCGAGCAGGCCCAGCGCGCCGCGATACCGGCGCGCGAGGCGCAGCGTGATGCGTGCCTGTATCGCGATGGTGGCCACCATGAACAGCGAGTGCCAGGGCAGCGCGTAGCCCGCCCGCACGGCCGCAGCCGCGCCGCAGGCGTAGAGCAGCGGGAGCGCGAGGCCGAGGCGCATCAGCACGGAGGTGCCGCGGCCGCGCTTGCCGGGCGCATCGTCCGGGCGCGGAGGGTCGAGGCGGGGAGGGTCTGGCCGAAGAGGGTCGAGCCGATAAAGCGCGAGCGTGTGGGCGCCCACTGCCGCCAGCAGCAGCGTCGTGCCGGTGATAAACGCCGCCAGGGGCGTCATCGTGGGCACCCAGGCGAGCGCGTCGCGGTTCACGCCCTGCGGCACGCCCGGCTGCAGCAGGGCCGCGACACGATAGGCGGCCAGCAGCAGATCGCCCGCGATCCACCAGTGCAGCGACGCGTTGTCCTTGCCGAGCCCGATATAGGACAGGCAAAGCAGCAGCATCGTCATGAGCCCGAACGGCGTGATGATCAGGAGCAGCGTGACGGGGTCGTTGAAGGACATGTAAGGCGTGCGAACGAATACCCGCGCAGTCTAGCGCATCGGCAGTGACACCTATTGCTGCGGTCGACTGCCAATTGATGTCACCTCATGGGCCATTTTCTGGCACGGCGCGATATAACCGCCTGCGTGCATTTCGGCAGATTCCGTTCGTACCCATATCCCCCTTTGGTTGGATACGCCAATTCGCAGGAATATGCCGCGATCTTCGGTCCGCTGCGAAGCCATTGCGCCGTCGCCGAAGGTCACCGCATGACCGAGAAATGGCAGGCACGATGATTGCGGTACAGGTCTGTCACATCCATTCAAGCCTTCCCAACAGTCTTGCATCCATATGGATCGCCATCCCGGCGCGTCCAGGGGGGCCTGTTGTCTGCATGCAGTGGAAACCGCCGGCGGAGCAACTGGCCGAAGGCATTCGATAACAACAAAGAAGGTCAGATAAACCATGCAATTTCCCGTCCCCAAGCGAGGCACGGGCGCGGTTGCCGCGCTTGCCGTCTCCCTGATTGCCGCGTCGATCGTCGCCGCCTGCGGCGGCGGTGGCGGCGGTGATGGCGCTGCCGCGCCGTCCGGCAACAACAACGCCAGCAACTCGACGCCCGTGCAGCCCGCATCGGGCTACTCGCCGCTGTATGACGCGACGACGCAGGCGATGGAGCAGATCCAGTACCGCGAGGCCGACGGCACGCTCGTGACGCTGGTGGGCATGCGGCCCACCGAGCGTCACGCACGCGAGCGCGGCGAGGCATGGGATGCGCCGGACGCGGGTCCGGGCCGCTACCTCACGTTCCCGACGTTCTACTTCCAGAATCGCACGTTCGGCCTGGAGATTCGCGACGAAGTGCCGGCGGGCCGCCAGAAGATCTCGTTCTACCTGCGCGTGAACCAGGGCATCTTCGACGGCACGACGTTCAGCCTGTTCCGCAATATCCAGAACCCGGAAGTGCGTGACTATGGCTGGTCGCTGAACTACGGCTTCAACAATCCCACGCAGGGTGGACTGCCGATCTGTATCGAAGGGCAGCCCAAAGAGAACTGCATGATGACCGTGGATTCGAACTGGCGCACGGACCCGCACAGCAAGCTGGCGATCGGCGACAAGATCGAACTCGCGCCGGCGCCGCGCCTCAAGCGCGATCCGGTGGTCGATGGCGGCGGCAGCCGCTACTACTCGTTCGAGCAGCTGTACGTGGTGGGCCAGGGCATGAAGCCGTGGTACGGCATCGTGCCGAACCTCGACTCGGAACCGATTCCGGACGAAGCGCTGCTGGGCGGCCAGGCGAGCCTCTCGTACAACTACTCCGAGGAGCCGATGCGCGTGTTCCAGCAGATGTCGAACAATATCGGCATCGCGAACACGCAGCGCTTCGTGGAGGGCCGCCGCCTGTTCCACACGTCGTTCCTCGACGGCAAGCACTCGGAGCATGACGCCGACAACCCCGTGTTCACGGCGCACATCGGCCAGCTCGGCCCGCGCTACAACCAGCCGCGCTGCATCCAGTGCCACACGAACAACGGCCGCAGCATCTCGCCGGGCATCGGCGTGAAGCTCGACACGATGTCGATCCTGACCGCCGCCGCCGATGGCAAGGCCGATCCGACCTACGGCTGGAACGTGCAGCAGCACGCGCAGGACGGCAATGCCCCGCAGTACGACGTCAGCATCAAGTCGTACGAGACCACGGTTCGCACGCTGCCCGATGGGGAGAAGGTGGAACTGGTCAAGCCGGTCTATGCGTTCAAGGGCCCGACCCCGGCGCAATACTCGGCGCGCCAGGCCGCGCAGGTCATCGGCATGGGCCTGCTCGAGGCGCTGGACGAGAAGACGATTCTCGCGCTCGCGGATCCGGACGACGTGAACGGCGACGGCGTGCGCGGCATCCCGAACTGGGTCACCGACCCGGAAACCGGCAAGACCCATCTGGGCCGCTTTGGCTGGAAGGCGTCGAAGGGCAGCATCCGCCAGCAGGCCGGCGACGCGCTGAGCAAGGACATGGGCGTGACATCGCCGGTGTTCCCGACGCGCGGTTGCCAGATGGGCGCCGCCGACTGCCGCCAGGCCGCCGCGGCCACGTCGATCTCCGAGACCGAGATCGAACGCCTGACGAGCTACCTGTCGCTGATCGCGGTGCCGGCACAGCGCAGCCTGCGCAGCGGCTTCCCGGCCGGCGTGCGCGTATCGCCCGAGCATGACGTGAATCCGGACCTGATCGCGCGCGGCAGCGTGCTGTTCACGCAGTCCCGCTGCGTGGCCTGCCACACCGCGACGCTGAAGACCGGCACCAACCACCCGTTCGTGGAACTGCGCGACCAGACCATCCATCCGTACACGGACCTGCTGCTGCACGACATGGGCCCGGGCCTGGCCGACACGCTGAGCGAAGGCCGCGCCGCGCCGAACCAGTGGCGTACCGCGCCGCTGTGGGGCATCGGTTCGCTGCGCTTCGTACAGGGCAATGCCGATCAAAGCGTGCGTTTGCTGCATGACGGCCGCGCGCGCAATATGGTCGAGGCCATCCTGTGGCACGGCGGCGAGGCCAACGACGCGCGCACGCGCTTCGAGGCCCTGCCCAAGAACGACCGCGACGCGATCGTCGCGTTCCTGCAGTCGCTGTAAAGGCCGCCACGACGCTTTCTCTCCCCGAGAAACGGCGCGACTTTCCCGCGCCGCCCCTGAGCCGTGCCTTCGGGCACGGCTTTTTTGTTGGCGCCGGTGAGGTAACATGCCGCCACCTCCAATTCCATGGGCGCCGACCCTTCGGCCACGTTCCCTATGTCTCCCTCGACCGGACTCGATGAGTTGGCTTTTCGGCGGATCCTTCGACGCAATATCACACTGCCACTCGTGGTCGGAGGGGTTACGGCGGCGATCTTCATCGGGCTCGTGCTGTATCTCCTCTCTGCCAACAGCTGGATCGAGCATTCCGAGCGCGTCATCGGCAATACGCAGGAGATCGGCCGGCTGGTCTGGCGCAAGGAAGCCGCGTTGCGCGGCTTCGCGATGACGGGCGACGAGCGCTACACGCGCGACTACGACCTCGCGCGTCCGATCCTGATGGCCGACGTCGATGCGCTCTCCACGCTCGTGCGCGACAACGCCGCGCAGGTGGAACGGCTGCAGCGCATCAAGGCATGGCAGCAGCAGTGGGATCGGAAGGCCGACGAACTGATCGCGCTGCGGCGCCGCGGGGATGGCACGCAGGCATCGGCGCTGGCCGGCCGCGGCGAGGCCGAGCGCGATGCGACGAATCGCGAGCTCGACGCGTTTCTCGGTATCGAGCAGACGCTGCGGCTCAATCGCGCGGACTCGGGCAGCCAGTTTGCGCTCGTGACGATCATCGGATCCGTGGTGGCCAGCGTGCTGCTGAGCTTTATCGTCGCCTGGCGAGGACGCCGGGATCTGGTGCAGCTGTCGGATGCCTATAGCGGATCGCTGGACGCGCACGAGAGCCAGGCGCGCGTGCTGACGCATCAGGCGTGGCTGCGCGATGGACAGGTACGCTTCGGTGCGCAGGTGGTGGGGCAGGACTCGCTCGCGCGGCTCTCGCCGGTCGTGCTCGAGTTTCTTGCGAGCTATCTTGGCGCGGCGGCCGGCACGCTCTATGTGCTGGTCAGCCGTAACACGCTCGAGCGCCGCGGCGCCATCGGCTTGGCAAACGAGGACATGCTGCCCCAGCGCATCGCCGTGGGCGACACGCTGGTCGGCCGTGCCGTGACGTCCGCGCAGTCCCTGCATATCGACGCCGTCCCGGCGGACTACTGGTCCGTCGCGTCGGCGCTGGGCGCCGCGCCGCCCACGGCGCTGGTGGTCGCGCCGATCCGGGCGAACGGCGTCGTGATCGGCGCGCTGGAGCTCGCGTTCATGGCGCCGCCCGATGCGCGTACCCATGAGTTCCTCGCGCTGATGAGCGCGACGATCGGCGACGTGGTGGCCGCCGCGCAGCAGCAGGAGCGTCTGCAGGAAGCCCTCGAGGAAACGCAGCAGCTCAACGAGGAACTGCAGAGCCAGCAGGAAGAACTGCGCGTGGCCAACGAACAGCTGGAACAGCAGACCTCGGCGCTCTCGCAGTCGCGCGCGGTGCTCGCGAACCAGAAGGCCGAGCTCGAGCAGACCAACGAGCAGCTGTCCGCGCAGGCGCGCGTGCTCGACGAGAAGAACGATGCGCTGATGCGCGTGCAGTCCACGCTCGAGGAAAAGGCCGCGGACCTCGAGCGCGCGAGCCAGTACAAGTCCGAGTTCCTCGCCAACATGTCGCACGAACTGCGCACACCGCTGAACAGTTCGCTGATACTTTCGAAGCTGCTGGCCGACAACAAGGCCGGCAATCTGTCGAGCGAGCAGGTGCGCTACGCGCAGACGATCCATTCGGCGGGCAACGACCTGCTGGTGCTGATCAACGACATTCTCGACCTGGCCAAGGTGGAGGCCGGCAAGGTCGAGCTCGTGATCGATACCGTCGCGCTCGAGCACATCAACAACAACCTCGTGCGCACGTTCGAGCCGCTCGCGCGGCAGAAGCGGCTTGCGTTCCAGTGCGCGGTGGCCCCCGACGTGCCGCTCGCGATCACGACCGATGGCCATCGCCTGGAACAGGTGCTGAAGAACCTGCTGTCGAACGCGGTGAAGTTCACGGAGCATGGACAGGTCTTCGTGCAGTGGACCATGGCGGGGCCCGATCGCGTGCGCTGCTCCGTCATCGATACCGGTATCGGCATCGCGCCCGCGCAGCACGCGCGCGTGTTCGAGGCGTTCCATCAGGCCGATGGCACGACCAGCCGGCAGTACGGCGGCACGGGATTGGGACTGTCCATCTCGCGCAGTCTTGCCGAACTGCTTGGTGGCGAGATTACGCTCGAGAGCACGCCGGGGCATGGGTCGGCATTCTCGGTGACGCTGCCCGTGCACTATGTGGCGCCGCATGTGGCGGCTCCCGAAGTGCAGGCCGATGCGATGGATGCTGGAGCGGCGCCGCTTGCCGCGCCGGTCGCCGGGGTGCGGGCCACGCTGCCCGCGACGGCGCCCGCGCTGATGGCAAACGTGGTGGCGAACGTGCCGGCGCACGTGCCCGCGAGCGTGTCCGCGAATGTTCCCGCGGACCTTCCCGATCTCGCCGAGGCGCGCGCCGTGATCCCCGACGACCGTTACGCGCTGAGCGGCGAGCGCCTCGTGCTCGTGATCGAGGACGAACCGCAGTTCGCGCAGATCCTGCTCGATATCGCGCACGACATGCAGTACCAGTGCATCGTCTGCGGCACGGGCGGGGAGGGCGCCGCGATGGCGCGCGAGCACCAGCCGCAGGCGATATTACTCGACCTCGGTCTGCCGGACCGTTCGGGCCTGATGGTGCTGCAGGAGCTCAAGGGCGACCCCCGCACGCGCCATATCCCGGTGCATGTGGTCTCGGCCATGGACCGCGCCGATACCGCGCTGCATCTCGGCGCGATCGGGTTCGCGGTCAAGCCGACCTCGCGCGAGGACCTTGCCAATATCTTCCGCCGCCTGGAGGAGAAAATCGCGCGGCAGGTCAAGCGCGTGCTGCTCGTGGAGGACGATGCGCGCCAGCGCGACAGCATCGTCCAGCTGATCGGCGACGAGAAGATCGAGATCGTGGCGGTGGAAACCGGCGAGCAGGCCCTGCAGCGACTGCTGACCGAGGTGTTCGACTGCATGATCGTCGACCTCAAGCTCCCGGACATGCAGGGCAGCGAACTGCTGCGCTCGATGGCGATTACCGAGGCCTGCTCGTTCCCGCCCGTGATCGTCTACACAGGCCGCAACCTGTCGAGTGCGGAAGAGCGCGAACTGCTCAAGTACTCGCAGTCGATCATCATCAAGGGCGCGCGCTCACCCGAGCGCCTGCTCGACGAGGTGACGCTGTTCCTGCATCAGGTGGAATCGGATCTGCCGGAAGAGCGCCGGCATATGCTGCTGGCCGCGCGGGCGCGCAGCCGCGAGCTCGAAGGGCGGCGCATCCTCGTCGTGGACGACGACGTGCGCAACGTGTTCTCGCTGACGAGCGCGCTCGAGCATCAGGGCATGCGCGTGGACATCGGCCGCAATGGGCACGAGGCGCTCGATATCCTCGCGCGCACGCCGGATATCGATATCGTGCTGATGGACGTGATGATGCCGGGCATGGACGGGCTCGAGGCCATGCGCCGGATTCGCGCGGACCTCAGGCTCAAGAGCCTGCCGATCATCGCCGTGACGGCCAAGGCGATGCAGAAGGACCGGCTGGAATGCCTTGCGGCCGGGGCCAGCGACTATATCGCCAAGCCCGTGGACCTCGACCAGCTGTATTCGCTGCTGCGCGTGTGGGTGCCGAAGGCGATGATCTGACCGTCGCCTTCGGGGCACGCGGGTCACGGGATCACTGCGCCTTCGGTGCCGTGTCCGGCGGCAGCTGGTAGCTCCACGTCTCGGTCAGCGGACGGTTGTCGCCCGAGACCAGCGCCGCGCGCAGCTCGACCACCTTCTTCGGGTCCTTGACCTTGAAGCGCAGCGTCAGCCGCTGTCCCTTGGTCGCCGGATTGACCTGCAGCACGCGCTCGATCAGCTCGGCGTTGTCGCTGAGGCTGACCTGCGGGTTGATCTGCGCGCTGGGCGCGAGATTCGCGAGCGGGGCGCCCTCGAAGTCGATCAGGAGCCCGACGCTGCCATCGAGATGGCGAATCAGGTTGGCCTGCATGATTTCACCGGCCGAGCGCAGCGTCTGCTTGACCCATGCCACGTCCTTCGGCACGAGCGCGCGCTCGTCCATCGTCCAGTGCATCGTGTAGTTGGCCACCAGTGGCGTCCCCTTCGCGGGCAGCGCGTCGGGCGTCCAGAATGCGACGATGTTGTCGTTGGTCTCGTCAGGCGTGGGAATCTCGACGAGCTCGACCTTGCCGCGTCCCCAGTCGCCCTCGGGCACGATCCACGCGCTGGGCCGCAGGTCGTAGCGATCCTTGAGGTCCTCGTAGGACGAGAAATCGCGGCCGCGCTGCAGCAGGCCGAAACCGCGCGGATTGTTCACGGTGAACTGGCTGATGGCCAGATGGCGCGGATTGTTCAGCGGGCGCCAGAGCCATTCGCCGTCGCCGGTATGGATCGACAGGCCGTTGGAGTCGTGCAGCGCCGGGCGGAAGTTGTGCGGGTCGCGCATCTGGTTCGGCCCGAACAGGAACATGCTCGTCAGCGGCGCCACGCCGAGCTTGGTCACCTTGTCGCGCATGAATACACGCGCCTGCACCTTCAGCGTGGAGTCCTCGCCCGGCATCAGCTCGAAGCGGTAGGCACCGGTCGCGCGCTGCGAATCGAGCAGCGCGAAGAACACGAGCTTCTTGTCCTGCGGGTTGGGACGCTCGATCCAGAACTCGCGGAACGCCGGAAACTCCTCGGCAACGGGCAGGCCGGTGTCGATGGCCAGGCCGCGGCTCGACAGGCCATACACCTGACCCTTGCCGATCACGCGGAAGTAGCTCGCGCCGAGCACGCTCATGACTTCGTCGAGCTTGTCGGGACGGTTGACGGGGTACATCACGCGGAAGCCCGCGTAACCGAGCTTGCTCGTGGCCGAGCGGTCGAGCTTGAGGTCGCCGAAGTCGAACCGCGACATGTCGTAGCGGATCTCCTGCACGTTGTTGCCGACGATCTCGTTGATGCGCACCGGCGAGCTGAACTGCATGCCCTGATGGTAGAACCCGAGCTTGAACGGCGTGCCCTGATTCTTCCACTCGAGGTTGTCGGTGCGCGGCTGGATCTTGATGTAGTCGGCGAACTGCATCTGCTGGAACGCCGGCGGCAGATTGTTCGCGGGTGCCACGTAGGGCTTGTCGGCCAGGCTCTTCGCGCGTGCGGTCACGTCGTCGAGCGAGAAGGCAAATGCGGCACCACCGTGCAGCACGGCCAGCATGGCGGCAAGCGCGGGCAGGACGCCCCGGGTAAATGTCGCGACAAAGGCTGCTGTCAAGACCGATTCCTCCAGTAAGACGGGTTGGAAAATGTTGCCACAGTCGTGCTGCGGTGCAAACCGCTAGTGTATAGACGGTAAACTGCGGGCGTAGTGCCTTAAAAGTTACGTTTTTGCGTGGCGTGCCTGCAACGGCATGCGTGCGCTGTAAAAAAGTCCGACAAAGTCGGGCATACGTCAGGCGCGCGTTCGGGCAGAGTCGAGCGCGTCGCTGACCTACATAACGGAAAAACGATCCGATGAGACTGCTCACCTCGCTGGCTGTTGCCGCCAGCCTGCTCTGCGCCCCTGCCTTTTCCGCCCTTGCCGCCCCGCCCGACGCCGCTCCGCCCGACAGCGCGCAGGCTTCCCCCGCGTCGGTCGCGGAGCGCAACGCGTTCATCGACAGGCTCATCGCGCGCATGACGCTCGAGGAAAAGATCGGCCAGCTGCGGCTGATCAGCATCGGCTCCGACATGCCGCAGCCGCAACTGCGCAAGGAACTCGAGGCCGGCCGCGTGGGCGGCACGTTCAATTCGGTGACGCCGGCCGAGAACCGTCCGCTGCAGGAGGCCGCGGTCAAGAGCCGGCTCGGGATTCCCATCTTCTTCGCCTACGACATCGTGCACGGCCATCGCACGATCTTCCCGATCAGCCTGGGCGTGGCCTCCACGTGGGACATGGGCGCCGTGGAACGCGTGGCGCGCGTGTCCGCGCTCGAGGCCACGGCCGACGGCATCGACATGACCTTCGCGCCGATGGTCGATATCTCGCGCGATCCGCGCTGGGGCCGCACGTCCGAGGGTTTCGGCGAGGACCCGTTCCTCGTGTCGCAGAGCGCGCGCGCGATGGTGCGCGGCTTCCAGGGCGCGTCGCCGGCCAATCGCGACAGCCTGATGGCCGTGGTCAAGCATTTCGCGCTGTATGGCGCCGTGGAGGGTGGCCGTGACTACAACACGGTGGACATGAGCCCGATGCGGATGTTCCAGGACTACCTGCCGCCATACAAGGCCGCGATCGATGCGGGCGCGGGCGGCGTGATGATCGCGCTCAATTCGATCAACGGCGAGCCCGCCACCTCGAACAAATGGCTGCTGCGCGACCTGCTGCGCAAGCAGTGGGGCTTCAAGGGCCTGACCGTCAGCGATCATGGCGCGATCGACGAACTGTTGCGCCACGGCGTGGCGAAGGATGGCCGCGAGGCCGCGAAGCTCGCGATCGAGGCGGGCGCGGACATGAGCATGCATGACTCGCTCTATCTTCAGCAGCTGCCGGGCCTCGTGAAATCGGGCGCGGTGCCCGTCGGCGTGGTCGATGAGGCCGTGCGCGAAGTGCTGGGCGCGAAGTACGACCTCGGGCTGTTCGCCGACCCGTATCGCCGTATTGGCCGTGCCGCCGACGATCCCGCCGATGTGGAAGCCGACAGCCGCCTGCATCGCGAGGACGCGCGCGACGTGGCGCGCCGCTCGCTCGTGCTGCTCGAGAACCGCAACCAGACGCTGCCGCTGAAGAAGGGCGGCACGATCGCGGTGGTGGGCCCGCTCGCCGATGCGCCGATCGACATCATGGGCAGCTGGTCCGCGGCCGGCAAAGGCAAGCATTCGGTCACGCTGCTGCAGGGCATGCGCGACGCGCTCGGCGATCGCGGCCGCGTGCTCCACGCGCATGGCGCGAACCTGACCGACGATCCGCGCGTGGTCGAGTACCTGAACTTCCTGAACTGGGACATGAAGGAGCTCGTGCAGGATCCGCGCCCGCTCGGCGAGATGATTGCCGAAGCGGTGGCGGCCGCGCGTGCCGCCGACGTGGTGGTGGTGGCCGTTGGCGAGTCGCGCGGCATGTCGCACGAGGCGTCCAGCCGCACCACGCTGTCGCTGCCCGGCTCGCAGCAGACGCTGCTCAAGGCGCTGAAGTCCACCGGCAAGCCGATGGTCGTGGTGCTGATGAATGGCCGGCCGCTCACGCTGAACTGGGAGAAAGAAAACGCGGACGCGATGCTCGAGACCTGGTACGCGGGCACCGAGGGCGGGCATGCCATCGCCGACGTACTGTTCGGCGACTACAACCCGTCGGGCCGCCTGCCGATCTCGTTCCCGCGTTCGATCGGCCAGATTCCCACGTATTACAACCAGCTGCGCATCGGGCGTCCGTTCACGCCGGGCAAGCCCGCGAACTACACGTCGCAGTATTTCGAGGAAGCGTCGGGCCCGCTGTACCCGTTTGGCTACGGCCTCAGCTACACGCAATACGCGGTGTCCGACGTGCGGCTCTCGCGGGACACGATGCGTGCGGGGGAACGTATCGAAGCCAGCGTGACCGTGAAGAACACGGGCGCGCGCGACGGCGAGGTGGTCCTGCAGCTGTACCTGCAGGACGTTGCCGCTTCGGTCGTGCGGCCGGTCAAGGAGCTCAAGGACTTCCGCAAGATTCCGCTCAAGGCGGGCGAGTCGCGCGTGGTGTCGTTCCCGATCGACGAGGACAAGCTCAAGTTCTACAACGCGAAGCTCGATTATGTGGCGGAACCGGGCGAGTTCAACGTCCAGATCGGGCTCGACGCCGAGAACGTGAAACAGAAGACGTTTGTGTTGCGTTAGTGCGGGAGCGCCGTTTGCACTACCATGGATAAACGTCCGCTCCGGAGATCGCTTCCATGCCTCGCCTCGCTCGCAGTCTGGTTATCACGTCGCTGTTGGTAACGGCAAGCGGTCTGCTCGCGTCACTGCCGTTGCCACAGCAACTCCACCATTCGATGGCGCGGGCGCAGCCGTCGGGCGACGCCGCCATCAATAACGCGATCTCCAACGCCGTGCGCGAAGGCGAACCCCAGTTCCGCCCCACGCCCAGCCAGCCGCCGTCGCGCGACGCCGAGTGCGATTCGCTCGCGGCCCAGATCGGCGATTTGCCGCGCCGCAGCTATCGCCCGTCGGGCCAGAACGTCGAAAACAGCCAGGGCACCGACATCCCGACCGTGGAGCGCGACCGCACGCGCCGGCAGCTCCAGCGCGTCTACAACGAGAAGTGCGCCGATCACAGCTGATCGCCTTTTCGCCCCGATGTGGCGCATTTGTTTCACCGATTCGGTGAAAAAACCATATGTTTCATGGTAATCCATGATGGAACGTTTGTTGCTCTGAGTTTAGAGTTGCAACATTCGACTCATAGGAGTGCCACCATGAAACACCATCGCCTGGCCCTTGCGGCCATGTTCGCCACCCTGCTGCCGCTGGCCGCCAGCGCCGCGGACGTGGCCGCGAGCCCCACGCTGAGCAAGATCAAGTCCGGCGGCGTGATCTCGATCGGCCACCGCACGTCTTCCATCCCGTTTTCGTACTACGACGCGAACCAGAAGGTGATCGGCTTCTCGCAGGACATCTGCGACCGCGTGATCGACGCCGTGAAGAAGGAAACAGGTGTTGCAGCGCTGCAGGTGCGCATGGTGCCGGTCACGTCGCAGAACCGTATCTCGCTCGTGCAGAACGGGACCGTGGACCTCGAGTGCGGCGTGACGACCAACCTCAAGGCCCGCCAGCAGCAGGTCGCGTTCTCGACCACGTTCTTCGTGGCGGGCACGCGCCTGCTCGTGAAGAAGAACAGCCCGATCCGCGATTTCGGCGATCTGTCGGGCAAGTCCGTGGTGACCAACGCCGGGACGACGTCGGAGCGCATCCTGCGCCGGCTCAACGACGAGAAGGGCGCAAATATCACGATCCAGAGCGCCAAGGACTATGGCGAGTCGTTCCTGATCCTGCAGTCGGGCCGCGTGGCCGCGTTCATGATGGACGACGTGCTGCTGTCGGGCGCGCGCACGCTGGCGCCGAACCCGTCGGACTGGGCCGTCGTCGGCACGCCGCAATCGTTCGAGGCCTATGCGTTCATGATGCGCAAGGACGATCCGGGCTTCAAGCAGGTGGTCGATGGCGCGATCACGTCGCTGATGAAGAGCGGCGAGATCGATACGCTCTATGCCAAGTGGTTCGCCAAGCCGGTGCCGCCGAAGAACATCAGCTTCGATCTGCCGGTGAGCGAGCCGCTCAAGCGCGCGTACGCGAACCCCAGCGACGAGGCCTTCGAGTAAGCGTCGGCCCGGACGCGATGGGGCGGGCGGTGGTACGCTTGGCGCTGCCATGCATCCGTAGCCTATCGCATCGACCGCCAAGGAGTTCCGATGTCCGTCGCCCCCGTCCTCCCGTCAGCCCGGGAAGCCGTCCACAACCTGCGCGCGTCGCGCATCCGCGAGGTGGCCAATGCTGGCATCGGCCTCCCCGACGTGCTGCCGTTCTGGTTCGGCGAATCGGACCAGGTCACGCCCGCGTTCATCCGCGACGCGGCCAGCCGCGCGCTGGCCGACGGGGCCACGTTCTACACGCACAACCTCGGCATTCCCGCGCTGCGCGAGGCGCTGGCCGCGTATGCCACGCGCCTGCATGGCGCCACCGCGGTCGATAACGTCGCGGTCACCAGCGCCGGCGTCAATGCGCTGATGCTGGCCGCGCAGCTCGTTGCCGGGCCCGGCGACCATGTGGTGGCGGTCACGCCGCTGTGGCCGAACCTCGTCGAAATTCCACGCATTCTCGGTGCCACCGTGGAAACAGTGTCGCTCGACTATGGGCCGCAGGGGTGGGCGCTGGACATCGACAAGCTGCTTGCCGCGCTCAAGCCCGGCACGCGCGCGGTGATGATCAATTCGCCGAACAATCCGACCGGCTGGGTGATGCCGCGCGCCGCGCAGCAGATCGTGCTCGATCACTGCCGGCGTCATGGCATCTGGATCATTGCGGACGAGGTGTACGAGCGCCTCTACTACGGCGACACCGATGGCGACGCACTGACCGCGCCGTCGTTCCTCGATATTGCCTCGCGCGACGAGCGCGTGATCAGCGTCAATTCGTTTTCCAAGGCCTGGCTGATGACGGGCTGGCGCCTCGGGTGGATGGTGCTGCCGGCCGCGCTGACCGCGGATCTCGGCAAGCTTATCGAGTACAACACGTCGTGCGCGCCGTCGTTCGTGCAGGAAGCGGGCGTGGTGGCCGTGCGCGAGGGCGAGTCGTTCACGCGGGAACTGGTCGCGCGCACGCGTCAGGCCCGCGACCATCTGGTGAACGCGCTCTCGTCGCTGCCCGGCGTCGATGCACGGGCGCCGGACGGCGCGATGTATGTGTTCTTCCGCTTCGACGCGCAGACGGGTGGTGCCACCGACAGCCTCGAACTGTGCAAGCGGCTCGTGCGCGAGGCGCGCATCGGGCTCGCGCCGGGGAGTGCGTTTGGCGACGAGGGCGAGGGGTTTGTGCGGTGGTGCTACGCGTGCGATGTCGCGCGGCTCGACGAAGGCGTCGCGCGTTTGCGGCAGTACCTCGCTCGCTAGCGCGGACCGGTAGCCGGGGACTACCGGGCGCTTAGCGAGCCGACACGTCGACGGCCTCCTGCGACCACCCACCCCCGAGCGCCTGCATCAGCGCCGCCGTATCCGCCAGCCGGCTCGCACGCGCCTGGGCCAGGTCGAGCGCCGCCTGCCGGGACTGGCGTTCCGCGTCGATCACCGTGAACTGGCTCACACCGCCGAGCCGGTACTGCTCGGACACGATCGCCAGCGTGTCGCGCGTCTGCCGCGCGTTGTCGGCGCGGGCCGCCAGCGTGCCGGCGTCCGCCTCCAGCGCGCGCAGCGAATCCGCCACGTTCTGCAGGCCCTGCAGCACGGCCTGCCGGTAAGCGGCGAGCGACTGCTCATACGCGGCCTCCGATGCGCGTTTCTTCGCCAGCAGCTCGCCACCGCGGAACACCGGCTGCACGACGCCCGCCGCGAGACTCCAGATATTGAGACTGTCGAACAGGTCGCGCATGCGCGTCTCCTGCGTGCCCGCGCTCGCGCTCAGCGTGATCTGCGGATACAGGTTCGCCGTGGCCACGCCGATATTCGCCGACGCCTCGTGCAGCAGCGCCTCGGCCGCGCGGATATCGGGCCGGCGGCGCGCGAGCGTCGCGGGCAGGCTCACCGGCACGGTATCGGGCAGGTACAGGTCCTCGAGCCGGAATTCGGGCAGGCTCGCACTGCCCGGCGTCTGGCCCGTATAGACCGCAAGCTGATGCCGCGCCGCGTCGATCTGCCGCGACAGGCCCGGAATCAGCGCCTGCGTCTGCGCAAGTTCGGCGCGCTGCCGCTGCACGTCCACGCGCGCCACGCCTCCGGCCCTTAGCCGATCCTCCATGATGCCGGCCTGCCGCTGCTGCGCATCCGCCAGGGCGACGGTATCGGCAAGCTGCGCGCGCAGACCGGCCTCGCGGATCGCCGTGGTGGCGACGTTCGCCGCGAGCGACAGGCGCGCGGCCTCGAGTTCGTAGCGCTGGTAATCGACCGCCGCGCGCAGTCCTTCCAGCTCGCGCCGCTGTCCGCCGAACAGATCGAGCACGTAAGAGACCTGTACCGTCGCGCCATAGAGCGTGAACGGTCCGGGGTTCGGAAACGCATCGATGCCGACGGACTTGATATCGAACTGCTGCCGCGCGGCATTGAACTTCGCATCGACGCTCGGAAACTGCGTGGCGCCCGTGCGCGCGATCAGCGTCTCCTGCGCTTCGCGCAGCCGCGCGCTGGCCTGCGCGAGCGTCGGACTGCTGTCGAGCGCGCGGCGCACGGTCTCGTCGAGCGCGGGACTGCGGAACAGCGTCCACCATTGCTTGGGCACGTCGCCTTCGGCGAAGGTCTGGGCCTGCCCTTCGGCGGTCACCGTACGCTCTGGCTGCGGGCCGGTGGTGTAACGCGCATCGGTGGTGGCGGCCGGCGAGCGGAAGTCGGGGCCGACCGCGCAGCCGGCCAGCGCCAGGGCCGCGCAGGAGATGAGGAGGGTGCGCATCGCGGGCTCCATCGTGAAGTTAATCCAGCGTGCGCTTGTAGAAGCGCACCGCGATGGTCATGACGACGACCGTGAAGACAGCCATCGGCCAGACGTTCGGCCAGAGTTCGGTCCATCCGTTGCCCTTGAGCAGGATGCCGCGGATCAGGCGGTTGAAGTACGTCATCGGCAGCACGTTGCCGATCCACTGCGCCCACGCGGGCATGCCGACGAACGGGAACATGAAGCCCGACAGCAGGATATTGGGCAGGAAGTAGAAGAACGTGAGCTGCACGGCCTGCAACTGGTTCTTCGCGAGCGAGGACAGCGTGATGCCGACCGTCAGGTTGGCCGCGATGAACAGCAGCGCCGCGAGGTAGACCGCGACGACGGAACCGAAGAACGGTACCGAGAAGATCCAGTACGCGGCCGCGAGGATGATCGTCGACTGGATCAGGCCGATGAAGATATACGGCACGATCTTCCCGGAGATGACCTCCACGGGCTGCACGGGCGTGGCGAGCAGATTCTCCATGGTGCCGCGCTCGCGTTCGCGCGTCATGGCGAGGCCCGTCATCATCACCATCGTCATGGTCAGGATCACGCCCATCAGGCCCGGCACGATGTTGTACTGCGTGATGCCTTCGGGGTTGTAGAGACGCTGCACATCGACGTCGAACGCGGACTTGCCGCCGGCCAGCGGCGCGAGCGCGCCCTTGAGGTCGATGCGCGCGACGCTGTCCGGCAGGCTCGCGAGCGCGGCAAGCGCGGGACCCGTCGCGGACGGATCGGTCGCATCGGCTTCCACGAGCATCGCGGGCCGCTCGCCGCGCAGCAGCTTGCGCGAGAAATCGGTCGGAATGGTCAGCACGAACTGCACGTCGCCGCGCATCAGCGCCTCGCGCCCCGCGCGTTCGTCGGGCAGCGTGCCCACGACCCGGAAGTACGTGGTGTTCTCCAGCGCCGCGATAAACGAACGCGTGAAGTCGCTCTGCTCCGCGCTGATGACAGCGGTGGGCATATGGCGCGGGTCCGAGTTGATCGCGAAGCCGAACAGCATCAGCTGGATGATGGGCAGGCCGACGATCATGCCGAACGTGACGCGGTCTCGCCGCAGCTGGAGGAACTCCTTCAGCACGATGCTCCACCAGCGCTGGACCGAGAACCGCGAGCGGGTGGCTCGCCGCCTCGGTGGGGTGGGCGTGGCGGGGTTGTTCATGTGCGCTCCTTCGCCCGCGGCCTGGCCGCGCTCGCGGCCATGTTGTCCTGCGCGCCGCTCATCATGTGGATGAAGACGTCCTCGAGGCTCGTCGGCGTCTGCGCGATGCGCCGGTTCGGGCCGGCAAGCTGTCGCAGTGTTTCGCCGAGCAGCGCGCCGTCGCGTCCCGTGACGTGCAGCGCGGTGCCGAAGGCCACGGTCTGCTCGACGCCGGGCTTGCCCTGCAGCGCGGCCGACAGACCGGCGAGGTCCTCGCCCTCGACGCTCCATGTGGCGAGGTGCTGGCTATCGACGACCTCCTGCGACGTCCCCTGTGCGAGCAGCTTGCCGTATGCGATATACGCGAGCTTGTGGCACCGTTCGGCCTCGTCCATATAGTGCGTGCTGACGAGTACCGAGATGCCGCGCGCGGCAAGCTGGTGCAGCTGTTCCCAGAAATCGCGGCGCGCCTTGGGATCGACGCCGGCCGTCGGTTCGTCGAGCAACAGCAGCCGCGGCGCGTGAAGCAGGCAGGCGGCGAGCGCGAGCCGCTGCTTCCATCCGCCCGAGAGCGATCCCGCGAGCTGCGCCGCGCGCGATTGCAGGCCGAGATCCTCGAGCGCGCGATCGACGGCCTCGCGGCGGTTGGGCATGTCGTACACACGCGCGACGAAGTCGAGGTTCTCGCGAATCGAGAGATCTTCCCAGTACGAGAACCGCTGCGTCATGTAGCCGACGTTGCGCTTGATCTCGGCGGCATCCTTGAGGATGTCGTACCCCAGGCAGGTGCCTGAGCCCGAGTCGGGCGTCAGCAGGCCGCACATCATGCGGATCGACGTGGTCTTGCCGCTCCCGTTGGGGCCGAGAAAGCCGAAGATCTCGCCGCGCGCGACCTGCATCGACAGATCGTTGACCACGTGCTTGTCGCCGAAATGCTTGTTCAGGCCATGCACGTCGATCGCGAGTTCGGGTGTGCCGTTCGACGCGGCGCCGGGAGGCGGGCTGGCGTGGCTCATGATGCGCGCACCTCCACGGGCTGGCCCGGATGCAGCTTCGGCGCGTCGCCGCGCGTGGGACGCGCCTCGATCAGGAACACGAGCTTGCGGCGCGTCTCGTTGCTGTAGATGACGGGCGGCGTGAACTCGGCTTCGTTCGACACGTAGGTGATCGTTGCCGCGACGGGCGCCGCGCAGCCATCGCAGAGGATCTGCACGCGCTGACCGGTCCGGATGGACCCGACCGCGCCCTCGGGCACGAAGAAGCGCACCTTCACGTTGCCGGGCGGCAGCATGCGCACCACGGGGCTGCCCGCCGGGACCCACTCGCCGTTGCGGAACGGCGTGTCGTAGACGAGGCCCGCTTCGGTCGCGGCCACCGCCTTGCGCGAAAGCTTCCATTCCGCCTGCGCCAGCGCGGCGCGCGCGGCCTGCACCTGTGCCGCCTGCGCGGCCATCTGCGCGGTGCGGCCCGGCAGGCGGGCCACATCGACATCGCGCTGGATCTCGCGCACGCGCGCGGCATCTGACTCGGCGGTGGCGCGGCTCTCGTCGAGTTGCGCGCGGGAGATGCCGCCGATCTCGAACTGCGCCTCGTCGCGCTTGCGTTGCGCGGCGCTGCGCGTGGCCTGCGCCTGTGCCTGCACGAGCTGGGCCTGATTCACCGCGACTTCGACGGGGCGCTTGCCGGTCTGCATATCGGTCAGCTGAGCCTCTGCCACGCGCACCTGCTCCGCGGCCTGATCGCGCGCGGCGCGCTCGTCGTCGGACTCGAGCACGAACAGGGGGGCGCCCGTGGCCACCTGCTGCCCGCGCTCGACCGCGAGGCGATCGAGGCGGCCGGCAAACGGCGAGGCGACGGCGACGAACTCGCCCTCGACATAGCCCTGCCACCCGGTGGGCGCATCCCGCGAGCAGGCGGCCAGCGCGAGCGCCATCATCGCCAGCGCGGCGGGGGTGACGGCCGCAGCGACGGTGCGCCGCCGGCGAGGCGTGTGGAGGGGGGCGGAGGAGGAAGGCATGGGCAGGCTCCGTGGGTGGCCTCTGCGCGTGCGCGCGGAGGCGCAAAAGGCGGGAAAGGCGTAAAGCGTAAAAGGCGGGAAAGCGGTGTTGGATTCGCGGCTGACGGGGCTGGGCCTCGCCCGCGGTGCCGGGCGGCAGCCGTCACCCGGGCGCCAGGCCGCGTGCGAGCAGCGCGCCGACATGGCGCACGAGCGTCTCGGTATCGATCGCATCCGCCCCCGGCAGGCCGCGCCAGATATGCGTGGTCGCGAGCGGCAGCAGCGTGAGCCCGATCAGCGAGACCATCACCAGCGGTGGCTCGAGTCCCGGATTGAGGTCGCCCCGCTCGCGCGCGGCCGCCAGCAGGCCGGTGACGAGCGCGCCGCGCCGCAGCGCGATCCGCTGCACCACGCGCTCGCGCAACTGGCCCTCGGCCCCGACGATCTCGCGGATCCACAGCCCCGGTAGCCACGGCGTGGCCGATGCCACGCGAATCAGCTGCGCGGCGAGCCCGGTCATCATCGCGACGATGTCCGGCGCGGGCGCTCCGGGTTCGGCCACGGGCGGCATGTTCGGAAACACCTGCTCGACGAGCGGCTGCAGCCGTTCATCGACGACCGCATCGAGCAACTGGTCGCGGTCGCGGAAGTAATAGTGGACGAGCGCGGGCGTCACGCCGGCCTCGGCCGCGATGGCCTTGATCGGGGTGCCGGCCACGCCATGCCGCGAGAACAGCAGGGTGGCCGCATCGAGCAGCCGTTCGCGCGGACTGCCACCCGCGTCCCCGTCACCGGCGGCGGCGGCGGCGGTCGGGCGGCCGGGACCGCGCGTGCCGGGGCGGGCCGGTCTGGATCTGGTTGTCATCGTGCATTCCTGAAATCTCAGACCATATTAATTTTCGAGTTAATTAATTCCAAGGGTCGTTACAATGTCGGCGGAACGGCATGTGCAAACGTTGAGGAGACGTTCGATGGACATGTCACATACGCTTGGCTATGCTGGCCCGGCCTTGCTGCGTGGGAACCCATGCATGTGACCCAACCAATCTCCGCACGACGCGCCCCACGCAGGACGCGACGGCATTTCCAGCTTGCTCATGTTTCTGAATCGCATCGCCGCCGCTGCCGCGCTGGTGCTGGCGGCCCACGGCGTCTGCGCGCAGGAGGCGCCAGCCGTCCCGCCCGATGCCGCCACCGTTGCAGCCACCGTTGCCGCTACCGAGAGCCCGTTCGCGTTCCACGGGCAGGCCACCTATATCTGGCAGCGCAAGCCAGCGTTCAATGCCGCCTACTCGGGCGAGAACAGCCTGACCGACGCGCGCGCCAAGAGCTATTCGTTCACGAGCACGCTCGACCTCGGCCTGCGGCTGTGGCAGGGCGCGGAGTTCCACTTCAACCCGGAAGTGGCGCAGGGCGTGCCGTTCTCGAATCTGCACGGCCTCGGCGGCCTGTCGAACGGCGAGCTGGCCAAGACGGCCAGCACGAGCCCGAAGTTCTATCGCGCGCGCGCGTTCGTGCGCCAGACCTGGGGCTTCGGCGGGGGCGAGGAAACGCTCGAGGAAGACTTCAACCAGTT
Source organism: Cupriavidus sp. OTU4054 (assembly GCF_038440175.1). NCBI lineage: Bacteria > Pseudomonadati > Pseudomonadota > Betaproteobacteria > Burkholderiales > Burkholderiaceae > Cupriavidus > Cupriavidus sp. OTU4054. The sequence continues at coordinate 37,516 of NZ_JASATF010000023.1, forward strand.
TGCGCGGACCGTGGACAAGCAGCGCCTCGTGCTGACGGCCGGCAATTTCGGCGTGATCGACGTGTTCGACCAGAACCCGTACGGCTCGGACCCGCGTACGCAGTTCATGAACTGGTCGTTTCTCGCGCACGGCTCGTTCGACTATCCGGCCGACTCGCGCGGCTACGACTGGGGCTTTGCGCTCGAGTACGTCGGCGACGGCTGGTCCGCGCGCTATGGCCGCTTTCTGCTGCCGCTCGAGTCCAATGGCCGCGAACTCGATACGCGGATGTTCGACCATTACGGCGACGTGCTCGAACTCGAGAAGCGCTACAGCATCGCCGGGCGCCCCGGGCAGGCGCGCCTGCTGCTATGGCGCAACAAGGCGCGCATGGGATCGTTCACGGACGCGCTGGCCTATGGGCAGGCCAACAACGTGACGCCCGACGTCGGCGACGTGCGGCGCGAGCATGCGAAGGTGGGCGTGGGCGTCGCCTTCCTCCAGGAGGTCAACGACTCGCTGGGCGTGTTCCTGCGCGCGAACTGGTCGGACGACAAGACGGAAACCTACGCGTTCACCGAGATCGGCCGGCAGGTCGCGTTCGGCGGCACGCTCAAGGGCAATGCGTGGGGACGGGGGAAGGACGAGGTGGGTGTGGCATTCGCGGCCAACATGCTGGGGCCGCATCATCACGCGTACCTGGCCGCGGGCGGGCTCGGCGCGTTCCTTGGCGATGGCGCGCTGCGCTACGGGTCGGAGCAGGTGCTCGAGGTCTACTACAGCTTTGCGGTGTGGAAAACGCTGACGCTGTCGCCGGACTTCCAGTACATCCGCAACCCCGGCTACAACCGGGATCGCGGTCCGGCAAAGTTCTACGGCATCCGCGCGCACGCGGAGTTCTGAACGAACGCCGGCCTTACTGCCGTGAATTGCGGCGGTTATCGGGCCACGGCGTGTTGAAGTTCGTGCGGAACGGGTTGATGTCGAGCCCGCCGCGGCGCGTGTAGCGCGCATACACGGCCAGCTTCACCGGCTTGCACTGGCGCTGGATGTCCGTGAAGATCCGCTCGACACACTGCTCGTGGAACTCGTTGTGGTTGCGGAACGAGATCAGGTACTTCAGCAGCCCTTCCTGATCGATCGGCGCGCCCACGTAGCGAATCTGCACGCTGCCCCAGTCGGGCTGCCCGGTCACGAGGCAGTTGGACTTCAGCAGATGCGAGACCAGCGATTCCTCGACCGGCGATTCGTCCTGCGCCGCCGACAGCAGCGTCGGATCGGGTTCATAGACATCGGTCTCGATATCGAGGCGGTCCAGCAGCAGGCCCTCGAGCTCGCCCATCTTCTGCTTCCCGAGGTCGGACTCGGTCACCAGCCGCACCTGCACCGTGCCGCCCGTCGCTTCCGACAGATCGTGGTGAAGCAGTTGCTGGACGGCTTCCGGCGACGCGATCTTGCTCTGGTTGAACGAATTCAGATAGAGCTTGAACGACTTCGACTCGACGATGTTCGGCGTGTCCGACGGAATGATGAAGCTGGCCAGCGCGACCTGGGGCTTGCCCTTGAGGTTGAGCCACGACAGTTCGTATGCATTCCAGATATCGACGCCGAAGAATGGGAGCGACCGCCCCTCGGCCAGGCCGATCTCGGTGCGCTTGGGCTGCCGCGAAATCGGGAACAGCAGCGTCGGGTCGTACTCGGTCTTGTAGGCCGAGGGCTTGCCGAGCGGCGAATGTTCCGGGGTTTGTTCCGGCGATCGATGGTTGGGCGTGTCGCTCATGGTCAGTCGGCACGGGGCCGCGAGAGGAACAGCTTGTAGACGGGGTTCTCGGTCTCATCCCAGTGTACGTAACCGAGCGTGGAAAGAAAGTCGCGGAAAGCGCGCTTGTCGTTCTTCGGCACCTGGATGCCCACGAGGATGTTCGACGTGTCGCCGCCCTGGTTCCGGTAGTGGAACAGGCTGATATTCCAGTTCGGGCTCATGCTCGAGAGGAACTTCATCAGCGCGCCCGGACGCTCGGGGAATTCGAAGCGGTACAGCAGTTCGTTGTCCGCTTCCGGCGAGTGGCCGCCGACCATATAGCGGATATGCTGCTTGGCCAGTTCGTCGTTCGACAGGTCCAGCGTATCGAACCCGTGGCGGCGGAAGTTGGCCGCCATCTTGTCGCTCTCCGCGCGGCTGGCGATCTGCACCCCCACGAAGATATGCGCGGCCTTGCGATCGGCGATACGGTAGTTGAACTCGGTCACGCTGCGCGTGCCCACGATCTCGCAGAAGCGGCGGAAGCTGCCACGCTCTTCGGGAATCGTCACCGCGAACACCGCCTCGCGCGCCTCGCCCACCTCGGCGCGTTCGGCCACGAAGCGCAGGCGGTCGAAGTTCATGTTGGCGCCGCAGGCCACGGCCACAAGGTGCTGGCCCTTGAGCTTCTCGCGCGCGGCATAGGCCTTGAGGCCCGCCACGGCCAGCGCGCCGGCCGGCTCGAGGATCGAGCGCGTGTCCTGGAACACGTCCTTGAGGCCCGCGCAGATCGCGTCCGTATCGACGAGGATGATCTCGTCCACGAGTTCGCGCGTGATGCGGAAGGTCTCCTTGCCCACGAGCTTCACCGCGGTGCCGTCCGAGAACAGGCCCACTTCCTTCAGTTCCACGCGCTTGCCCGCATCGACGGAACGCTTCATCGCATCCGAGTCCAGCGTCTGCACGCCGATGATCTTGATCTCCGGCCGCACGGCCTTGACGTAGGCCGCCACGCCCGAGATCAGGCCGCCGCCGCCGATGGCCACGAAGATCGCGTGGATCGGGCCCGGGTGCTGGCGCAGGATCTCCATCGCGATGGTGCCCTGGCCCGCGATGACGTCCGGATCGTCGAACGGATGGATAAACGTGAGCTTGTGCTTCTTCTCGAGTTCGGCCGCGTGGTTGTAGGCGTCGCTGTACGACTCGCCGTGCAGCACGATCTGCACCCACTCGCCGCCGCGCTCGCGCACCGCGTCGATCTTGACCTGCGGCGTGGTGGTCGGCATCGCGATGATGGCCTTGCACTGCAGGCGGGCCGCGGACATGGCCACGCCCTGCGCATGGTTGCCGGCCGAGGCCGCAATCACGCCGCGCCTGAGTTCCTCGGGGGCAAGGGACGCCATCTTGTTGTAGGCGCCCCGAATCTTGAACGAGAAGACCGGCTGGGTGTCCTCGCGCTTGAACCAGACCGCGTTGCCGGTGCGGGCGGAGAGGTCGTGCGCGTAGGTCAGTTCGGTTTCCTGGGCCACGTCGTACACCTTGGCGGTCAGGATCTTCTTGAGGTAATCAGGTTTGGCGGGCTTGGCGGACGGGCGGGTCATGTTGGGCAGGCAGCTTGGGGCACGTGGCACTGCAAAAAAAAGCCGGAAAAATCGGCGGAAACCGCCAATGATAATGGATGGCGCCCATTCGCTGCCTCCCGATCTCCGGACGGCAGGCGCGACGGGGGTGGTGTGGGCGTCACCGGTCGGCCGTGGGGGTGGCTTGTAGGACAGCGCCCGGTGGCGGCTCGTCACATCCCCGTGCTACGGTAATACGCGATGTCTCCGCTACCTCTGATCGCACCCGATACCGCGCTGTTTCTGGACTTCGACGGCACGCTTGCCGACCTCGCCCCACGCCCCGAACTGGTGCGCGTGGAGCCCCAACTGGTCGACACGCTGACGACGCTGCATCGATGGCTGGATGGCGCGCTTGCCATTATCTCGGGCCGGCCCGTCGCCGAGCTCGACCATTTCCTGCAGCCATTGCGCCTGCCCGCCGCAGGCGTGCACGGTGCCGAGTTCCGCAATATCGGCGAGCACCTGATTACACCGCCTTCGCCCGATATCAGCCTGCTGATGCCGCAGCTCGAGGCCCTCGTGCGCAGGCACCCCGGGCTCCGGCTCGAGGACAAGACCATCGCCGTGGCCATCCACTACCGGCAGGCGCCGGAGCTGGAGCCGCTGGTGCGCGCCGCCGTGTCCGACGTGCTGCGCGACGCCACGGGCCTGGAGGCGCTGCCGGGCAAGATGGTCGTCGAGATCAAGCCCGCCGGCGTGGACAAGGGCGGCGCGATCGCGTCGTTCATGCGCATGCCGCCGTTCGCGGGACGCCGCCCGGTCTTCGCCGGCGACGACGTCACCGACGAGGCGGGATTCTCCGTCGTCGGCGAACTCGGCGGCACCGGTGTGCTCGTGGGCCAGCGCGCGAGCGCGGCCAGCGTGAGTCTGCCGGCCCCCTCCGCATTGCGCGACTGGCTGCATCGCTCGGCGCAGGCCGCGCGCGAAACCGTCACCCGTTCCACCACTTCACACCGACTCTAAGGGAGGATTCGCTGTGAGCCATTCCCATACCCCGTCGGGCGGACCTGCCCATGTCCCCGCCGACGCCACCACGATGCTCGAACCCGCCGCCGACACCGGCACGGCGAAGACCGCCGCGGATGCGGCGGCCAGCGCCGCCATCACCGCGAGCATTGCCTCCGAATCGGCGGTGAACGTCGATCGCGACTGCTCGAGCCGCGTCGCCGATGCCTCGCTTTCGCTCGGCATGATCGGCAATTGCGCGTTCTCGGCCCTTATCGACGGGCGCGGCCGCGTCGTGTGGATGTGCCTGCCTCGCTTCGACGGCGATCCCGTTTTCAACGCGCTGCTGGACCCAAGCGAGAACGGCGGGCATTTCTCGATCGAGATCGAGGACTTCCAGGAAGCGACGCAATGGTACGAACCGAACACGGCCATCCTGCGCACGCGGCTGATGGACAAGCACGGCAACTGCCTCGAGATTACCGATTTCGCGCCACGCTTCTTCCGGCTCGGGCGCTATTTCCGTCCCATCACGCTCGTGCGCCGCATCCGGCCGGTCCGCGGCGCGCCGCGCGTGCGCGTCAACGTGGCGCCGCGCTTCCAGTGGGGCCGCATCAAGCCCGAGATCACGCGCGGCAGCAGCCACGTGCGCTATATCGGCGACGGCACCACGCTGCGCATGACCACCGACGCGCCGCTCGCGTACGTGATGTCGAACACGCCGTTCCTCGTCACGCGCGGGTACAACTTCATCCTCGGCCCCGACGAGACGCTCGCGGGCGGCGTGGAAGAGACGGCGCGCGACTTCGAGCAGGAGACCACCTCTTACTGGCGCCTGTGGACGCGCCGGCTGGCGGTGCCGCGCGAATGGCAGGACGCGGTGATCCGCGCGGCCATCACGCTCAAGCTGTCGCTTTACGAGGAGACCGGCGCGATCGTCGCGGCCATGACGACGAGCATTCCCGAGGCGCCCGGCAGCGGTCGCAACTGGGACTATCGCTACTGCTGGCTGCGCGATGCGTTCTTCGTGGTGCGCGCGCTCAACAGCCTGTCCGAAGTGGGCACGATGGAGGACTACCTGCGGTGGCTCTCCAACGTGGTCATGCAATCGCAGGACGGCCATATCCAGCCGCTGTACGGGATCGGGCTCGAACGCGAATTGCCCGAAAGCATTCTCGACCATCTGTGCGGCTATCGGGGCATGGGCCCGGTGCGCGTGGGCAACCAGGCGCAGGAGCACTTCCAGCACGATGTGTACGGCAACGTGGTGCTCGGCGCCGCGCAGGCCTTCCACGATCACCGGTTGCTCCATCGCGGCGGCCTTGCCGAATTCCAGCGGCTGGAGGACGTCGGCGAGCAGGCCGTGCGCGTGTTCGGCACGCCCGACGCGGGCATGTGGGAGTTGCGCACGCGCGCGCGTGTCCATACGTCTTCCGCGCTGATGAGCTGGGCCGCGTGCGACCGCCTTGCGAAGATCGCGCTCAAGCTCGAGCAGCCGGCGCGCGCCGCGTACTGGGGCGACCATGCCGACCGCATGAAGACGCAGATCCTCGCCGAGTCATGGTCCGAGTCGCGCCAGGCGTTCGCCGAAAGCTTCGGCGGCAAGGAGCTCGACGCGAGCGTGCTGCTGATGGCCGAGGTCAACTTCATCGACCCGAAGGATCCGCGTTTCGTCTCGACGGTCAAGGCGCTGGAGACGTCGCTGTGCGACGGCCCCTATATGCGCCGCTACGAAGCGCCCGACGATTTCGGCAAGCCCGAGACCGCGTTCAATATCTGCACGTTCTGGCGCATCGATGCGCTGGCGCGCATCGGCCGCCGCGAGGAAGCGCGGGAGATCTTCGAAGCGATGCTTGCCGCGCGCAATCCGCTCGGGCTGCTCTCCGAAGACACGCATCCGGTTACGGGCGAGATGTGGGGCAATTTCCCGCAGACGTATTCGATGGTGGGGTTGATCAACGGCGCCATGCGGTTGTCCGCGCCATGGGACAGTGTGATCTGACGCCGCGGTGCACGAGCGCTCCACGCGGCGATCCAAACAACAAATAGCCAAAGCAAACAGCCAATGGGAAGACTTGTAGCGGTATCCAACCGGGTCGCCGATCCGCGTAACCACGCGGCGGGCGGTCTTGCCGTCGCGCTCTCCGAAGCGCTCTCGAAGACAGGCGGACTGTGGTTCGGCTGGAGCGGCAAGGCCGTCGAGGCGAACCAGGGCGGCACGCCGGGCGAAGGCGAACTCCATTTGCAGCAGGCCGGCAACGTGACGCTGGCCACGGTGGACCTGAGCCGCGAGGACTATGACGCGTACTACCTCGGGTACAGCAACGGCGTGCTCTGGCCCGTGTTCCACTACCGGCTCGATCTCGCGGACTTCGACCCGGCGGGCAATCTCAACAGCTACCGCCGCGTGAACCAGCTGTTCGCGCGCAAGCTCGCGCCGCTGCTGAAGCCGGACGATGTCATCTGGATTCACGACTATCACCTGATTCCGCTCGCGGCGGAGCTGCGCGCGATCGGCTGTGGCCAGCGGATCGGATTCTTCCTGCATATCCCGCTGCCGCCGCCGCTGATCCTCGCCGCGATTCCGCAGCACGAGTGGCTGATGCGCGCGATGTTCGCCTACGACCTGATCGGCTTCCAGAGCCAGGCCGACGTCGACCACTTTGCCCGCTACGCGCAGGACGAGGCCGGCGCCGAGCCGATGGGCGAGTACCGGTTCCGCGCGTTCCATCGGACCGTGCGCGCGCAGGCGTTCCCGATCGGCATCGATGTCGACGAGTTCATCGAGCTTGGCAAGGGCGACGATTCGCGCGAGACGTACGAGATGATGCGCGGCCAGTATGCGCGGCGCCGGCTGCTGCTCGGCATCGACCGGCTCGACTACTCCAAGGGCCTGCCGCAGCGCCTCAAGGCATTCCAGACGCTGCTGGCCGAGTATCCGGAGAACCGGTCCAGCGCGACGCTGATCCAGATCGCGGCACCGTCGCGCGAGTCGGTCGATGCGTATGCGGACCTCCGGCGCGATATGGAAGGCATTACGGGCGCGATCAACAGCGAGTATGGCGAGCTCGACTGGATGCCGGTGCGGTATATCCATCGGTCCACCGCGCGCAAGCGATTGCCGGGGCTGTGCCGCGCGAGCAGCGTGGCGCTCGTGACGCCGCTGCGCGACGGCATGAACCTTGTGGCGAAGGAGTTTATCGCCGCGCAGGACCCCGACGATCCCGGCGTGCTGGTGCTGTCGCGGTTCGCGGGGGCGGCCGAGCAACTGAAGGAAGCGCTGCTCGTGAACCCGTACGACACGCGCGCCACGGCGCAGGCGATTCAGCAGGCCTTGCACATGCCGCTGACGGAACGCCGCACGCGGCACCAGCGGCTGCTCGAACGCATCCGGGAGCAGGATGTGCACTGGTGGAGCAGCGAGTTTCTGCGCGCGCTGGCGGAGACGGAAAACGTTTGAGCGAGGGGGGGCGGTGGTTAGGTGGGTGGCATGCGCAGGTCGCCCGGGACATCGATATCCCGAAACGCCCCATCGTCCTCGGTGAGAATGCGCGTGACGGGCTGCGACTTCAGCAGCGCCCGCGCGCCTTCGTCGCCGTCGAGCTTCAGCAATTCCTCACGCCACGCCGCGCCGAATCCAACGGGGTGCCCACGCTGACCGTCGCGCCACGGCGCGGCGATCGTCGTGGGCGTCGTGATCGTCAGCGCCACCGCGCGCACGAGTTCGATCGACACCCACGGCATATCGGCGAGCGCCACCACCCATCCGCGCGCATCGGGACTCGCGGCCACCGCGTCGCGTAACGCCGCGCCCATTCCGGCCTCGGCCGCCGCGCTTTCGACCACGCGGCAACCCGCATGCCGCAGCTGTGCCGCAAGCTCGTCGTGCCCGGGCCGCACGACCGCAATCGTCGCGGGCAGCGCCACCGCGAGTGTGCGCGCGCTGCGCCACGCGACGGTGCGCCCGTCGGGCAGCGTTTGCAGCAGCTTGTTGCGCAGGCCGGCGGGGTCGAAACGGCGTCCGAAGCCCGCCGCCAGCAGCACGCCGGTCGGCAGGTCGGTGGTGGTCAGCGGCGCCGGGATCATGCGCTAGCCCAGACCGTCACGATGCCGCGGAAGCCACGGACGCCGCGGCAGCCGCCGTCCGATCTTCCGGCAGGATCGGACAGGCTGCCTCGCCCGCGGCGATCTCGCGCGCGGCCTTGGCGCCTTCCACTTGCAGAATGTCCGGCAGCGACACGTGATTCTTCGCGGCGATCACCTCGGCCAGGATGGAGATCGCGATCTCGGGCGGCGTGCGGCTGCCGATATAGATGCCAACGGGCCCATGCAGCCGCGCCAGCTCGGCCTCGGTGACGTCGAACTCCTTGAGCCGCTCGCGCCGCGCCTGATTGTTGCGGCGCGAGCCCAGCGCGCCCACATAGAACGCGGGGGTGTGCAGCGCTTCCATCAGCGCGAGGTCGTCGAGCTTCGGGTCGTGCGTCAGCGCGATGACCGCGCAGCGTTCGTCGAGGCGCATGGCCAGCACCGTGTCGTCGGGCATCGTGCGGACCATCGACACGCCGGGAATGTCCCACGTCTCCGTGTACTCCTCGCGCGGATCGCACACCGTGACCTGAAAGCCCAGCCCCACCGCGATCTGGCACAGATACTTCGAGAGCTGTCCGGCACCGATCACGAGCATGCGGTAACGCGGCCCATGGATCGTCAGCAGCCTGTCGCCGTCGAAGGCCAGGCCGTCGGTCACCTCGGCATGCCCGAGCGTCGCGCGGCCCGTTGCCATATCCAGATGGCGCGAGACGAGCCGCCCGGATTCCACCGCCGCCAGCAACTCCTCGATGCCGCTCGCGGCCGACAGCGGTTCGGTCACGAGCTCGATCGTGCCGCCGCACGGCAGCCCGAAGCGATGCGCTTCCTCGGCGCTGATGCCGTACTTGACGGACTCGGGCCTGTCGCTGCGAATACCTTCGCGCCGCACGCGATCGATGATGTCGTCCTCGATGCAGCCGCCCGAGACCGAGCCCACCACGAGGCCGTCATCGCGCACCGCGAGCATCGCGCCTTCGGGCCGCGGCGACGAGCCCCACGTCCGCACCACCGTCACGAGCAGCACGCGATGGCCTTCCGCCTGCCATCGCACGCTGCTCTTCAGGGCTTCGAGATCCACGCTGTCCATGATCGTTTCTGCTTTCCTTCTTCCTGTTGCACTGCGTCGTTGTCCTGCTCCGCTTCGCCCGGCCCGGTCACCACCTCGGTAAAGCGGACGAAGAAAGTATCGGCCATCTTGCGCGCGGCTGCATCGACGAGCCGCGAGCCGATCTGGGCGATCTTGCCGCCGACCTGCGCCTGGACCGCATAGGTGAGCAGTGTCGCGTCGCCATCCGGTGCGAGCGAAACCCGCGCCACGCCCTTGCCGAAGCCGGCCGCGCCGCCCTGGCCGTCGAACGCGATGGTATAGCTTTCCGGCGCCTGAATATCCTGTAGCGCCATACGGCCTTTGAAACGTGCTTTCACAGGCCCCACCGCGGCGGTCATCGCCAGCTGCCAGGCATTCTCGCCATCGGGCTCGATGCTCTCACATCCGGGAATACATTGCCGGAGCAGCTCAGGATCGTTCAGCGCCGCCCAGGCGATGTCGCGCGGCACGGGCAGGCGCTGGGTCTGGTTCATTTCCATGGTGGTCCCTTGTGGTGACGAGCAACGATTCGAGTTGCAGCAGGCTGTCGAGATTGTGCGCGGCGCGCAACGTGTCCACATGCGGCAGGATGGCCTGCATGCCGCGCGCCTGTGGCGTGAACCCCGCGTAGCGCAGCAGCGGATTGAGCCAGACGATGCGGTGCGCAAAGCGCGCAAGCCGTCCCATTTCGGCATCGAGCAGGTCGATGTCCTCGAGGTCGATACCGTCCGTCACGAGCAGCACGGTCGCGCGGCCCGACAGCGTGCGGCGCGCCCAATGCCGGTTGAATTCGGCCAGCGCGCCGCCGATGCGCGTGCCGCCGGCCCAGTCGCGCACCTGCCCCGCGATGAGGTTCACCGCTTCGTCGGGGTCGCGCTCGCGTAGCGCGCGGGTCACGTTGGTGAGGCGCGTGCCGAACAGGAATACATGCATGCGCTCGCGCGACTGCATGAGCGCGTGGCAGAAATAGAGCACCGCGCGCGAATACTGGCTCATCGAGCCCGAGATATCGAGCAGCAGCACGATGGGCACCTTGCGCTCGGCATGCTGGCGGTACTTCCAGCGCAGCCACTCGCCGTGCTGCCGTACGGCCAGCCGGGCGCTGGCGTGCAGGTCCGCATGCGTGCCGTGCGCAGCGGCGCGCAACCGCCGGGTGCGGTGCAGGCCCAGATGCGCGCGCCGCGTACGGATCAGATGCTGGAGGGCCCGCCATTCTTCGGCATCGAGCGTGTCGAAGTCGCGCTCGCCCAGCCGTTCGTGCGCGGAGAAGGTGAGGGCGACCGCAATGCGCTCCTCCGAAACCGATGGCGGCGCGGCGGGCGCGGGCGGTGTCCGTGCCGCGAGCGCATCCGCGAGCCGGTTGCTGCGCGGCGGCGGCGGTGCCCCCGCGTCGATGCGGGGCAGCAGCAGCGCGCGCAGCTTGCCCTCCCAGTCGGGGTCGCGCCAGAACAGGTCGAACGCCGCATCGAACAGCGGACGCTGGTCGGGGCCGGACAGCGTCAACGCCGCGAGCGCCGCGCGGACTTCGTCGCGCTGGCCGATATCGATATGGCGCAGCGCCTCGAGCGCGTCCACCGCGTGCGCGGGCGAGAGCCCGAACCCCGCGTCGCGCAGCAGGCGCATGAAGTGCGTGACGTTGCGGGCGAGCATGGGCAGCGCGATGCCGTCCGCGTGCGCGGGCGGCGTCAGTCCATCGTCGATCCCATCGCTGGTGCTCATGGCGACGGCTGCGACAACAGCTCGGCGACGGTCGGACCATCGGCCCGCGCGAGATCGTCCTGATACTTGAGCAGCACGCCGAGCGTGTCGCGCACGGACTGCGGATCGAGCTCGGTCACGCCGAGTGCCGCAAGCGCGCGGCACCAGTCGATGGCCTCGGCGATGCCCGGCGCCTTGAACAGGTCGATGCCGCGCAGCCGATGCACGAAATCGATGGCCTGCCGCTGCAGCGCGGCAGCCGCCTCGGGCGCGCGCGCGGCCACGATTTCCAGCTCGCGCTGCCGGTCCGGATAGCCCATCCACTGGTACAGGCAGCGCCGCTTGAGCGCATCGTGGACCTCGCGCGTGCGGTTGGACGTGGCGATGATGAGCGGCGGCCGCTCGGCGCGCACGGTGCCGATCTCGGGAATCGACACCTGATAGTCGGCCAGCACTTCGAGCAGAAAGGCCTCGAACGGTTCGTCGGCGCGGTCGATCTCGTCGATGAGCAGCACGCGCGGCACGCCCGGTGCGGCCGCATCGGGCAGCAGCGATTCGAGAAGCGGACGCTTGAGCAGGAAATCGTCGTGATAGAGCGATTGCTGCGCGGGCCGCTCGCCACGCGCTTCCGCAAGCCGCAGCGCCATGATCTGGCGCGGATAGTCCCACTCGTAGAGCGCGCTCGCCACGTCGAGCCCTTCATAGCACTGCAGGCGCAGCAGCCGCGTGCCGAGCGCGTCCGCCATCGCCTGCGCGAGCGCGGTCTTGCCGACGCCGGGTTCCCCTTCGAGGAACAGCGGCCGCTGCATGCGCAGCGCGAGGTAGACCACCGTGGCGGTCTCGCGGTCGGCAAAGTACCGCTGTCGCGCGAGCAGCGCGACCGTGTCGTCGATGGAAGCGGGCAGCATGAGCGGTCGGCACTCAGCCTTTCAACGCCTGCTCCACGGCCCGGCTCGCCAGCACCGGAATCAGATGCGCGCGATACTCGGCCGAGGCATGCAGGTCCGAGCCGAGCCCGGACGGGTCCATGCGCACGGCGCGCGCCGCGGCGGGCGTGAACGACGTGCTCAGCGCCTGCTCGAGCGCGGGCGCGCGGAACACCGAGTCGGCCGCGCCGGTCACCGCCACGCGCACGGTCCTGCCGCACCGCGAGACCATCACGCCGACGAGCGCGAACCGCGACGCCGGATTGCGGAATTTCACATAGGCGGCCTGATCGGGCTGTGGAAAGCGCACCGCGGTGATCAGTTCGTCGGGCGCGAGCGCCGTCTCGAACAGGCCCTTGAAGAAATTGTCCGCGGCGATATTGCGCCGGTCCGTCACGATGATCGCATTGAGCGCGAGCACCGCGGCCGGATAGTCCGCGGCCGGATCGTCATTGGCCAGCGAGCCGCCGAGCGTGCCCATCGCGCGGACCTGCCGGTCCCCGATCTCGCCGGCCAGGCGCGCGAGCGAGGGAATGCGCCGCATGACCTCGGGGTTCGTGGCCACGTCGGCATGGCGTGCGGCGGCACCGATGACAAGTTCGTCGCCCTCCATGCGGATACTGGCGAGCCCCGGAATGCGCGTGACGTCGATCAGCGTGGAAGGGGCCGCGAGGCGCAGCTTCATCGAGGCGAGCAGGCTCTGCCCGCCGCCGAGAAAGCGCGCATCGGCGTCTGCCTTGACCATGCCCACAGCGGCCTTGGCGTCGGCCGCGCGTTCGTACTGGAATGCGTACATGTCGTGCTCCTCTGGCTCAGACGGTGGGGGTGCCGCTATGGTTGGCCTGCTGCATCGCCTGCTGCATCGCTTGCCAGACGCGGTGCGGGGTCGCGGGCATCTGCACGTCGCGCACGCCGAGCGGCGCGAGCGCATCGACGAGCGCATTGATGAACGCGGGCGGCGAACCGATCGCGCCGGCCTCGCCGCACCCCTTCACGCCGAGCGGGTTGTGCGTGCACGGCGTGCCCTTGGCGGTCTCCACGGTGAACTCGGGCAGATCGCCCGCGCGCGGCATCGCGTAGTCCATGTACGAACCCGTGAGCAACTGGCCGCTGTCCTCGTCGTACACGCACTGCTCGAGCATCGCCTGGCCCAGGCCCTGCCCGATGCCGCCGTGGACCTGGCCCTCGACGATCATCGGGTTGATCACGTTGCCGAAGTCGTCCACCGCGGTAAAGCGCATCACCTGCGATTCGCCGGTGTCGGGATCGACTTCCACCTCGCAGATATACGCGCCCGACGGATAGGTGAAGTTGGTCGGATCGTAGAACGCGTTCTCGTTGAGCCCCGGCTCGAGCTTGTCGAGCGGATAGTTGTGCGGCACGTACGCGGTCAGCGCGACTTCGCCGAACGTCTTCGTGCGATCGGTGCCGGCCACGCGGAACACGCCGTCGCTGAACTCGATATCGGCGTCCGACGCTTCCAGCAGATGCGCGGCAATCTTCTTGGCCTTGGCCTCCACCTTGTCGAGCGCCTTCATGATCGCGGAACCGCCGACCGCGAGCGAGCGCGAGCCATAGGTGCCCATGCCGAACGGCACGCGTCCGGTATCGCCGTGCACGATCTCCACGGACTCGAGCGCGATGCCGAGCCGGTCCGCGACGATCTGCGCGAACGTGGTCTCATGTCCCTGACCGTGGCTGTGCGATCCCGTGAACACGGTCACGGTGCCCGTGGGATGCACGCGGATCTCGCCCACTTCGAACAGGCCCGCGCGCGCGCCGAGCGCCCCCGCGATGTTCGACGGCGCCAGCCCGCACGCCTCGATGTAGCACGAGTACCCGAGTCCGCGCAGCTTGCCGCGCTGCTTCGAGGCTTCGCGCCGCGCGGGAAAGCCGGCCACGTCGGCCAGCGCCTGCGCGCGCGCGAGGCAGGGCTCGTAGTCGCCCGTGTCGTAGGTCAGCCCGACGGGGGTCGCATACGGGAAGTCGCGGATAAAGTTCTTGCGCCGCAGTTCGGCCGGGTCCATGCCGAGTTCGCGCGCGGCCGTTTCCACGAGGCGCTCGACCACATAGGTCGCCTCGGGACGTCCGGCGCCGCGGTATGCATCGACGGGCGCGGTGTTGGTGAACACCGCGTGCACCTCGGCGTAGATCGCCGGTGTCGCGTATTGCCCGGCCAGCAGCGTCGCGTACAGGATCGTCGGCACGCTGCTCGCGAACGTGGACAGATACGCGCCCATGTTCGCCACGGTGTGCACGCGCATGGCCAGGAAGCGGCCATCGGCGTCCATCGCGAGCTCGGCGCGGGTCACGTGGTCGCGGCCGTGCGCGTCGGTCAGGAACGACTCGGACCGGTCGGCCGTCCATTTGACGGGGCGGCCGATCTTCTTCGACGCCCATGTCAGCGCCACGTCTTCCGGATACAGGAAGATCTTCGACCCGAAACCGCCGCCGACGTCGGGCGCGATGATGCGCAGCCGCGACTCGGGCAGCCCCAGCACGAACGCGCCCATCAGCAGCCGCTCGACGTGCGGGTTCTGGTTGGCCACGTACACGGTATAGCTGTCGTCGCGGCGCTCGTAGCTCGCATTGACCGCGCGCGGCTCGATCGCGTTCGGAATCAGCCGGTTGTTGACGATCTCCAGCGTGGTCACGTGCGCGGCCTTCGCGAACGCGGCATCGGTGGCCGCCTTGTCGCCATGGCCCCACGTGTAGCAGGTGTTGGCGGGCACATCGTCGTGGACCAGCGTGGCGGATTGCGCGGCGGCGGCCGGCGCGACCACCGCGGGCAGCGTCTCGTAATCGACGTCGACCTTCTCGGCCGCGTCGCGCGCCTGCTGGAGCGTCTCGGCGATGACCACCGCCACCTGATCGCCCACATGGCGCGCCTTGCCGTGCGCGAGCGCCGGGTGCGGCGGCTCCTTCATCGGCGTGCCGTCGATGCTGTGGATCAGCCAGCCGCAGGGCAGGCCGCCGACCTTGTCGGCCGCCATGTCCTCACCCGTCAGCACGGCGATGACGCCAGGGGCGGCCAGCGCTTCGGCGGTGTCGATCGACCGGATGCGCGCATGCGCGTGCGGCGACCGCACGAAGCACGCGTAGCTCTGGTGCGCGAGCACGATGTCGTCGGTGTACTGGCCGTTGCCGGTGAGGAAGCGATAGTCTTCCTTCCGGCGGACCGGCGTGCCGATCAGCGGATGTCTTTC
The DNA here is from genome assembly GCF_038440175.1 of Cupriavidus sp. OTU4054. Classification (NCBI taxonomy): domain Bacteria; kingdom Pseudomonadati; phylum Pseudomonadota; class Betaproteobacteria; order Burkholderiales; family Burkholderiaceae; genus Cupriavidus; species Cupriavidus sp. OTU4054. The sequence goes on from NZ_JASATF010000023.1 coordinate 52,810, forward strand.
GGGTGCGTTCATGGCGTCGCTCCTCTCATTCCGCCGCGACCGGCGCCTGCATCATCGCCTGTCCCTGCTGCACCGCGCGCACGATGTTGTAATAACCCGTGCAGCGGCACAGATTCCCGTCGAGCTGCTCGCGAATGGCTTCCGCATCGGCGTTGGGCTGCTCGCGCAGCAGCGCGGTGGCCGCCATGACCATGCCTGGCGTGCAGAAGCCGCATTGCAGGCCGTGGCATTCGCGGAACGCTTCCTGCATCGGATGCAGTTCGCCATGGTCCGACAAGCCCTCGATGGTCGTCACCTGCATGCCGTCCGCCTGCACGGCCAGCAGATTGCAGGACTTGACCGCGCGGCCGTCCAGATGGACCGTGCACGCGCCGCACTGGGCCGTGTCGCAACCCACATGGGTACCGGTCAGGCGCAGGGTGTCGCGGAGGAACTGGACGAGGAGGGTGTGAGGTTCGACCTGCGCGTCGATGGGCTTGCCATTGACCGTCAGGCGGATCGGAATCGCCATGCTTGTCTCCATGTGGGTGACGCGCATGGCCAATACCGGCATCCCGAACACACTGACTGCGCGGGACTGGCCACGACGCTGTGCTGCCGCTTGGTTGCTACGGCTATTTCGTGATATTGGTGCTTGCCGGGTGATGAGCGGTGAACGTTTGACCGCAACTGGCTCTAACAGTTAATCACAAAAAGCACGGTATCGCCATGTGGGTAACCCGCTCATGGAGACCGGCATTGCATCCATGGAAGCGTTCCTCGATTCGCTGCTCGGCATGGTCGCCCTCCCGAAGGTGGGGCTGCCGGCAATCTTCGTGGTCAGCCTGGTCTCGGCCACGCTGCTGCCGCTGGGCTCCGAGCCGGCGGTGTTCGGCTATATCAAGCTGAACCCCGATATGTTCTGGCCCGCGATCCTCGTCGCGACGGCCGGCAACACGGTCGGGGGCGCCATCGACTGGTGGCTCGGCTACTGGGCCAAGCTCGCGCTCGTGCGCTACCACCTGCGCCGCCAGCATCGCGAGCACGAGGTCGAGCACGCCCAGCACCGGCGGCATCCCCGCAAGCCGCGCAAGCCGGCCCTCGATGCGAAATACTTCCGCTGGATGCGCCGGCTCGGCCCGCCCACGCTGCTGCTGTCGTGGCTGCCGATCGTTGGTGATCCATTGTGCACATTGGCGGGATGGCTGCGGCTGTCGTTCTGGCCGAGCCTCGCCTACATGGCCATTGGCAAGTTTCTGCGCTACCTGGCCATGACGGCCAGCCTGCTCTGGATACCGGACAGCTTCTGGCACAGCATCGGCGCGACCCTCAAGGGCTGGTTCTGACCCACCCGAATGCCCCTTGCTGCAGTGCGGGATAAGGAGCAGCAACCGCCCCAACAAGGGGCGGAGGGAGGGGGCTTGCAGTACAATCGCGCTTCAATGAATAAATGCGCACTGTCCCCGTGCGCCCGCAGGAAGCGGTCCCGCCATGAACGCCCCACTCGTGCTAGATGCCAAGCTCGCCGCGCAGGACGCCGCTCCGCGCCTGCGAGAGATTCCCTACAACTACACGTCTTTTTCCGACCGCGAGATCGTCATTCGCCTGCTCGGCGAGGAAGCCTGGCGCATTCTTGACGAGCTCCGGAGCGAGCGCCGCACGGGCCGGTCGGCCCGGATGCTGTACGAGGTGCTGGGCGATATCTGGGTCGTGCGCCGCAACCCGTATCTGCAGGACGACCTGCTCGAGAACCCGAAGCGCCGCCAGATGCTGGTGGGCGCGCTGCATCATCGCCTGGGCGAGATCGAGAAGCGCCGCGCCGCGGACCGTGCCGAGCACGCCGAGCCGGCCGCCGAGGACCGGTCGCACCGCGTGGAGCAGTTGGTCTCGTTCGCGCGCCAGGCCATCGAGTCGTTCCAGCAGGAATTCGCCGATGCCTACGAGCTGCGCAAGCGCGCGCAGCGCGTGCTGGGCCGCGTCACGGAGAAGGACAACATCAAGTTCGATGGCCTGTCGCGCGTCTCGCACGTGACCGACGCCACCGACTGGCGCGTGGAGTATCCGTTCGTCGTGCTCACGCCCGACAGCGAGGAAGAGATCGCCGGCCTGGTCAAGGGCTGCTTCGAACTCGGCCTGACCATCATCCCGCGCGGGGGCGGCACCGGTTACACGGGCGGCGCGGTCCCGCTGACGCCGTTCTCGGCGGTCATCAACACGGAAAAGCTCGAGCAGCTGGGACCGGTCGAGCAGACCGATCTGCCGGGCGTGGCGCACAAGGTGGCGACGATCTTCTCGGGCGCGGGCGTGGTCACGCGCCGCGTGGCCGATGCCGCCGACAAGGCCGGCCTCGTGTTCGCGGTGGACCCGACGTCGATCGATGCGTCGTGCATCGGCGGCAACGTCGCGATGAACGCGGGCGGCAAGAAGGCCGTGCTGTGGGGCACGGCGCTCGACAATCTCGCGTGGTGGCGCATGGTGGATCCCGAGGGCAACTGGCTCGAGATCACGCGCATGGACCACAACCTCGGCAAGATCCACGACGTGCCGGTGGCCACGTTCCAGCTGCAATGGTCGGACGGCAATCGCGCGCCGGGCGAAAAGGTGCTGCGCACCGAGACGCTCGCGATCGAAGGCCGCAAGTTCCGCAAGGAAGGCCTCGGCAAGGACGTGACCGACAAGTTCCTGGCCGGCCTGCCCGGCGTGCAGAAGGAAGGCTGCGACGGCATCATCACGAGCGCGCGCTGGATCCTGCATCGCATGCCCAGGCATATCCGCACGGTTTGCCTGGAGTTCTTCGGCCAGCCGCGCGACGCCATTCCGAGCATCGTCGAGATCAAGGATTTCCTCGACGCCGAATCGAAGCGCGAGGGCGGTGCGGTGCTCGCGGGCCTGGAGCATCTGGACGAGCGCTATCTGCGCGCGGTGGGTTATGCCACCAAGAGCAAGCGCAATGCGTTCCCGAAGATGGTCCTCATCGGCGATATCGTCGGCGACGACGAAGACTCCGTGGCGCGCGCGACGTCGGAAGTCATCCGCATGGCCAACGGCAAGAGCGGCGAAGGCTTCGTCGCGGTCAGTCCCGAGGCCCGCAAGAAATTCTGGCTCGACCGTTCGCGCACGGCCGCCATCGCGCGCCATACCAACGCGTTCAAGATCAACGAGGACGTCGTGATTCCGCTGCCGCGCATGGGCGAATACACGGACGGCATCGAACGCATCAATATCGAACTGTCGATCAAGAACAAGCTCAAGCTCACCGACGAGCTCGAGCAGTTCTTCGCGCGCGGCAACCTGCCGCTGGGCCGCAGCGACGACGCCAACGAGATTCCGAGCGCGGAGCTGCTCGAGGACCGCGTGCAGCATGCGCTGACGCTGCTGCGCGAGATCCGCGCGCGCTGGCTGTATCTGCAGGACCATATGGACACGCCGCTCGGCGAGGCACGCGCCTCGCTGATCGGTCACGGCCTCGGCCTGCTCGGGCCGGCGTTCGAGCAGCGCCTGGCGCAGCAGCCGGACGCCACCGTGTTCCATCTGCTGCAGGACCGTACTATCCGCGTGTCGTGGAAGGGCGAGATCCGCGCCGAACTGCGCAAGATCTTCAACGGCGGCGAATTCAAGCCGATCCTCGACGAGGCGCAGAAGATCCATAAGCAGGTGCTGCGCGGCCGCGTCTTCGTGGCGCTGCACATGCACGCCGGCGATGGCAACGTGCACACGAACCTGCCCGTCAACTCGGACGACTACGACATGCTGCAGGACGCGCACCGCGCGGTGGCCCGCATCATGGCGCTCGCGCGTTCGCTGGACGGCGTGATCTCGGGCGAGCACGGCATCGGCATCACAAAGCTCGAATTCCTGACCGAGGACGAGATCGGCGACTTCCGCGCGTACAAGCAGCGCGTCGACCCGCAGGGCCGCTTCAACAAGGGCAAGCTGCTGCCGGGCGCGGACCTGCGCAACGCGTACACGCCGTCGTTCGGCCTGATGGGACACGAGTCCATCATCATGCAGCAGAGCGACATCGGCGCGATTGCGGAGAGCGTGAAGGACTGCCTGCGCTGCGGCAAGTGCAAGCCCGTGTGCGCCACGCACGTGCCGCGCGCGAACCTGCTGTACAGCCCGCGCAACAAGATTCTGGCCACGTCGCTGCTGATCGAAGCGTTCCTGTACGAGGAACAGACGCGCCGCGGCGTGTCGATCAAGCACTGGGACGAGTTCTCGGACGTCGCCGACCATTGCACGGTTTGCCACAAGTGCGTGACGCCGTGCCCGGTCAAGATCGACTTCGGCGACGTGTCGATGAACATGCGCAACCTGCTGCGCAAGATGGGCCAGAAGAAGTTCAACCCCGGCACCGCGGCGTCGATGTTCTTCCTGAACGCGACCAACCCGCAGACCATCAACCTGACGCGCTCGGCGATGATCGGGCTCGGCTACAAGGCGCAGCGGCTCGGCAACGAGGTGCTCAAGAAGTTCGCGCGCAAGCAGACCCAGCATCCGCCCGCGACGGTCGGCAAGCCGCCCGTGCAGGAACAGGTGATCCACTTCATCAACAAGAAGATGCCGGGCAACCTGCCCAAGAAGACCGCGCGCGCGCTGCTCGACATCGAAGACAACGAGATCGTGCCGATCATCCGCAATCCGAAGACCACGTCGTCGGACACGGAAGCGGTGTTCTACTTCCCGGGCTGCGGCTCGGAGCGGCTGTTCTCGCAGGTGGGGCTGGCCACGCAGGCCATGCTGTGGCACGTCGGTGTGCAGACCGTGCTGCCGCCGGGCTATCTGTGCTGCGGCTATCCGCAGCGCGGCGCCGGCCAGTTCGACAAGGCCGAGAAGATGGTCAGCGACAACCGCGTGCTGTTCCACCGCGTGGCCAATACGCTCAACTACCTCGACATCAAGACCGTCGTGGTGAGCTGCGGCACCTGCTACGACCAGCTGGCGGGGTATGAATTCGACAAGATCTTCCCGGGCTGCCGCATCATCGACATCCACGAGTATCTGCTCGAGAAGGGCGTGAAGCTCGAGGGCGTCACCGGTACGCGCTACATGTACCACGACCCGTGCCATACGCCGATCAAGACGATGGACCCGACCAAGCTCGTCAACGAGCTGATGGGCGGCAACGACGGCGGCGGCAAGATCGAGAAGAACGACCGCTGCTGCGGCGAGTCCGGCACGCTCGCGGTCACGCGTCCCGACGTGTCCACGCAGATCCGCTTCCGCAAGGAAGAAGAGATGCGCAAGGGCGCGGACAAGCTGCGCACCGAGGGTTTCGGCGGCGACGTCAAGATCCTCACGAGCTGCCCGTCGTGCCTGCAGGGGCTGTCGCGCTACAACGAGGACGCCTCGGTCACCGCCGACTATATCGTGGTGGAGATGGCCAAGTACGTGCTGGGCGAGAACTGGCTGCCCGAGTATGTGCAACGCGCCAACGCGGGCGGTATCGAGCGCGTGCTCGTATAACGCAAGGCTGGTCCGGCTTCCATGACCCATTCCCACGCCCCCGCCCAGACCCGTGTGCCGAACTGCCCCCTGTGCGAAGCCGATGGCGGCGAGCTGGTCTGGATGGGGGACCGCGCCCGGCTGATCCTCGTCGAGCATGACCGCTTCCCGGGGTTCTGCCGCATCGTGTGGAACGACCACGTGGCCGAGCTGTCCGATCTGGACGACGCCGACCAGGCATGGCTGATGCGCCTGGTCGCGCGCGTGGAGCGCGTGGTGCGCGAGGTGATGACGCCGGACAAGGTCAACCTTGCCGCGTTCGGCAACATGGTGCCGCATCTGCACTGGCACATCATTCCGCGCTATCGCTGGGACACGCACTTCCCGGAAGCCATCTGGGCCGCGCCACAACGCGCGGCCGATGCCGCGCGCGTGGCCGAGCTCGCCAGCCGGCTGCCCGCGCTGCGCATCGCGCTGTCGATTCCCGACGCCGAAGACTGACCGCTTTCGGGGGCGACCCCGGGCGCGGCGGCATTAAGCGCATTTTAAGTAATCGCGGTTAAGGTGACCTTGCTGGCCGCGAGCTGTCACACTCCCGGATCGCACGACTCCACGAACAACAACGAGGCTTGCCCGCTCATGTCGAACGTCACGCCACAGGTCACGCCCTCCTCGGCCACCGTGCCGGGTCCGGCCGTTCCCGTCCAGGCCCTCAGGAACCAGAGCCGGCTGCGGCTCGCGGCCACCTGGGAACTCATCAAGCCGTACTGGAAGTCCGAGGACCGCAAGGCGGGCCTGGGCCTGCTGGCACTGGTCGTCGCGCTGAACCTGGCCATCGTCTATATCAACGTGCTGCTCAACGAGTGGAACCGCGTGTTCTACAACGCGCTGGAGCAGCGTGACTTCGTCTCGTTCAAGACGCTGCTGGTGCGATTCTCGTGGATCGCCGGCTGCTTCATCGTGCTGGCGATCTCGCGGCAGTACTACCAGATGATGCTGCAGATGCGGTGGCGGACATGGATGACGGGCACGTTCATGGAGCGATGGCTCGGGCATCAGGCGTACTACCGCATCGAGCAGACGCATTCGACCGACAACCCCGACCAGCGTATCGCCGACGACCTGCGCCAGTTCACCGACGGCGCGCTGACGCTGTCGATGGGCCTGCTGAACTCCGTGGTCACGCTGATCTCGTTCGTCGGCATCCTGTGGGCCGTCTCGGGTCCGATCACGCTCGCGCTCGGCGGCACGCCGGTCGAGATTCCCGGCTACATGGTCTGGTTCGCGGTCGGATACGCGGTGATCGGCTCGGTGATCGCGCACTTCGTCGGCCGCCCGCTGATCGGCCTGTCGTTCCAGCAGGAACAGTACGAAGCAAACTTCCGTTTCATGCTCGTGCGCCTGCGCGAGAACAGCGAGCCCGTGGCGCTGTACAAGGGCGAGCCGACCGAGCAGGCCGGGCTGCGCGCGCGCTTCGAGCGCATTCGCGCGAACTGGAATCAACTGATGCGCTATACGCGGCGCCTGACGTTCGTGACGTCGGGCTATGCGCAGTTCGCGATCATCTTCCCGATCCTCGTCGCGGCGCCGCGGTACTTCGCCAACAAGCTCACGCTCGGCGGCCTGATGCAGATCGGTTCCGCGTTCGGCCAGGTGCAGGGCGCGCTGTCGTGGTTCGTCGATAGTTACGCGACGCTGGTCGGCTGGAAGGCCGCCGCCAACCGTCTGATCGATTTCCAGGACGCGATCCGGCTGGCCGAGCGCGAGGAAGCCGGCCCGCACGGCCGCCAGGACATCGAGGTCGTGGACGGGCAGGGCGATGCCATGACGGTGGACCAGCTTGCGCTCGCGCTGCCCGTGCGCGGCGGCGTCAGCGTCGACGAGGAAGGCATCGGTCCGGTGTCGCATCCACCCGAGCGCCCGCTCGTGGCGCCGTTCTCGCTGACCATCGGCCGCGGCGAGCGCTGGCTCGTGAGCGGGCCGTCCGGCTGCGGCAAGAGCGTGCTGTTCCGCGCGCTCGCGGGCATCTGGCCCTACGGCAGCGGCCGCGTGACGCGTCCCGGCGCGCGCATGCTGTTCCTGCCGCAGCGCAGCTATCTGCCCATCGGCACGCTCGCGGACGCGCTCTCGTACCCCGATGCGGGCACCGTCCACGACCGCGAGACGCTGCGCCGCGTGCTGCGCGACGCGCGGCTGGCCATGCTGGCCGACCACCTGGACACGTTCGACAACTGGTCGCTGCGGCTGTCGCCGGGCGAACAGCAGCGCCTCGCCTTCGCGCGCGCGCTGCTGCAGAAACCCGATTACCTGTTCCTGGACGAGGCCACGAGCGCGCTCGACGAGGAGACCGAAAGTGCGATGTACCGCCTGATGGTGGATACGCTGCCTAACGCGGCCATCGTCAGCATCGCGCACCGCAGCACGGTGGCGGCATTCCACGACCGGCGCCTGCGCTATGTGCCGGTCGATGGCGCGGCCGACTACCGCGCGGGGCGCGACGAGAGCGGTGCGGGCCCCCGGGATGGGCAAGCCATTGGGGGTGGAGTAAGCTATCAGGTCGTACAGGAGGCATGACCCCATCTATGGCTGGCCTAGAGAAAGATACCCCGCACCCCACCGCGCTGACGGTCCACACGCAGTCGCGCGTCCTCGAAATCGGCTTCGACAACGGCCGCACCTACCGGCTGCCGTTCGAACTGCTGCGCGTCTGCTCGCCCTCGGCCGAGGTGCAGGGCCACGGTCCGGGGCAGGAAACGCTGCAGACCGGCAAGCGCGATGTCGGTATCTCCGCCGTGGAGCCCGTGGGCAACTACGCGATCCTGATCCGCTTCGACGACGGCCACGAGACCGGCATCTACTCGTGGGAGCTGCTGCACCGCCTCGGCGACCAGCAGGACACCGTGTGGAACGATTACCTGAAGCGCCTCGAGGCCGCCGGCCTCGACCGCGATGCGCCGATGGCCGCGCCGGGCGGCCACGCCTGTGGCCATCATCATTGAATAGCAGGAGTTCTGGAACATGAGCGAGACCCACTTCGGGTTTGAGAAGGTCGAGGAGACGGAGAAGGCCGGCAAGGTCGCGGGCGTCTTCCATTCGGTGGCCAGCAAGTACGACGTGATGAACGACCTGATGTCGGGCGGCATGCACCGGCTCTGGAAGATGTTCACGATCGCGCAGGCCAACGTGCGGCCCGGCCAGAAGGTGCTGGACATCGCCGGCGGCACGGGCGACCTCGCGCGCGCGTTCGCCAAGGCGGCGGGCCCGACCGGCCAGGTCTGGCTCACCGACATCAACGAGTCGATGCTGCGCGTGGGCCGCGACCGCCTGCTGGACAAGGGCGTGGTGACGCCGGTGGCGTTGTGCGATGCGGAAAAGATTCCGTTCCCGGACAACTACTTCGATGTGGTGACGGTGGCGTTCGGCCTCCGCAACATGACCCACAAGGACCGCGCCATCGCCGAGATGCGGCGCGTGACCAAGCCGGGCGGCAAGGTCATGGTGCTCGAGTTCTCCAAGGTATGGAAACCGCTCGAGAAGGCCTACGATGTCTACTCGTTCAAGGTGCTCCCATGGCTCGGCGAGCGCGTGGCAGGGGATGCCCCTAGCTATCGCTACCTCGCCGAATCGATCAGAATGCATCCAGGCCAGGCTTCGCTTGTACGCTTAATGGAACAAGCTGGCCTGGAACAGGTCGAATACTTCAATCTGACGGCCGGAGTGGTGGCGCTCCACGTCGGGCGAAAGTACTAACTCGCCATGCATGGTCATTGAAAAGACGGGGCAACGGCCTCAGTTATATGAACAATGACCGGATCTGACAGGGGATCACAACATATGTCTACTTTTCGCGGAAAGTTCCTTGCCGCGTCGCTGATCATGACGCTGGCGCTAGGGGTCGCGCTGGACGCCGAAGCCAAGCGGCTTGGCGGATCGCGCAGTGTGGGCAAGCAATCGTCGCAGGTGACGCAGCAGCGCCAGCAGGCGCCGCAGACGCCGCCGGCGCAGCAGGGCGCGCCCGCGCAGCAGGCGGCACCGGCCACGGCAGGCGCCGCGGCGGGCGGCGCGGCAGCCGCCGCGCCCAAGCGCAACTGGGGCGGCATGCTCGGCGGCCTGGCCGCCGGTCTGGGCCTGGGCTACCTGCTCTCGCACTTCGGTCTGGGCGAAGCGATGGCCGGCTTCCTCGGTAACCTGATCATCATCGCGCTGATCGCGTTCGCGGCCATCTGGCTGATCCGCAAGTTCCGTGGCGGTGGCGCGCAGCGCCGCGAGCCGGCCTTCGCGGGCATGGGCAATGGCGCCGCGGGCGGTAACCGCGAGCCGGCGTTCGGCCAGCCCAAGGTGGCACAGCCCGAGGTTCGCCAGTCGGAGCCCACGTTCCGTCAGGCCGAGCAGCCCGCCGCCGGGGCCGCCGGCGCCGTCGCCGGTGTGGCGGCCGGTTCGGCCCCCCAGCAGGCCTGGGGCGTGCCGGCGGACTTCGACACCGAGAACTTCCTGCGCAATGCCAAGGTGCACTATGTGCGTCTGCAGGCCGCGTGGGATGCGGGCAACCTCGACGATATCCGCGAATTCACCACGCCGGAAATGTTCGCCGAGATCCGCATGGACCTGTCCGAGCGCGGCGCCGAGGTCAACAAGACCGACGTGGTCACGCTGGAAGCCCAACTGCTGGGCATCGAATCGACGCCGACGCAGCATGTGGCCAGCGTGCGCTTCTCGGGCATGATCCGCGAGCGCGTGGGCGAAGCCGCCCAGCCGTTCGCCGAGGTCTGGAACCTGGCCAAGCCGGTCAACGGCGGTGGCTGGCTGCTGGCGGGCATTCAGCAGGACGCCTGATCCCGCGCCGCCTGCCGGCAAGTGATGCGGCGGGCAAGTAGCTTAGAATGGAGGCCCACGCTCGCGTGGGCCTTCTTTTTTCCGCATCTTCACGCACGCCATGAACGCTCTGCCTACTCCCCTGGCCGCGCCGGTCGTCGCCGCCCTCAATCATCTGATCGAGCAGGAACCGTGGGCCTGCGGGCTGCTGGCGCCGTTCGCGGGCCGCACGATCCGTTTCGACGCCGCGGCGTTCGCGCTGTCGCTCAAGGTCACGGCGCAGGGCGGCATCGAGCGGGCGCCCGATAGCGATTCGCCGGCCGACGCGCCCGCGGTGACGCTGCGCGTGCCGCTGCAACAGTGGCCGCTGGTCGTCGCCGATGTGGCCGAGGGCGGGCAGGCCGCCGCGATGCGCCATGTGCGCATCGATGGCGATGCCGAATTCGCCAACGTGGTCTCCACGCTGGCCCGCCATCTGCGCTGGGATGCCGCCGAGGACCTGTCGCGCGCGCTGCGCGGCGTGCTGGGCGGGTCGATCGGCGGCCCGCTGGCGGACAGCGTGGCCCAGCGCGCGGTCGATGGCGCCCGGCAGGTGCACGAGGGCGCGACCCGCGTGGGCCGCGCCCTCGTGGACAACGTGACCGAATACCTGCTGGACGAACGGCCGACGCTGGTGCGCCACACGGCGCTGGAGCAGTTTGGCGGCGACGTCTCGCGGCTGCGCGACGATCTGGCCCGGCTCGAGAAGCGGCTGGAGCGGCTCGACCGCGCGGGCCGCTGAAGCGCCGACACGTGCGTCGGCTACACTCGCTGTTTCCTGCCGCCATGCGCGGCCCGGTTTCCGGATTCCACTCCCCCGAATGACCCGCCTTCTGCGTCTCTGCAAGATCCTCTTCGTCGTGCTGTATTACGGTCTCGACGAACTCGTGCTGTCCGGCTTCAACGACCGCAAGATCAAGTTCCTCGTCCGTGTCATCACGATCGGCCGGAAACTGGAACAGCCGCGCGGCGTCCGTCTGCGACTCGCGCTGACCGCGCTGGGCCCGATCTTCGTGAAATTCGGCCAGGTCCTGTCCACGCGGCGCGACCTCATGCCGCCCGATATCGCCGACGAACTCGCGATGCTGCAGGATCAGGTGCCGCCGTTCGACTCGGCGATCGCGGTCGGCATCATCGAGCGTTCGCTGGGCAAGCCGCTCGAGCAGCTGTTCCAGAACTTCGAGCAGCAGCCGGTGGCCAGCGCGTCGATCGCGCAGGTGCACTTCGCCACGCTGCGCGGCGGCCCGAGTCATGGCCGCGAGGTTGCCGTGAAGGTGCTGCGCCCGGGCATGCTGCCCGTGATCGACAGCGATCTGGCGCTGATGCGCGACATGGCCACGTGGCTCGAGCGCGTCTGGGCCGACGGCCGTCGCCTGAAGCCGCGCGAGGTGGTCGCCGAGTTCGACAAGTACCTGCACGACGAACTCGACCTGATGATCGAGGCCGCCAACGCGAGCCAGCTGCGCCGCAATTTCCAGGACACGAACCTGCTGCTGGTGCCCGAGGTGTTCTGGGACTGGTGCACGAGCTGCGTCTTCGTGATGGAGCGCATGCACGGCATTCCGATCTCGCGCACGGAAGCGCTCCGGGCCGCGGGCGTCGATATGCACAAGCTGGCCGAGGAGGGCGTGGAGATCTTCTTCACGCAGGTGTTCCGCGACGGCTTTTTCCACGCGGACATGCACCCCGGCAATATCCTCGTGTCGGTGGCACCCGAGACGTTCGGCCGCTATATCGCGCTGGACTTCGGCATCGTCGGCGCGCTGTCCGAATTCGACAAGAACTACCTCGCGCAGAATTTCATCGCGTTCTTCCGCCGCGACTACCATCGCGTGGCGCTGCTGCACGTGGAGTCGGGCTGGGTGCCGCCCGAGACGCGCGTGGAGGAACTGGAAAGCGCGGTGCGCGCGTGCTGCGAGCCGTACTTCGACAAGCCGCTGCACCAGATCTCGCTGGGCCTCGTGCTGATGCGGCTGTTCCAGACCTCGCGGCGCTTCAACGTGGAGATCCAGCCGCAGCTGGTCCTGCTGCAGAAGACGCTGCTCAATATCGAGGGCCTCGGCCGCCAGCTCGACCCCGACCTCGACCTGTGGAAAACCGCCAAGCCGTTCCTCGAACGGTGGATGCACGAGCAGGTGGGCTGGCAGGGCGCCTGGGAGCGCATCAAGGTGGAAGCGCCGCAGTGGGCCAAGATGCTGCCGGACTTCCCGCGCCTCGCGCATCAGTTCCTGGAACGCCGCGCGTTGCACAACAATGGCGAAACGGAGAAGCTGCTGGCCATGCTCGTGGCCGAGCAGCGCCGCACCAACCGCATCTTCGCCGCCGCGCTGATGCTCGTGGGCGGCTTCATGGCCGGCGTGGTGATCATGCAGATTTTGTCCTGGGGCGGGCACCTCGGATAAAACCGCGCTGATCCCGCGGGCCATGCCGTTATAATCCGCGTTTTCAAATCGGCTACGGCACCGGCATGCTGATCTGGTTCGTCATCATCTATTGGGTCATTTCGGTCGGTATTGGCCTGTGGGCGGCGCTGCGCGTCCGCAACACCAAGGACTTCGCGGTCGCCGGCCGCAGCCTCCCGTTCTATATCGTCACCGCGACGGTCTTCGCGACGTGGTTCGGCTCCGAAACGGTGCTCGGCATTCCGGCCGTCTTCCTGCGCGAAGGGTTATCGGGCGTCGTCTCCGACCCATTCGGCTCCTCGCTGTGCCTGATCCTCGTCGGTCTGTTCTTCGCCCGGCCGCTGTACCGGATGAACCTGCTGACGATCGGCGACTACTATCACAACCGGTACGGCCGCGTGGCCGAGGTGCTGACCACGCTGTGCATCGTGGTGTCGTACCTGGGCTGGGTGGCGGCGCAGATCAAGGCCCTGGGCCTGGTCTTCTTCACGGTGTCCGACGGCGCGCTGTCGCAGGAAGCCGGCATGATGATCGGCGCGGCCAGCGTGCTCGTGTACACGCTGTTCGGCGGCATGTGGGCGGTGGCGGTGACGGACTTCCTCCAGATGATCATCATCGTGGTGGGCATGCTCTATATCGGCATGGAAGTCAGCAGCCAGGCCGGCGGCGTGATGACCGTGGTGTCCCACGCGGCCGCGGCCGGCAAGTTCGAATTCCTGCCGTCGCTGGACCTGCTCCAGATCATCGGGTTTGCCGCGGCGCTGTTCACCATGATGCTCGGGTCGATTCCGCAGCAGGACGTGTTCCAGCGCGTGACCTCGTCCCGCACCGAGAAGATCGCGGGCCACGCGTCGGTGCTCGGCGGCGTGCTGTACTTCTGCTTCGCGTTCATCCCGATGTTCCTGGCCTACTCGGCCACGCTGATCGACCCCGCGATGGTGCAGAAGTACATCGACACCGATTCGCAGCTGATCCTGCCGCAGCTGATCCTGAACCACGCGCCGCTGTTCGCGCAGGTCATGTTCTTCGGCGCGCTGCTGTCCGCGATCAAGAGCTGCGCCTCGGCCACGCTGCTGGCGCCGTCGGTCACGTTCGCGGAGAACATCCTTCGCCCGTACTTCCGCCATCTGGACGACCGCAAGTTCCTGCGCGTGATGCAGGCCGTGGTGCTGGTGTTCACGACGCTCGTGACGCTGTTCGCGCTGAACTCGCACCTGTCCATCTTCCATATGGTCGAGAACGCCTACAAGGTCACGCTGGTGTCCTCGTTCGTGCCGCTGGCCTTCGGCCTGTTCTGGAAGCCTGCCACCCGCCAGGGCGGCCTGGCGTCCATCCTGCTTGGGCTCGTGTCGTGGATCGTGTGCGAAGTCGCGTTCGCCGATGCCGCGGTGCCACCGCAACTCGTGGGCCTGATGTTCTCCCTCGGCGGGATGGTGTTCGGATCGCTGTTGCCACAGTGGATCGTCGACCATCCGCGCGTCGAGAAAGTGCACACCGCATAACTTTTTGTCGATCGCGGGATAACGCTCGTGTTTACCGGCTTTTCCTCGCGGCCAATACCCAGCCACGGTTTATAATCCGAGGTTTTGTTCCGCTGATTTTCAGTTTTCTCGCGAAAGAACGACCATGCCGATCTATGCCTACCGTTGCGAAGCCTGCGGCCACGGGCGCGATGTGCTGCAAAAAATGAGCGATGCGCCGCTCACGGACTGCCCGTCCTGCGGCACGGCCGGCAGCTTCAAGAAACAACTGACCGCGGCCGGGTTCCAGCTCAAGGGCTCCGGCTGGTACGTGACCGACTTCCGCGGCGGTAGCGGCGGCGCCAGCGCGCCCGCTTCGGGTTCGTCGGGCGCGCCGGCATCGGACACGTCCGCTGCCTCGTCCTCCGCCGGGTCGTCCGCCGCCTCCTCCACGCCGTCGTCCTCGTCCTCGGGCGGCGACAGCGGTGGCGCGATACCGGCGGCGTCGTCCGGCGGCACCGCCACCTGACCGGGACCATCGTGGCCACCAAGAAGACCTCCGCCTTCAAGACCTGGTTTCTGACCGGGCTGCTCGTGCTGGTGCCGCTCGGCATCACGCTCTGGGTGCTGAACCTGATCATCGGCACGATGGATCAGAGCATGGCCCTGCTGCCGCTGTCGTGGCAGCCGGAGAACCTGTTCGGCCGCCGCATTCCGGGTCTGGGCGCGATCCTCACGCTGCTGTTCATCCTGCTCGTGGGCGTGGCCACGCATAACTTCATCGGCCAGCGCCTCGTGCGCTGGTGGGAAATGCTGCTGGGCCGCATTCCGGTGGTCGGCCCCATCTATACCAGCGTGAAGCAGGTGTCCGACACGCTGCTGTCCTCGTCGGGCAACGCGTTCCGCAAGGCGCTGCTCGTGCAGTATCCGCGCGAGGGCTCCTGGACCATCGCGTTTCTGACCGGACGGCCCGGCGGAGACGTGCAGAATCACCTTCAGGGCGAGTACGTGAGCGTTTACGTGCCGACCACGCCGAATCCGACCTCGGGCTTCTTCCTCATGATGCCCAAGGCCGATACGATCGAGCTCGACATGACCGTCGATGCCGCGCTCAAGTACATTGTCTCGATGGGCGTGGTGGCCCCGACCGACCTGCCGCGCAAGAGCGAACAGGACGAACGCGCCGCCGTGGCCGAGGAAGCCGTGGCGGTCACGGCCGCCGTGGCAGCCGCTGCCGTGACGAGCGCGGCCGCCGGCGACGCCGAAGCGGTCACTGCCGCCGATCCCACCGATACTCATTGAATTCGAGCGGGCCGCACAGCGCCCGCGCGCAACCCGGAATTTTTCCTATGTCCTCCATGCGTACTCACTACTGCGGTCTGGTGACCGAACAACTGACGGGCCAGGAAGTGGCCCTCACTGGCTGGGTGCAGCGCCGCCGCGACCATGGCGGCGTGATCTTCATCGACCTTCGCGACCGCGAGGGCCTGGTGCAGGTGGTGTGCGATCCGGACCGCCCCGAGATGTTCAAGGTGGCCGAGGAAATCCGCAACGAGTTCTGCATCCGCGTGACCGGCAAGGTGCGTCCGCGCCCGGCCGGCACCGAGAACGCGAACCTGACCTCGGGCAAGATCGAAGTGCTGTGCCACGAGTTGAGCGTGCTGAACCCGTCGGTCACGCCGCCGTTCCAGCTCGACGACGACAACCTGTCGGAAACCACGCGCCTCACGCACCGCGTGCTGGACCTGCGCCGTCCGCAGATGCAGTACAACCTGCGCCTGCGCTACAAGGTGGCGATGGAAGTGCGCAAGTATCTGGACGCGCAGGGCTTCATCGACATCGAGACGCCGATGCTCGGCAAGAGCACGCCCGAAGGCGCGCGCGACTACCTCGTGCCGTCCCGCGTGAACCCGGGCCACTTCTTCGCGCTGCCGCAGTCGCCGCAGATCTTCAAGCAGATGCTGATGGTCTCCGGCTTCGACCGTTACTACCAGATCACCAAGTGCTTTCGCGACGAGGACCTGCGCGCCGACCGCCAGCCCGAATTCACGCAGATCGACTGCGAAACGTCGTTCCTCACCGAGCAGGAGATTCGCGACCTGTTCGAGGACATGATGCGCACGGTGTTCAAGAACGCGATCGACGTTGATCTCGACGCGACGTTCCCGGTCATGGAGTTCCGCGAGGCGATGGCCCGCTTCGGTTCGGACAAGCCCGACCTGCGCGTGAAGCTCGAATTCACCGAGCTGACCGACGTGATGAAGGACGTGGACTTCAAGGTGTTCTCGGGTCCGGCCAACAGCGACAGCGGCCGCGTGGTCGGCCTGCGCGTGCCGGGCGGCGGCGCGATTTCGCGCGGCGAGATCGACGCGTACACGCAGTTCGTGGGCATCTACGGCGCCAAGGGCCTCGCCTGGATCAAGGTGAACGAAGTGGCCAAGGGCCGTGACGGCCTGCAGTCGCCGATCGTCAAGAACCTGCACGACGCCGCGATCGCCGAGATCCTCAAGCGCACGGAAGCGAAGGATGGCGACATCATCTTCTTCGGCGCGGACAAGGCCAAGATCGTCAACGACTCGATCGGCGCGCTGCGCCTGAAGATCGGCCATTCGGAATTCGGCAAGAGCACGGGCCTGTTCGAGGACGTGTGGAAGCCGCTGTGGGTGATCGACTTCCCGATGTTCGAGTACGACGAGGAAGACGCGCGCTGGGTGGCCATGCACCACCCGTTCACGAGCCCGAAGGACGAGCACCTGCAGTATCTGGAAACGGATCCGGGCAAGTGCATCGCCAAGGCCTACGACATGGTGCTGAACGGCTGGGAAATGGGCGGCGGCTCGGTGCGGATCTATCGCGAGGACGTGCAGAGCAAGGTGTTCCGCGCGCTCAAGATCAACGAGGAAGAAGCGCGTGCCAAGTTCGGCTACCTGCTCGATGCGCTGCAATATGGCGCACCGCCGCACGGTGGCCTGGCCTTCGGCCTGGACCGCATCGTGACGATGATGGCCGGCGCCGATTCCATCCGCGACGTGATCGCCTTCCCGAAGACGCAGCGTGCCCAGGATCTGCTGACGCAGGCCCCGAGCAGCGTCGACGAGAAGCAACTGCGCGAACTCCATATCCGCCTGCGCACGCAGGAGCCGAAGACGGCCTGACGTCTTCCGCGAAACCACAAAAAAGCCGCGTCTCGACGCGGCTTTTTTGTTGCCCCCACAACAATGCGTTTCCATTTGTTACGTTCCGGAACGATGGGGCCGGGAACAATGTCTTCCGAAGGAAGCGCGCGATGCCGGTCCACGACGAAGACCGCCGCGACGCGGGAGGACTTAGTCGTGAACCTTGATGTCGAACAGATCCGCCAGTTCCTGCTGGCGCATGCGGAAACGATCCTGACCTGGCTCGTGGCCGGCCTGCTGATGATGCTGCTGGCGCGCTTCGAGCTGCGCCGCGCGGTGCGGCGCTCCGCGCAGGCCATGTCGGAATCCGTGGCGACCACGGTGGCCGCCTGCGTGCCGGAGATCGCGCACGCGGCCCAGTCGGCGCGGCCGCTGGCCGATGCCGAGACCGGTACGCCGGAGGGGACGCCTGTTGCAACGCAGCGCGCCGACGCGCTGCGCAAGCTCGCGCTCGATACCGTCGCCACCGTGATGGCGCGCGGACGCTGGCTCGAGGACATGGGCAACCTGCGGCTGCCCGAGGATGCGCTGATGAGCGGACGCGGCGCGGGCGGTGCGGATCCGCTGCTGGTCGTGGCACCGCAGCCGCTGGTGCAGGCGTACCTGACCGCGCAGCGCATCTTCGAGGATGAAGCCTCGCGCCTGCAGACCCACCGCCGCGAGGCGCTGCGGCTGCAGGACGCGGCACAGGCGCTCGTGGCCGAGGCCGCGCACGTGGAGCGCGAGACGGGCAGCATCGTCATGCGTTTCGAGCAGGTCAACGCGCAGGGCGTGCAGGGCGCGGACGCTGGCGATTACCAGCGTTTCCTGATCCAGAAGTACAACGCGCTCGGCCTTCGCGAGAAGGAGATCGGCGAGGAACGCGCCGTGATCGAGGCGCAGATGCGGGAAAGCGCGGACGCGCTGGCCGCGCACGCACACGTGGCCGCCCAGCGCTACACGCAGTGCCTCGCGCCGCTGATGCAGCAGCTGCGCGCGTCGTGGGGCCATGGGGATTCGCCCGAAGTGTTCGACACGTGGCTCCACAATGCGCCGCAGTCGGGTGGGGAGCCCCGGCACCCCGCCGTGGCGCAGGAGCCGGTCGCGGGTAGGACAACGGAGCCCACTTCTCACAGCGCTGTCTGATACCGACCGCGGATGGCTGCGTTATGCTTGGGTCTGTTCCGCATTCCGCCTCCATGCCCTACAAGATTCCCGAATCGGTGCTGGTCGTCATTTATACGCCAGACCTCCAAGTGCTGTTGATCGAGCGTGCCGACCGGCCCGGCTTCTGGCAGTCGGTAACCGGCAGCCTCGATGCCACGGACGAGCCGCTGGCGCTCACGGCCGCGCGCGAAGTCGCCGAGGAAACCGGCATTATTGCCAGTGAGCACACGCTTACAGACTGGCATCACACGATCGACTACGAAATCTATCCCCAGTGGCGTCACCGCTATGCGCCCGGCGTCGTCCGCAATACCGAGCACTGGTTCGGTCTTTGCGTGCCGTATCCGGTGCCGGTGACGCTCGCGCCGCGCGAGCATACGCGCCATGAATGGCTGCATTGGGAGGCCGCGGCCGAGCGATGTTTTTCGCGCAGCAATGCCGAAGCCGTGCGCCAGCTCGCGTGGCGCGTGGCCGGCGTGCCCGCCGCGGGCCCCCAGCCCATACCCGGAGTGGCATGATGAAGTTGCGCGTGGTCACCTACAACATCCACAAGGGCGTGACCGGCTTTTCGGGCAAACCGCGCATCCAGAGCGTCCGCACGGGCCTGCAGTCGATGGATGCGGACATCGTGTTCCTGCAGGAAGTGCAGGACCGCAACGATCGGCTGATCGCGGCGGAGCTGTTCGACCCCGACCACACGCAGCTCAACTACCTTGCCACCGACGCCTATCCGCATTCGGTCTATGGCCGCAACGCGGTGTACGACCATGGGCATCACGGCAACGCGATCCTGTCGCGCCATCCGATCCTGATGTCGGAGAACCTCGACGTCTCCGACCATCGCTTCGAGCAGCGCGGGCTGCTGCACGCGGTCGCCGATATCAATGGCATCGAGGCGCATCTGATCTGCGTGCATTTCGGCCTCTTCGCGCGCAGCCGCGTGCGGCAGGCCAAGGCGCTGGTCGAGCGCGTGCGCAGCGTGGTGCCGGCCGATGCGCCGCTCGTCATCGCGGGCGATTTCAACGACTGGAACCATCGCCTCGACGCGCAGATCTGCAACACGCTGAACTGCATGGAGTCCGCGCAGGCCAAGACCGGACGCCTGCATACGTTTCCGAGCCATATGCCGTGGTGGCAGCTGGACCGCATCTACGTGCGCGGATTCGACATCGAGCGTTCGCTGGCGCTGACGGGCCGCGACTGGGCGCAGCGGTCCGACCATGTGCCGCTCGTCGCCGAACTCGCGCGGCGCGTGGCCATTCCCGAGGCCTAGCGGTTACCGGTAGTCGCGGATCCAGCGGAAGACGGCGTCGACGTCGTTGAGGTCGAGAATCGGCAGCGGCGTGCGCGCGCGGACATGATCGGGGTCGTCGGTGGCCACGGCCACCACGCCCGGCACCTCTCCCCACAGCGGCACGTTGCCCGTGGCCGGACGGAAGACCTCCAGCTTCGGGAAGTCGCTCCACTTGTAGCCTTCCACGAGCACGAGGTCGGTCCCGGCCGGCAACACGGCCAGCGCCTCGGCGATCTCGGGCGAGGCGCGCTCGGCCGGATAGTTGCGCATCAGCGTCAGGTGGCGCGCGCCGACCAGCACCACGTTCTCGCAGCCCGATGCGCGCATGCGCCAGGAATCCTTGCCCGGCGTGTCGGGATCGAAGCCGTGGTGGGTGTGCTTGATGCCGGCCACGCGCATGCCCGCCGTGACGAAGCGCGGAATCAGCTGTTCCAGCAGCGTCGTCTTGCCGCTGCCCGATGTGCCGGCGATACCGAAGACCTTCACGATCCGTTCCCAATCAAGCGTCAGAATGAACCGGACGATAGCAGAGAAGGCGCACCGATGTGCTTGTCGCGCCGGTTCGCCGATAATCGAGGCATGTCACGGATATTCGATCGCGCGGATACTGCACCGCACCATCCCGACCAGGCGCCGTCGCGCCCCTACCGTCCACTCGAGCGCCGCGCGGGGGTGCTGCGATGGGCCGCCCGCAGCGGCCGCACGGTGCCCGGCAACCGCGTCGATCTGCTGCGCAACGGCGAGGCCTTCTTTCCCGCGTTGATCGAGGCGATCGACGCGGCCACCGCGAGCGTGGTCGTGGAGACGTATATCTATGCCGACGACGATGTCGGCGCGGCCGTGGGCGATGCCCTGATCCGCGCGGCCGGCCGGGGCCTGGACGTGCGGCTCGTGGTCGATGGCTTCGGCGCCGGCGACCTGCCCGCGGCGCTCGCGGCGCGCCTGCGCGAGGGCGGCGTCCAGCTCGAGATCTACCGGCCGATGCGCGGCTTCCGGCTGGCCCGGCGCCATCTGCGCCGGCTCCATCGCAAGATCGCGGTGATCGATGCGCAGTTGCCCGATTCGGTCGGGTTTGTCGGCGGTATCAATATCATCAGCGACCATAACCACGGTCCGCTCGATCTGCCCGAACTCGGTCCGCGTTACGACTTCACCGTGCGCGTACGTGGGCCGCTGGTCACGCAGATCGCGCTGGCGGCGGCGCGGCTGTGGTTTCGCATCGCGCAGCGCCACGGCATGCGGGACGCCGCGCGCGCGCTGCAGGAGATGGAGGCGCTGACGGCCGCCGCCGATGGTCCGCCGCGCGACATGCAGCCCGACGGCGTGCCCGCGGCGTTGCTGTTGCGCGACAACCTGCGCAATCGCCGCACGATCGAACGCGAGTACCTGTACGCGCTCGGTGCCGCGCGCCACGACGTGATCATCGCCAATGCGTACTTCCTGCCCGGCCACAAGATGCGCCGCGCGCTGCTGGCATGCCGCAAGCGCGGCGTGCGCGTGCGGCTGCTGCTGCAGGGGGTGGTCGAGTACCGGCTCCAGCATTACGCCACGCACGCGCTGTATGCCACGCTGCTCGCGGCCGGCGTGGAGATCTACGAGTACGAGGCGAGCTTCCTGCACGCGAAGGTGGCCGTCGTCGACGAAAGCTGGGCCACGGTCGGGTCGAGCAACATGGACCCCTTCAGCCTCCTGCTCGCGCGCGAGGCCAACGTGTCGGTGTACGACCGCGCATTTGCCACCGATCTGCGCGCGCACCTCGAGCGCGCCATGGCGCAGCGGAGTGCGCGCATCGCGCCGGAAGTCCATGCGCGGCTGCCGCGCGTGCGGCGTTTTGCCAACTGGGCCGCGTATTTCGTCCTGCGTCTGGGCGTCGTGATCGCGGGCGTGACGGGGCGCTACTGATTGCCCGCCGTTTAGAAACCAAGGTCTAATTAAGTACTTGATGCCGACGCGGCTCGCCCGAATAATCTGAACGACCGTTCTTTTTTGGCTTAGACTGCGCTAGATCAAAGCCATCCACTGAACGGAGAGAGAAATCATGCGCCACCAGTCAGTTCGTCTTGAATCCGCCGCCGCTGCACCCGCGCCCTTGCGCAAGGGTGAGATGACGCGTGTGGCGATTCTCGATGCGGCACTGGAACTGTCGTCGCGCGACGGGCTCGAGGGGTTGACCATCGGGCTGCTCGCCGAACGCATGCAGATGAGCAAGAGCGGCGTATTCGCGCACTTCGGTTCGCGCGAGGACCTGCAGGTGGAAGTGGTGCGCGAGTACCACCGCCGGTTCGAGCAGGAGGTGTTCTACCCTTCCTTGCAGGAGCCGCGCGGATTGCCGCGCCTGTGGTCGATGGTGCGCCGCTGGATGGAGAAGCGCATCCAGGAAGTGACCACGGGCTGCATCTACATCAGCGGGGCCGTCGAATACGACGACCGTGCGGAAAGCCCGGTTCGCGACGAACTCGTCAGGAGCGTCACGATCTGGCGTGCCGCGCTGCTGCGTGCGATCGACCAGGCGAAGGAAGAAGGCCATCTGCGCGCGGATTGCGATCCGCGCCTGATGCTGTTCGAAATGTATAGCCTCGAACTGGGGCTGCATCACGATGCCCGCTTCCTGCGCCTGCCCGACAGTGCCGAACTTGCCATGGTTGCGCTCAACAAGCTGATTCAGTCCTACCGTACCTGAAGTCGTCCGGTGCAACGGGCTCCGCGTCGCGCGGAGCCGGCGGCGGGCGGCATCGTGAACCTCCAAGGAGTCTTTGATGGGCCAGTACACCGCACCGTTGCGCGACATGCAGTTCGTGCTCCATGAACTGCTCGGCGTGGAAGCCGAACTCAAGGCGATGCCGCGCCACGCGGACGTCGACGCGGACACCATCAACCAGGTCATCGAGGAAGCCGGCAAGTTCTGCGCCGACGTCGTGTTCCCGCTCAACCAGAGCGGCGACCGCGAAGGCTGCACCTACGTCGGCGACGGCGTGGTGCGCGCGCCCAAGGGCTTCCGCGAGGCCTATCGGCAGTACATCGAAGCCGGATGGCCGGCGCTCGCATGCGATCCCGAGTTCGGCGGCCAGGGCCTGCCGATCGTCGTCAACAACGCGCTGTACGAGATGCTGAACTCGGCCAGCCAGGCGTGGACGATGTACCCGGGGCTGTCGCATGGCGCCTACGAGGCGCTGCACGCGCACGGCACCCCCGAGCTCAAGCAGACGTACCTGCCCAAGCTGGTCTCGGGCGAATGGACCGGCACGATGTGCCTGACCGAGCCGCACTGCGGCACGGACCTCGGCATCCTGCGTTCGAAGGCCGAGCCGCAGGCCGACGGCTCCTATCGCATCACGGGCACCAAGATCTTTATCTCCGCGGGCGAGCATGACCTTGCGGACAACATCATTCACCTCGTGCTCGCGCGCCTGCCGGACGCGCCGCAGGGCACCAAGGGCATCTCGCTGTTCGTGGTGCCGAAGTTCGTGCCGGACGCGAGCGGCAATCCCGGCGAGCGCAACGGCATCCAGTGCGGCGCCATCGAGCACAAGATGGGCATCCACGGCAACGCGACGTGCGTGATGAACCTGGACGGCGCGCAGGGCTGGATGGTCGGCGAGCCGAACAAGGGCCTCAACGCGATGTTCGTGATGATGAACGCCGCACGCCTCGGCGTGGGCGCGCAGGGCCTGGGCCTGACCGAGGTCGCGTACCAGAACTCGCTGGCCTACGCGAAGGATCGCCTGCAGATGCGTTCGCTGACGGGCGTAAAGGCACCGGACAAGGCGGCCGACCCGATCATCGTGCATCCCGACGTGCGCCGCATGCTGCTGACGCAGAAGGCCTACGCCGAAGGCGGCCGCGCGTTCGCGTACTGGACCGCGCTGCAGATCGACCGCGAGCTGTCGCATCCGGACGAGTCGGTGCGCAAGCAATCGGCCGACCTCGTCGCGCTGCTCACGCCCGTGATCAAGGCCTTTCTGACCGACAACGCATTCACCTCGACCAACGAGGGCATGCAGGTATTCGGCGGCCACGGCTATATCGCCGAGTGGGGCATGGAGCAGTACGTGCGCGATGCACGGATCAACATGATCTACGAAGGCACGAACACGATCCAGGCGCTCGACCTGCTGGGCCGCAAGATCCTCGGCGACATGGGCGCCAAGCTCAAGGCCTTCGGCAAGGAAGTGCAGGCGTTCGTCGAGCAGGAAGGCACGAACGAGGCGATGCAGGAGTTCGTCAACCCGCTGGCCGACCTTGGCGACAAGGTGCAGAAGCTCACGATGGAAATCGGCATGAAGGCCATGGGCAATGCCGATGAAGTCGGCGCTGCCGCGGTGCCGTATCTCCGCGTGGTGGGTCACCTCGTGTTCTCGTATTTCTGGGCGCGCATGGCCAAGATCGCGCTGGAGAAGCAGGGCAGCGGCGACAAGTTCTACACGTCCAAGCTGGCTACCGCGCGCTTCTACTTCGCGAAGCTGCAGCCCGAGACCGCCGCCGAGATCCGCAAGGCCCGCGCCGGCGCGGCCACGCTGATGGCACTCGACGCCGACCTGTTTTGATCGTTCCGGGGGCGCTCGCCCCCGAACCCTCTCATCAACGCTCACCGAATACTGGAGCGCGCATGTCCAATTTCATCGTCAAGAAGGTCGCCGTGCTGGGCGCCGGCGTCATGGGCGCGCAGATCGCCGCGCACCTCGTCAACGCGCGCGTGCCCGTGGTGCTGTTCGACCTGCCGGCCAAGGAAGGTCCCAAGAACGGTATCGCGCTGCGTGCGATCGAGAACCTCAAGAAGCTGTCGCCGGCGCCGCTCGGCATCAAGGACGAAGCCGGCCTGATCCGCCCCGCCAATTACGAGGACGATATCGCGCTGCTCAAGGAGTGCGACCTCGTGATCGAGGCCATTGCCGAGCGCATGGACTGGAAGCACGACCTGTACAGGAAGGTCGCGCCGTACATTGCACCGGGCGCGATCTTCGCGACCAATACGTCGGGCCTGTCGATCGGCGCGCTGGCCGATGGCCTCGGTGACGATACCGGCCTCAAGTCCCGCTTCTGCGGCGTGCACTTCTTCAACCCGCCGCGCTACATGCATCTGGTGGAGCTGATTCCCACCGCGAGCACGCAGCCCGAGATCCTCGACCGCCTGGAGGCGTTCCTGACGACCACGCTCGGCAAGGGCGTGGTGCGCGCGAAGGACACACCGAACTTCATCGCGAACCGCGTGGGCATTTTCTCGATCCTCGCGGTGTTCGCCGAGGCCGAGAAGTACGGCATTCCGTTCGACGTGGTCGATGACCTGACCGGTTCGAAGCTCGGCCGCGCGAAGTCGGCGACGTTCCGCACGGCCGACGTGGTGGGCCTCGACACGATGGCGCACGTCATCAAGACGATGCAGGACAACCTGCGCGACGACCCGTTCGCGCCCGTGTACCAGACGCCGGCCGTGCTCAAGGGCCTCGTCGATGCGGGCGCGCTCGGCCAGAAGACCGGCGCGGGCTTCTACCGGAAGGAAGGCAAGGCCATCAAGGTCCTCGACGCGAAGACCGGCCAGTATGTCGAGTCGGGGAAGAAGGCCGACGAGATCGTCGCGCGCATCCTCAAGAAGGAGCCCGGCGAGCGCATCAAGCTGCTGCGCGAATCGACCAATCCGCAGGCGCAGTTCCTCTGGGCCGTGTTCCGCGACGTGTTCCAGTACATCGCCGTGTATCTCGACCAGATCGCGGGTTCGGCCGCGGACGTGGACCTCGCCATTCGCTGGGGCTTCGGCTGGAATACCGGTCCGTTCGAGGACTGGCAGGCGGCCGGCTGGAAGCAGGTGGCCGAATGGGTGAAGGAAGACATCGACGGCGGCAAGGCGCTGGCCAATGCCGCGCTGCCCGCGTGGGTGTTCAGCGGTCCCGTGGCCGAGGCGCAGGGCGTGCACACGCCGAACGGTTCGTGGTCGCCGGCGACGAACGCGTTCGTCGCGCGCCCGCAGCTGCCCGTGTATGCACGGCAGGCGTTCCGCGCGTCGCTGCGCGGCACCGACGCGGCCGACCCGCGCAAGGCGGGCAAGACCGTCGAAGAGAACGACGCGGTGCGCATCTGGACCAGCGATGGTGCCGATGACGTGCTGATCGTCTCCTACAAGAGCAAGATGAACACGATGGGCCCCGACGTCATCGACGGCCTCACGCGCGCCATCGACCTCGCCGAAGCGGGCTACAAGGGCCTCGTGATCTGGCAGCCGACGTCGCTGCAGCTCGGCAATCCGGGCGGCCCGTTCTCCGCGGGCGCGAACCTCGAAGCCGCGATGCCAGCCTTCATGATGGGCGGCGCCAAGGGCATCGAGCCGTTCGTGAAGAAGTTCCAGGACGGCATGATGCGCGTCAAGTACGCGGCGGTGCCCGTGGTAACGGCCGTGTCGGGCATCGCGCTCGGCGGCGGTTGCGAACTGATGCTGCACGCCGCGCGGCGCGTGGTGGCGATGGAATCGTATATCGGCCTCGTCGAAGTCGGCGTGGGCCTCGTGCCCGCGGGCGGCGGCCTCAAGGAGGCCGTGCTGGCGGCAGCGCGCGCGGCCGATGCGGCTGGCAGCACGAACTACCTGAACTTCATCACTGGCCGGTTTCAGGCCGCCGCGATGGCCAGGGTGTCCACGTCGGCGCTCGACGCGCGCAAGATCGGCTACGTGCAGGCAACGGACCCGATCGTGTTCAACGTGCACGAACTGTTGCACGTGGCGCAGAGCGAGGTGCGCGCGCTGGCCGAGGCTGGCTATCGTTCGCCGCTGCCGGGCGCGCTGGTGCCGGTGGCCGGGCGTTCCGGTATCGCGACCATCCAGGCTTCGCTCGTCAACATGCGCGACGGCAACTTCATCTCCGCGCACGACTATCTGATCGCGAGCCGTATCGCCGAGGTGGTGTGCGGCGGCGACGTGGAAGCCGGCTCGCTGGTCAGCGAGGACTGGCTGCTCGCGCTCGAGCGCAAGGCATTCGTCGACCTGCTCGGCACCGGCAAGACGCAGGAACGCATCATGGGCATGCTGCAGACCGGCAAGCCGGTGCGTAACTAACAGGCAAGCGAGGAACCGACATCATGAAACAACTGCAAGACGCTTACATCGTCGCGGCCACCCGCTCGCCGATCGGCAAGGCGCCCAAGGGCGCGTTCAAGAACACGCGCCCCGACGATCTGCTCGCTACCGTGCTGAAGGCTGCCGTGGCGCAGGTGCCGTCGCTGGACCCGGCGCTGATCGAAGACGCGATTGTCGGCTGCGCGATTCCCGAGGCGCAGCAGGGCCTCAACGTCGCGCGTATCGGCGCGCTGCTGTCGGGCCTGCCGAACACCGTCGGCGGCATCACCGTGAACCGCTTCTGCGCATCGGGCCTGTCCGCCGTGGCGATGGCGGCCGACCGTATCCGCGTGGGCGAGTCCGACGTGATGATCGCGGCGGGCACCGAGTCGATGAGCATGGTGCCGATGATGGGCAACTCGCCGTCGATGTCGCCGTCGATCTTCCTGCGCGACGAGAACGTGGGCATCGCGTACGGCATGGGCCTGACGGCCGAGAAGGTGGCGAACCAGTGGAAGGTCAGCCGCGAGGACCAGGATGCGTTCGCGCTCGCCTCGCACCAGAAGGCGATGGCCGCGCAGCAGGCCGGCGAGTTCGCCGACGAGATCACGCCGATCGAGATCGTCGAGAAGTTTCCGGATCTGGCTTCGGGTCAGGTCAGCGTCAAGACGCGCACGCTCGCGCTCGACGAAGGTCCGCGTCCCGATACGTCGATGGAAGGCCTCGGCAAGCTGCGTGCCGTCTTCGCGAACAAGGGCAGCGTGACCGCCGGCAACAGCTCGCAGACGTCCGATGGCGCGGGCGCGCTGATCCTGGTCTCCGAGAAGATCCTCAAGCAGTTCAACCTCGTGCCGCTCGCGCGCTTCGTGTCGTTCGCGGTGCGCGGCGTGCCGCCGGAGATCATGGGCATCGGCCCGAAGGTGGCGATTCCCGCGGCGCTGAAGGCGGCGGGGCTGTCGCAGGACCAGATCGACTGGATCGAACTCAACGAGGCATTCGCCGCGCAGTCGCTGGCCGTGATCCGCGACCTGGAACTCGACGCGTCGAAGGTCAACCGCATGGGCGGCGCGATCGCGCTGGGCCATCCGCTCGGCGCGACGGGCGCGATCCGCTCGGCGACCGTCGTGCACGCGCTGCGCCGCCACAACCTCAAGTACGGCATGGTGACCATGTGCGTCGGCACGGGCATGGGCGCAGCGGGTATCTTCGAACGCGTTTGAGAGGGGAGCCACCATGAGCATCGCCACACGGATCGACAACGGGATTCTGACCCTCACCTTCGATCGCCTCGACCGGAAGAACGCGATCACGGCGGCGATGTACCAGACGCTGGCCGATGCCTTGCGGTCGGCCGAGGCGGACAGCGCAGTGCGCGTGATCGTCATCGAGGGCAAGCCGGAGATCTTTACGGCCGGCAACGACCTCGAAGATTTCATGAAGCGCCCGCCCACGTCCGGCGAGGGCGGGGCACCGGCGCCGGTGTTCCAGTTCCTGCATGCGATCGCCGAGGCGGGCAAACCGGTGGTCGCTTCGGTAAGCGGGGCGGCGGTCGGCATCGGCACGACGCTGCTGCTGCACTGCGATCTCGTCTATGCCTCGGATACCGCCAAGCTCACGCTGCCGTTCACGCAGCTGGGGTTATGCCCGGAGGCGGCGTCGAGCCTGCTGCTGCCGCGGCTGGTCGGTTATCAGCGTGCCGCCGAGAAACTGTTGCTGGGCGAGCCGTTCAGCGCGCAGGAAGCGTTCGAGATCGGACTCGTGACGAAGGTGCTGCCCGTGGCGGAACTCGATGCGCACGTGCGGCGGCAGGCGGCCAAGCTCGCCGCGCTGCCGGCATCGTCGCTGCGCGAGACCAAGCGGCTGATGAAGGGTGGCGAGGCCGCGGCGGTGAAGCGCCAGATGGCCGAAGAGGCCGGCGTGTTTGCCCGCATGCTGGCGGCGCCGGAGGCGAAGGAGGCCTTTACGGCGTTCTTCGAGAAGCGCAAACCGGATTTCTCGAAGTTCCAGTAACGGACGCCGGGGGACAGGCAAGCAGGGTATGGGGGCGCAAGCCCCCATTTTCATACCGGCAATTCGCGCGGCAGCCGGTTCTCGTCGGTCGCCACATAGGTGAGCGTGGCTTCGGTGACCTTGACGATCGCATTGCTGTGGCGCATGCGTTGCGCATAGACCTCGACGGACACCGTGATCGAGGTGCGGCCCGTCTTCACGATATCGGCATAGAAACTCACGAGGTCGCCGACAAATACCGGGTTCTTGAACAGGAACGAGTTCACCGCGACGGTGGCCACGCGGCCCTGCGCGCGCTCCACGGCCGGAATCGACCCGGCGATATCGACCTGCGCCATGATCCAGCCTCCGAAAACATCGCCATGCACGTTGGCGTCGGCGGGCATCGGGACCACGCGCAAGGCGGGGTTCTTGCCTTCGGGGAGGGTGGACAGGGGAGCGAGCTGGGTCATGAGGCGGTGTTGAAGATACGGATGAAGGGATCGGTGAAGGGACCGATGAAGGTTCGGATGACGGCAAGGGTGCCGATCCGGGTGGCAGGACCGGCGTCGGCCGGGGCGGCCTCTGCCGTCCATCGCGATCTCTGCGACAATCGCGGCATTGGCCAGAATTCTAACGTATGCGCCGTTCCTCCACGACAGCCCCCAGCACCGACGAAAGTGCCGCCACGGCACCCTCGAACTCGATTTTCTCCAGCCGGGGCGCGCCGCGCAGCGACTGGCAGACCGTCCGTAACCTGCTGCCCTACGTCTGGCACTACAAATGGCGCGTGATCTTCGCGCTGGCGTGCCTCGTGCTTGCAAAGGTCGCGAACCTCGGCGTGCCTGTGCTGATGAAGCGCCTGATCGACACCATGGACGTGGCCCCCGGCGATGCGCACGCGCTGCTTGTGGTACCCGTCGGGCTGATCGTCGCGTATGGAGTGCTGCGCCTGTCCAGCACGCTGTTCACTGAGCTGCGCGAAATCCTGTTCGCCAAGGTCACGCAGAGCGCGGTACGCGAGATCGCGCTGCAGGTCTTCCGCCATCTGCACGCGCTGTCGTTACGGTTCCACCTCGAGCGGCAGACGGGGGGCATGAGCCGCGACATCGAGCGCGGCACGCGCGGCATCCAGCAGCTGATCTCGTATTCGCTCTACAGCATCCTGCCGACGCTCGTGGAAATGGCGCTCGTGATCGGGTTCCTCGTGCTCCATTACGACATCTGGTTCGCGGGCATCACGGCCGTCGCGCTGATCGGCTATATCGTGTTCACGATCGTCGTGACCGAGTGGCGCACGCATTTCCGCCGCCGCATGAACGAACTCGATTCGCGCGCGAGCCAGAAGGCGATCGACTCGCTGCTCAACTTCGAGACGGTGAAGTATTTCGGCAACGAGGAATACGAGGCGCGCCGCTATGACGAGAACCTGCTCAAGTACCGCGCCGCGGCGGTGCGTTCGCAGAACTCGCTGTCTTTCCTGAACTTCGGCCAGCAGACGATCATCGCCATCGGGCTGATCCTGATCCTGTGGCGCGCGACGGTGGGCGTCGCGGCGGGGCGCCTCACGCTCGGCGACCTCGTGCTCGTCAACACGCTGATGATCCAGCTCTATATCCCGCTGAATTTCCTCGGCGTGATCTATCGCGAGATCAAGCAGGCCACCACCGATATGGACCGCATGTTCGTGCTGCTCGGCACCAATCAGGAGGTGGCCGACGTGCCCGGCGCGCCGGCGCTGGAGGTGCGCGGCGCCGCCGTGCGCTTCCGCCATGTCGGCTTCGGCTACGAGTCCGACCGCGTGATCCTGAACGACGTGGACTTCACGATCGCCGCGGGCACCACCACGGCCGTGGTCGGCCACAGCGGCTCGGGCAAATCGACGCTCGCGCGGCTGCTCTATCGGTTCTACGACGTCAGCGGCGGCGGCATCGAGATCGATGGGCAGGATATACGCGGCATCCGGCAGGATACGCTGCGCCGCGCGATCGGCATCGTGCCGCAGGACACCGTGCTGTTCAACGACAGCATCTACTACAACATCGCGTACGGCCGTCCTGAGGCCTCGCACGACGAAGTCATCGCGGCCGCGCGCGCGGCGCAGATCGATCCGTTTATCCGCGAACTGCCGCAGGGTTACGACACGCCGGTCGGCGAGCGCGGGCTCAAGCTGTCAGGCGGCGAGAAACAGCGCGTGGCCATCGCGCGCACGCTGCTCAAGAATCCGCCGATCCTCGTGTTCGACGAGGCGACGTCCGCGCTCGACTCGCGCACCGAGCAGGCGATTCAGGCCGAGCTCATGCGCCTGGCGCAGAACCGCACGACCCTGCTGATCGCGCACCGCCTGTCCACGGTCGTGCATGCGGACCAGATCCTCGTGATGGACCATGGCCAGATCATCGAGCGCGGCACGCATGGGGAACTGATGCGCATCAACGGGCGTTACGCCGAGATGTGGCGCATCCAGGCACGCAATGCGGTCGAAGGCGAAACCGACGACGCGGAGGGCGTCGCGCATGCCTGAGTCGCGCGTGAGTCGCGCGTAATCAGGCGTAATCGAGCGGCAGCGCGGTGGTGTACTTGATCTGCTCCATCGCGAAGCGCGAGCTCACGTCGGAAAGCTCGGCGCCCTGGATCAGTTTCTTGTACACGGCGTCGTACGCGGCGATATCGGGCACCACTACGCGCAGCAGATAGTCGGTATCGCCCGCCATGCGATAGAACTCGGTGACCTCGGGGATCGATTGCACGAGCCCGTGGAACGTCTTCAGCCACTTGGCGTTGTGCTGGTTCGTGCGGATCGAGACGAACACCGTCACGCCGACATTGAGCCTGGCCGCATCGAGCAGCGCCACGCGCCGGCGGATCAGCCCGGCTTCCTCGAGTTTCTGGATGCGCCGCCAGCACGGCGTGGAAGTCAGGCCGACTTTCTCGCCGATCTCGGCGACGGGCATCGTGGCGTCTTCCTGCAGCAGGGCGAGAATCTGGCGGTCGTAGCGATCCATGGGTAACGGTAACGGGGGTTCAGGCGGGGACGGTATCCACCAGCAGGTTCACGCCGGTGGCGATGTGCTGCGGCTCCACGCCGTAGACGTGCAGCGAGACGGCGATATTGTCGCCGGTGTTCGAGAGCCGATGGATATGGCGCAGCCCGGCCGGCACGCTGAACGTATCGCCGGCCGCGCGCGTCACGGTATTGGCCAGCGCGGCATGGCGCGTGGCGGGGTTCCAGCGGTAATGATGCTCGGTCATCGTGCCGCGCAGCACGCGATACGCGCACCATGCGCGATGGCCGTGGACGGGGCTCGCCTGTCCGGGGCGCCAGACCAGCAGCATCGCGGAGAACCGGCCGAACGGATCGGCATGGATCAGATGGCGCGTGTAGGTTTCCGCGCTGCCGTCGAGCGCGCCCGACGGCAGCGTCGCGAGCAGCGTGTCCGCATCGGGCAGGCTCGCGACGATGCCGTCCGCCACGAGCCGCGCCCCTTGCGCGAGCGCGTCCTCCATGGTCTGCGCGAATGGCATCAGCGGCGGCGGGGCGGCGCGGCCGGGGGCGGGCGTGGCAGGCATGGCGGAAAGACGGGACATGGCGGGCTCCGGTTGCATTTGCTCGGGGACGGCGTGCGCTGGGCATGCGGATAGCCCATCATAGGCCGCCCGGCAGAGTCGCAACGTGCGTAATCGGGTCCGGATTGCGCGGAAATTGTAATCCTGTTCTTCACGGACGTCGATTCGTAGCAATTTGTTCTCCTGCGCATTCCGCGATGGGCGCGGCATAATTGCGGCCATGGAAATCAAATGGCTTGAAGACTTCGTGAGCCTGGCGGAGACGCACAGCTTCTCGCGCTCGGCGGAACTGCGCCATGTCACGCAGCCGGCGTTCTCGCGCCGTATCCAGTCGCTCGAGGCGTGGGTCGGCACCGAGCTGATCGACCGGTCGAGTTACCCGACAAGCCTCACCGCCGCCGGCAAGGTGTTCTACGAGCAGGCGCTGGCGATGCTCGCGCAGGTCAGCGAGACGCGCGCGCTGATGCGCGGCCAGCGGTCCGCCAACGCGCAGGTGCTCGAATTCGCGGTGCCGCACACGCTGTCGCTGACGTTCTTCCCCGAATGGCTCAAGGCGCTCGAGCGCCAGCTCGGCACGCTGCCGTGCCGGTTGCGCGCGCTCAATGTCCACGACGCGGTGCTCACGCTCGTGGAAGGCGGGTGCGACCTCGTCATGGTCTATCACCATCCGCGCCAGGCCATCCAGCTCGACCCCGCCCATTACGACATGCTCGTGCTCGGCACCGAGCGGCTGTCGCCATACAGCGTCCCCGATGCCACGGGCCGGCCGCTGTTCCGGCTGCCGGGCACCGACAAGAAGCCGGTGCCGTTCCTCAGCTACACGCCCAACGCGTTTCTCGGCCGCATGGTCGATATGCTGCTGGCGGAAGCCGCGGCGGACGGGCTCAAGCTCGACAAATGCTACGAGACCGATATGGCCGAAGCGCTCAAGGTCATGGCGCTGGCCGGCCACGGCATGGCGTTCCTGCCCGAGAGCGCCGTGCGCGACGACGTGCAGCAGGGCCGGCTGGTCCGCGCCGAGGGCGGACGCGGGCTGCCGCAGTCGATCGACATGGAGATTCGCCTCTATCGCGAACGGCCCGGCGAGAACGGCGCCGACCGGCGCGGCGGACAGGGCCGGCGCAAGCGCCAGCTCGTCGACCAGATCTGGAGCACGCTGGCGGGGCAGACTGCACCGGGCTGAGGCGCGTCGCACCATGTCGGAAAGGTTATGCGTGTCTTGCATAACCCTGTCAGGGCGGATGAGCAAACGGCATTGGATTGTGAAAGGGTGGCGCCGATATCCTGTGCATCACCTTCAAACGTGGAAACCAGCCATGTCTTCCGCAGCACCGTCGCAACCCTCCTCGATCATTACCCATCCCCTCCCGTCCTACCTCAACGCCGAGGAGCTCGGCCCCTGGGGCATCTACCTCAAGCAGGTCGACCGCGTCACGCCCTATCTGGGCTCGCTCGCGCGCTGGGTGGAAACGCTCAAGCGCCCCAAGCGCGCGCTGATCGTCGATGTGCCCATCGAGATGGACAACGGCACGATCGCCCATTTCGAGGGCTATCGCGTGCAGCACAACACCTCGCGCGGCCCGGGCAAGGGCGGCGTGCGTTTCCACCAGGACGTCACGCTGTCGGAAGTGATGGCGCTGTCCGCGTGGATGTCGGTCAAGAACGCGGCCGTCAATGTGCCGTACGGCGGCGCCAAGGGCGGTATCCGCGTGGATCCGCGCAAGCTGTCGCAGGGCGAGCTGGAACGCATCACGCGCCGCTACACCAGCGAAATCAACATCATCATCGGCCCGAACAAGGACATCCCGGCACCGGACGTCAACACGAACGAGCAGATCATGGCGTGGATGATGGACACCTACTCCATGAACGAGGGCAGCACGGCTACCGGCGTGGTGACCGGCAAGCCGATCTCGCTCGGTGGCTCGCTGGGCCGCCGCGAGGCCACCGGCCGCGGCGTGTTCGTGGTGGGCTCGGAGGCCGCGCGCAACATCGGCATGGACGTCAAGGGCGCGCGCGTGGCCGTGCAGGGCTTCGGCAACGTGGGTTCCGTGGCCGCCAAGCTGTTCCATGAAGCGGGCGCGATCGTGGTGGCCGTGCAGGACCACCGCACCACGCTGTTCAACCCGGCCGGCCTCGACGTGCCCGCGATGATCGAGTATGCCTCGCATAGCGGCACCATCGAGGGCTTCCGCGCCGAGGCGATCTCGGGCGACCAGTTCTGGGAAGTCGATTGCGACATCCTCATCCCGGCCGCGCTGGAAGGCCAGCTGACCGCGAAACGCGCGTCGCAGATCAAGGCGCGCCTCGTGATCGAGGGCGCCAACGGCCCGACCACGCCCGAGGCCGACGACGTGCTGCGCGAGCGCAATATCCTCGTCGCGCCGGACGTCATCGCCAACGCCGGCGGCGTGACGGTGTCCTATTTCGAATGGGTGCAGGATTTCTCGAGCTTTTTCTGGACCGAGGAGGAAATCAACCAGCGCCTGGTACGAATCATGCAAGAAGCCTTCCGGGCGATCTGGCAGGTGGCCCAGGACAACAAGGTCACGCTCCGCACCGCCGCGTTCATCGTGGCGTGCACGCGAATCCTGCAGGCGCGCGAAATGCGCGGACTGTATCCCTGATACGGATGCGCGTCATGATGATGTGTTGCAATGCAATATTCACCGTGACGCGCCAGGATGACGCGAGAAACGCGGTTGCCGGTCCATGCCGGCGACCGCGTTTTTTTGCGTTTTTTTCCGTTTGAACGATTTCGCCTCGATATGGCGCGGCGGCGAGACACCGTGCCGGAAATTGCACCAGTTAGGGGAAAACCCGTTGTCGGATATAAGCGGCTAAGCAATACTATTTCGCTGGCGGGGCGTTTTTTGCTAGAGTGCCGCCTTTCTCTTCATGGTCAAGGAGATGTTATGAATTTTGCCAAGCTGGCTGGCCTCATGGTCGCGGCAGGGATTCTGAGCGGCGCCGCACAAGCCGCCGAGCCGCTTTCGGGCACGCTGCAGAAGATCAAGGAAACGGGTGTCATCACGCTGGGCGTGCGGGATTCGTCCATTCCGTTCAATTACAACCTGGGCGGCGTGCGCCAGGTCGGTTACTCCTATGACATCAACACGAAGATCGTGGAAGCCGTCAAGGAACAGCTGAAGCTGCCGAACCTGCAGGTCAAGGAAATCCCGATCAC
Source organism: Cupriavidus sp. OTU4054 (assembly GCF_038440175.1). NCBI lineage: Bacteria > Pseudomonadati > Pseudomonadota > Betaproteobacteria > Burkholderiales > Burkholderiaceae > Cupriavidus > Cupriavidus sp. OTU4054. The sequence goes on from NZ_JASATF010000023.1 coordinate 88,345, forward strand.
GTCGCAAAACCGTATCACGCTGCTGCAGAACGGCACGATCGATATCGAGTGCGGCTCGACGACGAACAACCTCGAGCGTCAGAAGCAGGCTTCGTTCACGAACAGCATCTTCATCATCGGCACCCGCATCATGGTGAAGAAGGATGGCGGCATCAAGGACTGGGCCGACCTGAAGGGCAAGAACGTCGTGACGACCGCCGGCACCACGTCGGAGCGTCTGCTGCGCAAGATGAACGACGACCAGAAGCTGGGCATGAACATCATCAGCACCAAGGACCACGGTCAGTCGTTCCTGACGCTGGAGTCCGGCCGTGCCGTGGCGTTCATGATGGATGACGCGCTGCTGTACGGCGAGCGCGCCAAGGCCAAGAACCCGAACGACTGGATCGTGGTCGGCAAGCCGCAGTCGCGCGAGTCCTACGGCTGCATGATCCGCAAGGATGACGCCCCGTTCAAGAAGCTGTCGGACAACGTGATTTCCGGCCTGATGAAGGACGGCACGATCAACACGATGTACGCCAAGTGGTTCCAGCAACCGGTCCCGCCGAAGGGCCTGAACCTGGACTTCCCGCTGTCGGAAGACATGAAGGCGCTCTTCAAGAACCCGAACGACAAGGCGCTCGACTGATCCTTCAGTCATGGGAGTGCGAAACGGAAGGAGAAGTCCTTCCGTTTCTTTTTGAGGACGCAAGATGGATTACAACTGGCATTGGGGAGTTTTCCTCGAGCAGGCCGCGCAGAACGAGACGTACCTCGACTGGATGATTTCCGGTCTGAAGGTCACGCTCGCGCTGGGCCTCACCTCGTGGGTCATCGCCCTCGTCATTGGCTCGGTGCTCGGCGTGCTGCGCACCGTGCCGAACAAATTCCTGTCGGGGATCGCGGCGTGGTATGTCGAGATCTTCCGCAATATTCCGCTGCTCGTGCAGCTGTTCATCTGGTACTTCGTGATTCCCGAACTGCTGCCGTTCGGCGAGGCGATCAAGCAGATGAACCCGTTCACGCAGCAGTTCCTGGCGGCGATGCTCTGCCTGGGCACCTTTACGGCGGCCCGGGTTTGCGAACAGGTCCGCTCGGGTATCAATTCGCTGCCGCGCGGCCAGCGCAACGCGGGCCTCGCCATGGGCTTCACGCTGTCGCAGACCTACCGGCACGTGCTGTTGCCGATGGCGTTCCGCGTGATCGTGCCGCCGCTGACCTCCGAGTTCCTGAACATCTTCAAGAACTCCGCGGTCGCGTCGACGATCGGTCTGCTGGAGCTCGCGGCGCAGGGTCGTCAGCTGGTCGACTACACGGCACGGCCGTACGAGTCGTTTATCGCGGTGACGGTGATGTACATGCTGATCAACGTGACGGTCATGCTGATCATGCGCTGGGTGGAAAAGCGCACGCGCGTGCCCGGCTTCATCGGCGGCAAGTAAGGGGACACGATGGCATACGACTTCGATTTCAGCTCGATCAATCCCGCCACGCTGGAAGTGCTCGGCGAGGGCATGTTGGTCTCGCTGAAGATCACGGTAACCGCCGTGGTGGTGGGTATCGTCTGGGGCACCGTGCTCGCGATGATGCGCCTGTCCTCGTTCAAGCCGCTGAACTGGTTTGCGCAGGGCTACGTGTCCATATTCCGCTCCATCCCGCTGGTGATGGTGCTGCTATGGTTCTTCCTGATCATCCCGCAGGTCTTGCAGAAGCTCTTCAACCTGTCGCCGGCCACGGATCTGCGCATGACGTCCGCGCTGATCGCGTTCGCGCTGTTCGAGGCCGCGTACTACTCGGAGATCATCCGCGCGGGTATCCAGAGCGTGTCGCGCGGCCAGATGTTCGCGGCGCAGGCGCTCGGCATGACCTACGGCCAGACCATGCGTCTGGTGATCCTGCCGCAGGCGTTCCGCAACATGGTGCCGCTGCTGCTGACGCAGGGCATCATCCTGTTCCAGGATACTTCGCTCGTGTACGTGAGCGCGCTGGCGGACTTCTTCGGCCAGGCCTACGGTATCGGCGAGCGTGACGGGCGGATCGTCGAACTGCTGCTGTTCGCGGGCCTCGTCTACTTCGTTATCTGCTTCTCCGCTTCGCTGCTGGTCAAGCGTTACCAGAAAAAGGTGGCTGTATGATCGAAATCAATAACGTTTCCAAGTGGTACGGCGCTTTCCAGGTGCTGACCGACTGCACCACCAAGGTCGCCAAGGGTGAAGTGGTGGTGGTGTGCGGCCCGTCGGGTTCGGGCAAGTCCACGCTGATCAAGACCGTGAACGCGCTCGAGCCGTTCCAGAAGGGCGACATCCTCGTGGATGGCACCTCGGTCGGCAATCCGAAGACCAACCTGCCGAAGCTGCGTTCGCGCGTCGGCATGGTGTTCCAGAACTTCGAGCTGTTCCCGCACCTCTCGATCACCGAGAACCTGACCATCGCGCAGATGAAGGTGCTAGGCCGCTCGAAGGAAGAAGCCACCGCCAAGGGCCTGAAGTACCTCGAGCGCGTGGGCCTGAAGAGCCAGGCCGGCAAGTTCCCGGGCCAGCTGTCGGGCGGCCAGCAGCAGCGCGTGGCCATCGCGCGCGCGCTGTCGATGGACCCGATCTGCATGCTGTTCGACGAGCCGACCTCGGCGCTCGATCCGGAAATGGTCAACGAAGTGCTGGACGTGATGGTGCAGCTGGCGCAGGAAGGCATGACCATGATGTGCGTGACCCACGAAATGGGTTTCGCGCGCAAGGTGGCCAACCGCGTGATCTTCATGGACGCCGGCAAGATCGTCGAGGATTGCCCGAAGGAAGAGTTCTTCGGCAACAGCGAAGCGCGCTCGGACCGCGCCAAGCAGTTCCTCTCGAAGATCCTGCAGCATTAAACCCACGCCCCCTCCGCGCGCTGGGCTTCAGCGCGCGGGGGTGAGCGCCGCAGTACCGCTTTATGCCCATGAATTCCGACGATCTGTCGATCTTCGCGCTCGTTGCGGATTCCGGCAGTTTCTCCGCCGCCGCGCTCGCCGGCGGCGTCGATGCCTCCAGTATCAGCCGCCGCGTTACGCAGCTCGAAAAGCAGCTGGGCACCCGCCTGTTTCATCGCACGGGCCGCGGCGTCTCGCTGACCGAGCAGGGCAGCGCGCTGCTGGCCTATGCCCGCCAGATCAAGGAAACGCTCGCCGCCGCGGAGGCCGCGGTCTCCAGCAACGCGGGAATGGGTCCCCCGCGTATCCGCATCGCGGCGCAGCCGACCATCGCCCGGACCGTGTTCGGCGACCTCTATCACGTCCTGCACAGGCAGTTCCCGCACAGCCGGCTGCATTTCACCGAAGGGCTCGCCAGCAGCATCCTGGCCGACCTGCAGGCCGGCGCCATCGATATCGCGATTCTGTATCGGCCCGAATATCCGGGCAGCATGAGCTACGAGCCGCTGCTGCTGGAGCGCCTCTACCTGCTGACGCCGCCGCGCTTCGCGATGACGCAGGAGCGCGTGGACGCGCATGGGCTGCAGGGGGTGCCGATGATCCTGCCGAGCACGCACCACGGCATTCGTGTGTTCGTCGAAGCCATGGCGGCGCGGCGCGGGCACAGCGTGCAGCTGGCGCTCGAGAGCGACGGCTCCAACGCGATCACCGCGGCGCTGGTCCACAAGGGCTGCGGCTGTACCGTGCTGCCGCTCGCGGCCGTGCCCGACGATATCGCCGCGGGCCGGCTGCGGGGGTTTCCGCTGCCGGGCGACGATGCCGAACGCTGCATCAGCCTCGTGCTCGGCCGCACGGACCTCGAGCCCGCCACGCTGTGGGCACTGGGCGCCGCCATCCGCGAGGTGGCGACCGATCTCGTGAAGACCGGCGCCTGGCCCGGCGCGCGGCTGATTACGCCTGATCCAGCCGCAGTGCCGGCGTGATCTGCTGCGGATCGGTCACGAGTTCCAGCACGGCCGCACGACCCGATGCCCGCGCGCGCTCGAGCGCGGCCGGAAAGTCCGACTCGTGCTCCACGCGCTCGGCATGCGCGCCGAATGCTTTCGCCAATGCGATGAAATCCGGGTTGGCCAGCTGCGTGCCCGAAATGCGGCCCGGGTACTCGCGCTCCTGATGCATGCGGATGGTGCCGAGCATGCCGTTGTTCACGACGATCACGATCACCGCCGCGCCGAACTGCATGGCGGTGGCGAGCTCCTGCGGATACATCATGAAGCAGCCATCGCCGGCAAAGCACACCACGGTGCGGTCCGGAGCGGCCAGCTTGGCCGAGATGGCCGCGGGCAGGCCGTAGCCCATCGCGCCATTGGTCGGCGCGAGTTCCGTGCCGAGCTGCTTGTAGCGATAGAAGCGGTGGACCCACACCGTATAGTTGCCGGCGCCATTGGTGATGACCGTATCGTCGGGCAGCGTGTTCGAGAGATGCGCGACCACGGACGACATCTCGACGCCCCGCTGCGCGGCACCGCGCGCGAGCGGCGTGTTGTGCGCGACGTACGCCGCGCGCGCGGCCTCGGTCCAGCCATGCCACGGCAATGCCGCGCCTTCGGGCTTCAGCGCCGAGAACGCGATGGCGGCGTTGGACACCGACGCATTGACGGGCAGATCCGCGAGGAATACGCGGCCGAGCTCCTCGGGGTCCGCATGCACATGCACGAGACGTTGCGCGGGGCGCGGGCTGCGGATCAGTTCGTAATTGCCGGACGTGACTTCGGACAGCCGGCTGCCGATCACGATCAGCAGATCGGCCTCGCCGACCATGCGCGACAGCGCGGGAGATACGCCAAGGCCCAGCTGGCCGACGTAATGCGCATCGCGGTTGTCGAGCACATCCTGGCGGCGGAACGAGGCGGCGACGGGCAGGTTCCACGCGCTCGCGAACGCGCGCAGCGCGTCCTGAGCGGGCGCGGTCCAGCCGGTTCCGCCGACCACCACGAGCGGACGCTGTGCCTCGCGCAGCAGGGCCGCGAGCTCGGCCGGCGCGGCCGCATCGGGCGCGGCCTCGCTCACGCGTGCCGGCGGCACGTCGGCCACGGCCGCGGCGCCGAACAGCACGTCCTCGGGCAGCGCCACGACGACGGGGCCCTTGCGGCCCGACATGGCCACGCTGAACGCGCGGCTCACGATCTCGGGAATGCGCGCGATGTCCTCGATCTCGGTCGCCCATTTGGCGAGGCCGCCGAACACGCGGCGATAGTCGACTTCCTGGAAGCCCTCGCGTTCCTTGATCTGGTTGGCCACCTGGCCCACGAACAGGACCATCGGCGTGGAGTCCTGCATCGCGGTGTGCACGCCATTGGCCGCATGCGTGGCACCGGGGCCGCGCGTCACGAATGCGATACCGGGACGGCCCGTCAGCTTGCCGTACGCATCGGCCATGTTCGACGCCGCGCCTTCATGGCGCGTGACGATCGTGCGGATGCTCGCATGGTCCGCCAGTGCGTCGAGCACGGGCAGGTAGCTTTCGCCGGGGACGCAATAGATGGTGTCCACGTGGTTGCGCCGCAGCGCTTCCACGAGGATCTGGCCGCCATTGCGGGAAGGGGAGGTCGGGGTGGTGGTCATCGGAAACTTTAATCGAGCGTGAGGTTCAGCGTCGGGGCGATCCTGGCCCAGCGCTTTGCGTCCTCGTTGATGAACGCGGCAAACGCGGCCGGATCGCTGCCGACGTACTGCGAGCTCGCGCTCTCCAGCACGTGCCTGAACTCCGGGGTGCGCATGTAGTCGAGCGAAGCTTTCTCGAGCCTGGCCACGACGTCGGCGGGCGTATTGGCGGGCGCGAACAGGCCGTACCACGCGTACGACTCGAAACCTTTCAGATCCTTGATGCCCGACTCTTCGACGGTGGGCACGTCGGGCAGCTGCGACGCGCGCTGCTTGCCCGTGACGGCGATGGCCTTGGCCTTGCCGCTCTTGATCATCGGCACCACGGCGATCGTGCTGTCGATCAGCATCGGCACATGGCCGCCGACGAGGTCGTTGATGGCCGGCGCCGAGCCCTTGAACGGGATATGGTTCATCTCGAGCTTCGTCATGGTCTTGAGGAGCTCGCCCGTCATGTGCTGGGTGGTGCCGTTGCCCGCCGATGCCCACGAGAAATTGCCCTTCTGCGCGCGGATATAGGCAAGCAGCTCGGGGAGGGTGTTCGCGGGTACCGACGGATGCACGACGATCACCTGCGGCACCTTGAGCAGGTTCGTGATGGGCTTCAGGTCGGTCTTCGCATCGAACGGCATCTTCTTGTAGAGATGCTGGTTGATGACGATCGGGCCGCTGGCCGTGATCATCAGCGTGTAGCCGTCCGGCTTGGCGTGCGCGACGAGGTTGGTGCCGATATTGCCGCCGGCGCCGGCGCGGTTGTCGATGACGAACGGCTGGCCGAGCGCTTCCGACAGGCCCTTGGACAGCGGCCGCGCGGCGATATCCGACGGACCGCCGGCGGGCCAGGGCACGACGATCGTGACGGCCTTCTCCGGCCAGGCCGCGCTGGCGGTCCCCGCCAGCATCGCCGTCACGAGTGCCGCCGCACCCGCCATCCATCGCCGCAGCGAAGCGTTTTTCTTGTTACCGAACATGCTTCCGTCTCCTGATCGTTCAAATCCGATCGCGAAGTATCTCAGGCGGAAGCAGGGTGTGAGAGGCGTTTAGCGCAGACCTGTTTTTCGCAAAACGCAAAGCGGCTCAGGCCCGCGCGGCTGGGTGCACGCTAGGTGCATGCGGTATTGGCGGCGTTCTTGGCCTGGACTTCGGGCGGAATCGGCACGGTCAGCGTCATCGACGGCAGGCCGTTCTCGAACATGATGAGCTCGCCGGGGGCGAAGCGCGTCCAGGTCTCGTTGTCGGTCAGCGGCGCGGTGGCGATCACGGCCACGCGGTCGTCGGGCGTGGTCACCTGCGCGAAATCGATCGACAGGTCCGCATCGATCAGATGTGCCTCGGAGAACGGCCACTGGCGCACGATGTAGTACAGGTACGTCGAGCAGTGCGCGAACAGCGCCTGGCCGTTGCACAGCAGATAGTTGAAGACCCCGTGCAGCGTGATGTCGCGCGTGATGTCGGCCAGCGCGTGGCAAAGCTCGTTCAGCGGCGGCTGCGAGCCCGGGAACCGCTTGCGCAGGCCCTGCATCAGCGTGCAGAACGCGAGTTCGCTGTCCGTGTCGCCCACGGGCTGGTACACGCCGGACAGGAACGGGCTGAAATTCTTGAGGTCGCCGTTGTGCGCGAAGATCCAGTGCCGGCCCCACAGCTCGCGCATGAACGGGTGGCAGTTTTCCAATCGCACGGTGCCCTGCGTGGCCTTGCGGATATGGGAGATGACGTTCTTGGACTTGATCGGATAGCGCTTGATCAGGTCCGCCACCGGCGACGTGCCGGCGGACTGGTTGTCGATGAACAGGCGGCAGGCCTTGTCTTCGAAGAACGCCACCCCGAACCCATCGGAATGATGGTCGGTCAGGCCACCGCGCAAGGCGAAGCCTGTAAAGGAGAACGTCACGTCGGTCGGCGTGGCGCAGTTCATGCCTAGCAACTGGCACATGGCGGGAACCCGGCGCGGCAGGGGGCTGCCGCATTTGCAATAGAATGCGCAGATTATCACGCGCGCGCGGGGTGCTGCCAACACTCCGAACGCATACTGAAAGCGCCCCGCCATGAGCCAATACAAGATCGCAGTCATTCCCGGAGACGGCATCGGTACGGAAGTGATGCCCGAAGGCATTCGCGTGATGGATGCCGCCGCGCGCCGCTTCGGCATCGATTTCCAGTGGGACCATTTCGATTTCTCGAGCTACGCGTACTTCGAGAAGCACGGCAAGATGCTGCCCGACGACTGGTTCGACACGCTGACGAAGTACGACGCCATCTATTTCGGCGCGGTGGGCTGGCCGGCAAAAATGCCCGATCACGTGTCGCTGTGGGGCTCGCTGCTCCAGTTCCGCCGGTCGTTCGACCAGTATGTGAACCTGCGCCCGGTGCGCCTGCTGCCCGGCATCAAGAGCCCGCTGGCGGACCGCAAGCCCGGCGACATCGACTTCTACGTGGTGCGCGAGAACACCGAAGGCGAGTATTCGAGCATCGGCGGGCGCATGTTCCCGAACACGGACCGCGAGATCGTGGTGCAGGAAACCGTGATGAGCCGGACCGGCGTCGATCGCATCCTGAAGTTCGCGTTCGAGCTCGCGCAGAAACGGCCGAAGAAGCACCTGACCTCCGCCACCAAGTCCAACGGCATCTCGATCACCATGCCGTACTGGGACGAGCGCGTGGAGGCGATGGCCGCGAATTACCCCGGCATCAACGTGGACAAGTACCACATCGACATCCTGACCGCGCACTTCGTCCAGCATCCGGACTGGTTCGACGTGGTCGTGGCCAGTAACCTGTTCGGCGACATCCTGTCGGACCTGGGTCCGGCCTGCACGGGCACGATCGGCGTGGCGCCGTCGGCCAATATCAACCCGGACCGCACCTATCCGAGCCTGTTCGAGCCCGTGCACGGCTCGGCGCCCGATATCGCGGGCCGCGGCATCGCCAATCCGATCGGGCAGATCTGGTGCGGCGGCATGATGCTCGAGCACCTCGGCCACCCCGAGGCGGGCGCCGCCGTGCTGGCCGCGATCGAGAAGGTACTGGGGGCGGGGCCCGCGCACGCGCCGCTGACGCGCGATATCGGTGGCACCGCGAGCACCACGGACCTCGGCCGCGCGATCGCGGAGGCCCTGTGAGCGGCCCCGATTCGCGGCGCGACAGCGCCCGCGCGCTGCTGCTCGAGTCCTTCCGCGCCGCGGTAGCGGCCGCGGACCCGCTCGAGATCGTCGCGGCCCATCTGCCGCCGCCGCACGCGGGCGGCCGCACGCTCGTGGTCGGCGCCGGCAAGGCCGCCGCGTCGATGGCCGCGGCGGTCGAGCGCGCTTATGCGAACCATCCCGCGGGCCGCGCCACGCTCGAGGGCCTCGTGGTCACGCGCTACGCGCACGGCATGCCGACCGACCATATCCGCGTGATCGAGGCTGGGCATCCGGTGCCCGACGAGGCCGGCGAGCAGGCTGCCGCCGATATCCTCGCGCGCGTCGAGGGCCTGACCGAGAACGACCGGCTGATCGTGCTGGTATCGGGCGGCGGATCGAGTCTGCTGTCGCTGCCCGCCAAGGGCATCCCGATGGCCGACCTCAAGGCCACCACGCGGGAGCTGCTGCGCTGCGGCGCGCCGATCACCGAGATGAACATCGTGCGCAAGCACATCTCGCGCATCCAGGGTGGCCGCCTCGCGCAGGCCAGCCGCGCGCCGGTCACGACGCTGATCGTGTCCGACGTGGCCGGCGACGACCCGAGCGCGATCGCCTCGGGGCCGACCGTTCCCGACCCGAGCACCTATGCCGATGCGCTCGCGATCCTGCGCCGCTTCGGCGCGACCGTGCCCGCCACCGTGCAGGCGCATCTGGAGCGCGGCGCGCGCGGCGAGATCGACGAAACGCCGAAGCCCGGCGATCCGTTGTTCGCGCGTGTGGACAATCGCATGATCGCCACGGCCCACGGCAGCCTGGAAGCGGCCGCGGCGGTGTTCCGCGCGCACGGCATCCAGCCCGTGGTGCTCGGCGACACCGTGACCGGCGAGGCACGCGAGGTGGCACAGGTCTACGCGGCGCTGGCGCGCGAGATTCGCGCGTACAATGCGCCGTTCGCCGCCCCCGTGGCGCTGATTTCGGGCGGAGAATGCACGGTGACGCTGCCCCCCGGGGCCAGCGGCGCGCGCGGTGGCCGCTGCTCCGAATTCCTGCTGTCGCTGACGCTGGAACTGGGCGGCATGGCCGGCGTCCATGCGATTGCCGCCGATACCGACGGCATCGACGGCTCCGAGGACAACGCCGGCGCGATCGCCGACCCGACTTCGCTTGCCCGGGCCGATGCCGCGGGCACGCCCGCGCGCCGACAGCTCGACGCGCACGATGCCTGGGGCTTCTTCGACGCGATCGGCGACCTCGTGGTCACCGGCCCCACGCGCACCAACGTGAACGACTATCGCGCCATCCTGATTCTGCAACCATGACCCAAACGCTGACCATCACCCGCCCGGACGACTGGCACCTGCACCTGCGCGACGGCGCGGCGCTCGCGGCCGTGCTGCCCGACACCGCCCGCCAGTTCGCGCGCGCGATCATCATGCCCAACCTGAAGCCGCCCGTGACCACGGTGGAGCAGGCGCGCGGCTACCGCGAGCGGATTCTCGCGGCGCTGCCCGCCGGCATGACGTTCGAGCCGCTGATGACCCTGTACCTGACCGACAACCTGCCGGCCGAGGAAATCAAGGCGGCGCGCGCCAGCGGCTTCGTGCACGCGGTCAAGCTGTACCCGGCCGGCGCGACGACCAACAGCGACGCGGGCGTGACCGATATCCGCCGCTGCGCGAAGACCCTCGAGGCGATGGAGCGCGAGGGCCTGCCGCTGCTGGTGCACGGCGAGGTGACCGATGGCGACATCGACCTGTTCGATCGTGAAGCCGTGTTCATCGAGCGCGTGATGAAGCCGCTGCGCCGCGACTTTCCGGGCCTGAAGGTCGTGTTCGAACACATCACGACGAAGGACGCCGCCGAGTACGTGCGCGACGCGGAAGGCCCGATCGGCGCCACGATCACCGCGCATCACCTGCTGTACAACCGCAATGCCATCTTCATCGGCGGCATTCGCCCGCATTACTACTGCCTGCCGGTGCTCAAGCGCGAGCTGCACCGCGAGGCGCTGGTCAAGGCCGCGACGTCGGGCAGCGAGCGCTTCTTCCTCGGCACCGACAGCGCGCCGCATGCACGCGGCCTCAAGGAACACGCCTGCGGCTGCGCCGGCTGCTACACGGCGCTGCATGCGATGGAGCTGTACGCGGAAGCGTTCGACAACGCCGGCGCGCTCGACAAGCTCGAAGCGTTCGCCAGTTTCAACGGCCCGGCGTTCTACGGCCTGCCGCGCAATACGGGCACGCTGACGCTCGCGCGCGAAGACTGGGAACTGCCGACGGAAGTGCCATACGGCGAGACGACGCTGGTGCCGCTGCGCGCCGGCGAGACGATGCGCTGGAAGGCCACGACGGCGGCGTGAGCGCCGGCTGGCGCGGCATCGACTGGGGCCGCCCGTGGTTCCAGCCGTTTGCCGCGGTGGGTGCGGGCATGGCGGGCGCGCCGACGCTCCATGCCGACCTGAATCGCCGCGCGGCGGGCCTGCGCAACGCGCGCGGGCTGCCGCTGCGGTTCGTGCCGCAGGACCGTCTGCCGGCGGACACCGCCTACGAATCGCATATCTTCGCCACCGGCGAAGTCCCCACCCGCGACAACCTGCACGACGCGTTCAACGCGCTCGTGTGGCTCCACTTCCCCGAAACCAAGCAATGGCTGAACCGCCTGCAGGCGGAGGAGATCGCGCGCGCCGGCGTGGCCAGCGAGCGCGGGGGCGTGCGCGATGCCGCGACGCTGTTCGACGAGAACGCGGTGATCTTTCTCTGCGAGGACGCCGCCCTCGAGGCCGCGTTGCGCGACTTCCAGTGGCACACGCTGTTCGTGGACGCGCGCGCCGCGTGGGGCCGCGACTGCGCGGCGGTGCCCTTCGGCCATGCGCTGCTGGAAAAGCTGATCGCGCCGTACAAGTCGGTCACGGCCCATGCGTGGCCGCTGCGGTTACCGGTCGATAGCCGGCCCGATACGATCGATCGCGCGCTTGCGGCGTCGCTGCGGGAGGCGCGCGACACGCTGCGCGGCGGACGCAGTTTTGCCCCGCTGCCGGTGATGGGCATCCCGGGCTGGTGCCCGGAAAATGCGGACGCCAGGTTCTACGCCGATCGATCGGTGTTTCGCCCCGGGCGCCGTCGGTGATAGACTGCGGGCCGCAAAGCAGGCCAGACAATCGCTGCTTGGTTCGCAAGGGCCAAGGGGAGGAAAGTCCGGACTCCACAGGGCAGGGTGTTGGCTAACAGCCATCCACGGCAACGTGCGGAATAGGGCCACAGAGACGAGTCTTCCCATCGGGTTCGCCCGGCGGGAAGGGTGAAACGCGGTAACCTCCACCTGGAGCAATCCCAAATAGGCAGGCATCGAGGCGGCCCGCTGAGCCTGCGGGTAGGGAGCTGGAGCCGGCCGGTAACGGCCGGCCTAGAGGAATGGTTGTCACGCCCGGTCCGCCGCAAGGCGGGCCAGGCGCACAGAATCCGGCTTATCGGCCTGCTTTGCTTCTTATCCTTCCACGATTTCCATCGTGTGCGTGATCTCGGCGGTCTTCGCCAGCATGATCGACGCCGAGCAGTACTTGTCGTGCGACAGCGTGATCGCGCGCTCCACCGTCGCCGGATTCAGGTTGCGGCCCGTCACCACGAAATGGAAATTGATGCGCGTGAACACCTTCGGGTCCTCGTTCGCGCGCTCGGCCTCGAGCTTGACGCTGCAGCCGCGCACGTCCTGGCGCCCGCGCTTGAGAATCAGCACCACGTCATAGGCCGTGCAGCCGCCGGTACCCAGCAGTACCATTTCCATCGGGCGCGGCGCAAGGTTGTTGCCGCCGCCGTCGGGTGCGCCGTCCATCGCCACGATATGGCCGCTGCCGGTCTGGGCCACGAAGCTCATGCCTTCCGGGCCCATCCATGTTACTTTGCATTCCATTGTGTTCGTTCCTTGTCTGTTTCCAATATGGTGGCGAATCTTGCCATCCGCAACGCCTTATCATCGTTCCCCACCGACGGATGGCAGGGATTTCCCGCATTTTTTGGAGGGTTTCCTCTACTGTCGCGAATGCGCATCATCGGCGCTGTTTCGCTAAGTCATTGTTTATAAAGACACTCACAGGCCAATGAGTGTCTTTTTCAGCATTCTATAATGCGAAATTCAATTTCGCAGTGTAAATTCCCTTGCGCCCGCAAGACCCGGCTGTATAATTCGAAGTATTGAACGACGACGCGCTGGTGTGCGAAACCGAACCTCGGCATCGAGCCCTTCGGCACCGAACCCCCTTCGTCGATCTCCCAGTGTCTCCTCCACCCTCCTCCTTTGGTGGATTCGAACCCAAGCCTAAGCCGCTTGGGTTTTTTTTCGCACATTGCTTGTACGCGCCGACAAGCCCGCAGTATAATCGACGACTTTTCCGGTCGTTGCCCCCGGAAAAAGAGCAGTGACAGGCAGTACCGACAGGACGCTAAAACGGCGACCGTCATATCGGGCAGCATTTCTACGATTCAGGAAAAATCATGAAGACCTTTTCCGCCAAGCCTCATGAGGTAAAGCGCGACTGGTACGTGATTGACGCGACGGACAAGGTCCTCGGCCGTGTTGCCAGCGAAGTGGCACGCCGACTGCGCGGCAAGCACAAGCCGGAGTTCACCCCGCACGTCGATACTGGCGATTACATCATCATCGTCAACGCGGCGAAGCTGCGCGTCACGGGTACCAAGGAACAAGACAAGAAGTACTATCGCCATTCGGGTTACCCGGGCGGTATCTACGAAACGACGTTCGGCAAGATGCAGCAGCGTTTCCCGGGCCGTGCCCTGGAAAAGGCTGTCAAGGGCATGCTGCCGAAGGGCCCGCTGGGCTATGCGATGATCAAGAAGCTGAAGGTTTACGCCGAAGCCGAGCATCCGCATGAAGCACAGCAGCCTAAGACGCTGGACATCTAAGGGGGCCAATCCATGATCGGTAACTGGAATTACGGCACTGGCCGCCGCAAGAGCGCTGTGGCTCGTGTCTTCATCAAGTCGGGCAAGGGCGATATCATCGTCAACGGCAAGCCTATCCAGGAATATTTCGCTCGCGAAACGTCCCTGATGATCGTGCGTCAGCCGCTGGAACTGACCGCTCACGCTCAGACCTTCGACATCAAGGTCAACGTGAACGGCGGTGGCGAAACCGGCCAGGCCGGTGCGGTGCGCCACGGTATCACCCGCGCACTGATCGACTACGACGCCACGCTGAAGTCGGCACTGTCGAAGGCAGGCTACGTGACCCGCGACGCGCGTGAAGTCGAGCGTAAGAAGGTCGGTCTGCACAAGGCACGTCGCCGCAAGCAGTTCTCGAAGCGTTGATGCGCCATCGCAGGGTCCGGTCTTCCGGATACTGCGAGGTCAGAAAAACCGCACGCCTGGCGTGCGGTTTTTTTTCGTTCCGATTCTGACCGAACGTGGCAATTTCGCCGAATCAGCTGAAAGTGTTGCCAAATCCGGCGCCTGTCATGATTTTGGAGGGATAATGCACGCCCGCCGAGACATTTGCGGCGCAGTAGCAGGAGATCGCATGAAATACCGGCCGCTGCGTCCACGCAGAGGCTTGCGCGGCTCGCGTGCCGTGATTCGCGCGCACCGTCCGTGGCGTAGCTGGATGATGGGTGCCGTGCTGTTGCTCGCCATTGGCGCGGGCCTGGCCGTGTGGGCCTACGACGCGGGGCATCGCCCGACGGCCGCGCCCGAGACCGGTGCCGCGAATGCCGGGCAGCCCGTGCCGGCCCAGGCCGAACTGCTCGTCCAGCTGAAGGCGGCCACCGACGAGCGCGACCGGTTGCGCGCGGGGGCCGATACGGCCGAGGCCGAACTGCGAATGGCCCGTGCCGCGCAGGAACGGCTCGCGGAGCAGCTGAAGGCCGCGGAGGCCGAGACCGCGCAGCTCAAGGAGGACCTCGGGTTCTTCGAGACGCTGCTGCCGGCCACTGGCGACACCTCGGGCGTGCATGTGCGCAGCTTTCGCGTGACGCGCGACGAGGCACAACCGCATGCCCTGCATTACCGGCTGCTCGTCATGCAGGGCGGGTCGCGCGCATTCGTGCCGCAGCCGGAATTCCAGGGCAACCTGGAATTCACGATCTCGGCAATGCGCGCGGGCAAGCCGACGATGCTGGCGGTGCCGCAGGCCGGGGGGCCGGGGCTGCCGCCGGTGAAGTTCCAGCATTACCAGCGGATCGAGGGCGATCTGCCGGTTCCGCAGGATGCGGAGATCCGGTCGGTGTCGGTGCGCATCGTCCAGAACGGGCAGGTCCGCGCGGTGCAGTCGGCCGCGCCGTAGGAAGCAGGACGCAGGAAGCAGGAAAGCGATTCAGGAGAAAACAACATGTTCTCGAAGAAGAAAGGTTTGTCCATCGACACGCTGATCGGCGCGGATACCGTGATCGTGGGCGATGTGACGTTTGCCGGGGGATTGCGACTGGATGGCCGTGTGCGTGGCAACGTGACGGGCACCGAGGGCAAGCCGAGCATGCTCGTATTGAGCGAGAAGGCAGTGATCGAGGGCGAAGTGCGCGTCGGTCATCTGATTCTCAACGGCAGTGTGACCGGTCCGGTACATGCGGCCGAATTGCTCGAACTCCAGCCGAATGCGCGGGTCTATGGAGAAGTGCATTACGCAGCGCTGGAAATGCATCAGGGCGCGCTGGTCGAGGGCCGCCTCGTGCCGCTGTCGCAAAGCGAGCCGAAGGCGCTGCCGAACCTGTCGGCCCCCGCCGCCGTCGCGGCCGAGCTCGTGGAAGCCGACCGCAAGGATGTATCCCCGGAGCCCAGTGCCCCTTGAAAGCGAGGGGTTTCGGCACGATCTTTCCGATGCGCTTAGAATACGAGCGTATCTAACTAGGAGAACCCCCCCATGAACGCAGTCGCAGAGGCACCCGTAACCGAGGACGTGCCGGCACCGTTCGTCTTTACCGACAGCGCAGCCGACAAGGTCAAGCAATTGATCGAGGAAGAGGGCAACGCCGACCTGAAGCTGCGCGTGTTCGTGCAGGGCGGTGGCTGCTCCGGCTTCCAGTACGGCTTCACGTTCGATGAAGACGTGAACGAAGACGACACCACGCTGAACAAGAACGGCGTCACGCTGTTGATCGACTCGATGAGCTACCAGTACCTGGTCGGCGCCGAGATCGACTACAAGGAAGACATCAATGGCGCCCAGTTCGTGATCAAGAACCCGAACGCCAGCACGACCTGCGGCTGCGGTTCGTCGTTCTCGGTCTGAACGTTCCCGCCTCAAAGAAAAAGCGCACCCTGCGGTGCGCTTTTTTTTTGTCTGGGCCCCTTTATCTGGGATACAGCGCGCCAAGCACGCGCGGCCCCGCCGCGCCGGTGACCGTGGGCACATTGCCGGGCGCGCGATGCACGCACTGGCGCGCGAGCCACGCAAATGCGATGGCCTCGACCTGGGTCACGGGCACGCCGAAATCGTCGGTCGTCTGCACGCTCACACCCGGCAGCAACTGCGCAAGCCGCGCCATGACGAAGCCATTGCGCGCCCCGCCGCCGCAGACGATGAGCCGGCGCGCGTCGGCCGCGTGGCGCCGGACATCGCGCGCGATCGCTTCCGCCGTCAGCACGGCCAGCGTGGCCTGCACATCGGCGGGGGCCGGCACGCGCGAACCGCACGCATCGAGGCAATCCTGGAGCCAGTGGCGGTGGAACAGATCGCGGCCCGTGCTCTTGGGCGGCGGCATGCGGAAATACGGTTCATCGAGGCAGCGGGCCAGCAGCGTGGCATCGACCTGACCGCTGGCGGCCCACTGGCCGTCCTCGTCGAACGGCGCGCCGCGATGCCGCTGGATCCAGTCGTCGAGCAGCGCATTGCCGGGGCCGCAGTCGAAACCCGACACCGGACGGCCCGTCCCAGCCGCGGGCACGATGCTGATATTCGAGATGCCCCCGATATTGCAGATCACGCGCGTTTCGTCCGGCGCGCCGAACAGCGCCGCGTGCAGAGCGGGAACGAGCGGTGCGCCCTGGCCGCCGGCCGCGATATCGCGGCTGCGGAAGTCGGCGATGACGTCGATGCCGGTCAGCTCGGCCAGCAGCGCCGGATGCTGGCTCTGGCGCGTATAGCCGATGCCGTCGTACTGGCCGGGACGATGGCGAATGGTCTGGCCATGCGCGCCAATGGCGGTCACCGCGCCGGCCTCGGTCTCCGCTATGCGCAACAGCGTGGCCACGCACGCCGCGTACACACGGGCCAGCGCGTTCGCGGCCATGGCTTCGCGGTGGATCTCGTCATCGCCCGGTTGCTGGAGTGCGCCGAACGCTTCGCGTAGTTCGGCCGGAAACGGCGCGTGCGCCGCCGCGCGGACTACGGGGCGCGGGCCGGACAGGTCCACGAGCACGCCGTCCGCCCCGTCCATGCTGGTGCCCGACATCAGGCCGATATAGCAATCCGTGGGCACTGCGGACGGTGCGGTCATGTCAGTTGGCGGCGGTCAGGACGTTGTAGGTGCGCAGTGCGTTGATGCGGCCCAGCATGCTGCTGGTGTAGCTCAGGAATTCCTGGCGGGCCTTGCCGGTCAGCGCCGGCGCTTCCATCAGCGTGATGGTCAGCGGATTCTGCGGCACGTCGTTGTAGCGGAATTCGTAGTGCAGATGGGGACCCGTGGCCCAGCCCGTCTGGCCGACGTAGCCGATGACCTCGCCCTGCGACACGTGCTGGCCCTGCCGCAGCGTGGCAAAGCGCGACAGATGCGCGTAGTAGGTCGAGTAGCCGCCCGCGTGCTCGAGCACGACGATATTGCCGTAGCCGTTCTGCTGGCCCACGAAGTCCACCGTGCCGTCGCCCGAAGCGAAGACCTTGGTGCCCTGCGGCGCGGCGAAGTCCACGCCCTTGTGCTGGGCCCACTGGTGATGCAGCGGATGGTCGCGGCCGCCGAAGCCCGACGACACGCGCGAGAACTCGATCGGCGAACGCAGGAACGGACGCTTCATGCTGCGGCCGTCGAACGTGTAATAGCCGCCCTGGCCGCCGTCTTCGGGCGCGAACCACAGCGCCTGGTGCAGCGAGTTCCGGTTGATGAGCTCGACCGCGATCACGCGGCCGTTGCGCACGAACGTGCCGTCGCGAAAGCCGGCTTCGAAGATGATGCGGAAGCGGTCGCCGCTGGCGATGTCGTGATGAAAGTCGATGACGCCCGAGAAGATCGAGATCATCTGCGCGACGATCTCGTCCGGCACGTTGGCCGCGTCCATCGCCTTGAAGAAGCCGCGCCCGTCGATCGCGCCCGACGCCATGTCGTAGCGCAGGTCGTTATCGACGGTGTTGATACGTGCCTTGTACGTGTATTCGCCATCGGCCTTGACCGGGGCGACGCGCTCGATCACGAGCTCGCGCGACGAGGCGGCGTCGCCACCGAGGTTCGCCTGCAGCGAGACCAGCAGGTTGTCGTCATCGACCTGGGCCTGCACGATCTGGCCCGGCGCGAGGTCGAACAGCCCGCGCGCGGTGCGGTTCTTGACGATAAAGGCCTGTGCGTCGGGATCGTCCACGCCCAGGCGGCGGAGCAGGGCGGCGATGGTGTCGCCGCGCTGCATGTGTTCCTGGCGGATATAGACACCGCTGTCGGCGTCGGTCAGCTGCGCGAGCTGCTGGCGCAGATCGGGCAGGCGCATCGATTCCTGGACGCGGGGCGCCTCGGGGTCGTCATAGGCATTGCGGGGCGCCACGCCCATCGCCGCGGCCATGCCGAGCGTGAACACGGTACCGACGGAAGCCGTCAGCTGCTTGCGCCGGCGCGCATGCAGAGGATTGGTGGGGTCGACGAGCACCACCAGCTCGCGCGCGAAAACTTCGCGGAGTCTGGACCACATCACGTAAAATTCACTCTTTGTAACGGGCACGCGTCCGCAACGATGTGTGTCGTCTGCCTTCCTCCCCCGAGGTGCGGCACGGCCTTGATTGTTTGCCGCCTACCCTACAATGGCGGTTTGGCGCCTGGCACGCGAGACTCATGGGTCTCTGCTCTTCGGCGACATAGAAAGCGCGGATTATACCAGAGAAAATTTTGGTTGCCAGCGCGGATTTTCCATGTATTTCAACGACTTACGTCATGACTGATGTTTCCCCGGCCGTCGCGGCCAAATATCCCCTGACACCGTCGGTGATGCAGGCGCTGGAGATCTCCAGGCGCGGCTGCGATGAACTGCTGATCGAGGCCGAGTGGGCGCAGAAGCTTGCCCGCAGCGAAGCCACGGGCGTGCCGCTGCGGATCAAGCTCGGTCTGGACCCCACCGCGCCCGACATCCACCTCGGCCATACCGTGGTGCTGAACAAGCTGCGGCAACTGCAGGATCTCGGCCATCAGGTCATCTTCCTCATCGGCGATTTCACCTCCACCATCGGCGATCCGTCCGGGCGGAACTCCACGCGTCCGCCGCTCACGCGCGAGCAGATCGAGGCCAACGCCCAGACCTATTACCGCCAGGCGAGCCTCGTGCTCGATCCGGACCGTACCGAGATCCGCTACAACAGCGAATGGTGCGATCCGCTCGGCGCGCGCGGCATGATCCAGCTCGCGGCCAAGTACACGGTGGCGCGGATGATGGAGCGCGACGACTTCACCAAACGGTTCCGGTCTGGGATTCCGATTTCGGTGCATGAGTTCCTTTACCCGTTGATGCAGGGCTACGATTCGGTCGCGCTCAAGGCCGACCTCGAACTGGGCGGCACCGACCAGAAGTTCAACCTGCTGGTGGGCCGCGCCCTGCAGCAGGAGTACGGGCAGGAGCCGCAGTGCATTCTCACCATGCCGCTGCTCGTGGGGCTCGACGGCGTGGAGAAGATGTCGAAGTCGAAGAACAACTACATCGGCGTGACCGAGGCACCGAACGACATGTTCGGCAAGCTCATGAGCATCTCGGACGACCTGATGTGGCAGTACTTCACGCTGCTGTCGTTCCGCCCGATGAGCGAGATCGACCTGATGAAGCAGGAGATCGCGCTGGGCCGCAATCCGCGCGAATGCAAGGTGGCGCTCGCGCAGGAGATCGTCACGCGCTTCCATAGCGCGGAGGCGGCCGAGCGGGCGCTCGAGGACTTCAATCACCGCGCGCGCGGCGGCATTCCGGACGATATCCCCGAGGTGCAGCTCGCGGGCGCGCCGCTCGGTATCGGCCAGCTGCTGAAGCAGGCCAACCTCGTGCCCTCGACCTCGGAGGCAAACCGCAACATCGAGCAGGGCGGCGTCAAGATCGACGGTGCCGTCGTGAGCGACAAGGGCACCAGGGTGGAAGCCGGCACGTACGTGGTACAGGTCGGCAAGCGCCGCTTCGCGCGCGTCACGCTGGCATGATCGCGCTGATCCAGCGCGTCTCGCAGGCGCGCGTCACCGTTGGCGGCCGCACCACCGGCGAGATCGGCGCGGGGCTGCTCGCGCTCGTCTGCGCGGAGCGCGGCGATACGGAGAGCCAGGCCGAGCGCCTGCTGGCCAAGCTGCTCGCGTACCGCGTGTTCTCCGACGACGCGGGCAAGATGAACCTGTCCGTGCAGAACATCGATGGACACGGCAACGCGGGCGGGCTACTCGTGGTGTCGCAGTTCACGCTGGCCGCCGATACCAACAGCGGCACGCGTCCGAGCTTCACGCCGGCCGCGTCGCCCGAGGATGGCCGGCGCCTCTACGATCATTTCGTGGCGCGGGCACGCGCCGCGCACCCGACGGTGGAGACCGGCGAGTTCGGCGCGATGATGCAGGTCAGCCTGACCAACGACGGTCCCGTGACATTCTGGCTGCGCGTGCCTCCGGGCGCCGCGGCGTCTTGAACCCCGAACGACCGAAGGAGCATCCGATGAAACTCTGGAGCAAGGCTTTCGCCGACAACGCGCGGATTCCCGGCGAGTTCGCCTTCTGCGTGCCCGATGCGGCCACGCACGTGACGCTGTCCACGAACCGCAACCCCGATCTGCACTGGGACGACGTGCCGCACGGCACGCGTTCGTTCGTGCTGGTCGTGCACGATCCCGACGTGCCCAGCAAGGGCGACGACGTGAACCAGGAAGGCCGCGAGGTGCCGGCCTCGCTGCCGCGCGTGGACTTCTACCATTGGGTGCTCATCGACATTCCGCCCGGCCTGAACACGATTTCGGCCGGCACGCACAGCGACGGCGTGATCGCGCGCGGCAAGCCGGGCCCCGAGGCGCTGGTCGGCACGGCGACCGCCGGCGGTCTGCGTCACGGCGTGAACGACTACACGGGCTGGTTCGCGAACGATCCGGACATGAAGGGCGACTACTACGGGTATGACGGCCCGTGCCCGCCGTGGAACGACGCGATCCAGCATCGCTACGTGTTCACCGTGTATGCGCTCGATATCGATCGGCTGCCGATCGAAGGCCGCTTCAACGGCGCGCAGGTGCTGGACGCGATCCAGGGCCACGTGCTGGGGCAGGCCAGCTATACCGGCACCTACACGCTGAACCCGAAGCTTGCTCGCTGAAGCCTGAAGCAAGGCCGCCCCCAAAGGAAATGGCATGTCGTTAAGCACCGGGCCGCTGGCCTTTACCCACCTGATCGTGATCCGCCATGGCGAGACGGCATGGAACCGCGAGCGGCGCCTGCAGGGGCAGCTCGACGTGCCGCTGAACGAGACGGGCGCCGCGCAGGCGCGTGCGCTGGCGGAGGCGCTGACCGGCGAGCCGATCGATGCGGTGTATTCGAGCGACCTCGGCCGCGCGATGCAGACCGCGGCGCCGCTGGCGGCGGCGCTCGGGCTGACCGTGCGCCCCGAGCGGCAACTGCGCGAGCGTTGCTATGGGGTGCTGGAAGGCATGACCTACGCGGAAGTCTCGGAGCAGCGGCCCGAGGATTTCGCGCGGTGGCAGGCGCGCGTGCCCGACTACGCGCCCGAGCGCGGCGAATCGCTGCGCGCGTTCCAGGACCGCGCGGTGGAGATCGCGCTGTCGCTGTCGCGCCGGCACCCCGGCGAGCGGATCGCGCTGGTCGCGCACGGCGGTGTGCTGGACTGCCTCTATCGCGAGGCGACGGGCATGACGCTGGAAGCGCCGCGCCAGCACGAACTGCTCAACGCGAGCGTCAACCGGCTGCGTTGCGACACGGCCCACCTGACGCTGCTGCAGTGGGGCGACGTGAGCCACCTGGCGGCCATGACGCTCGACGAGGTGGACCGCCGCGTTCCCTGAGGCCCGAGGCGCGCCCCGCGGCCTACATGCCCTACACCGCCCTACACGCCCTACACGCGCAGGCGGAACGGCGTGAAGTTCGTATCGCGGTCGAACCAGTCCTCGTTCTCCGCGCGCTTGAGAAAGTTCACGACCTTGTAGGTCACGGGCGTCATCACGACTTCCCACATCGTCTTCAGCACGTACTGCGCGATCGCCACCTGGATGACCTCGTGCAGGGGCCAGACCCCGTAGAACGCGATGATGTAGAACAGCGACGAATCGACGAGTTCGCCCGCGAGCGTCGAGCCGATCGTGCGCGACCATAGCCAGCGGCCGCCGGTCCACAGCTTCATCTTCGCCAGCACGAAGCTGTTGGCGAAGCTCCCGCAGCAGAAGGCGATCAGCGAGCCGAGCGCGATGCGCCAGGTGTTGCCGAACACGTCCTGCAGGCTCTTCTGGTAGTCGGCCATGAACGGCGCCACCGGCATTCTCAGCACCACGAAGCTCATGAACGTCGCGAACGCCAGCGCGGCAAAGCCCGCCCATACCACGCGCCGGTCGCGGCCGTAACCGTAGACCTCGGTCAGCACGTCGCCAAAGATGTACGAGATGGGGAAGAACAGCACGCCCGCGCCGAATGTCACCGTGCCGATGACGGGCAGCGTGACCTGGGCCGCCTTGGCCGCGCCGATCAGGTTCGAGCACAGCAGCACCGTGACGAATGCCACCATCACGAGGTCGTAGTACCGGTAGACGCGGCCTGTATGCGGGGCGGAGGGCGTGCCGGTGCGAGGCGGGGTGGGAGCGGTGATGGGTTCGGGCATCGTCGGGGTCCGGTCCGAGGGGACGTTCGCGCGATTATGCCGGGAACTGCGGACAGACGCCCGCCCCTCTCTCCGCGGGACGGAAGAGAGGGGGCGCCGGGTGGATTACAGCGAGAGCTTGCTGATCTTCGAGCCGTCGAGCGAGGCGTCGAACATCAGCCCCGCGTTGGTCTGCACGAAGCCGATCACGGGCTGCTGGCCCGTTACCGTATCGATCTTGCCATTGGCGCCGATCTTGGCCAGCGCCACGCTCGCATCGGCCCCGACCGTCCAGCCGCTGCTCTGGACGAACTTGTTGTAGGCCTCGGGCGTCATGAACATGATGATGACGGCTTTGGACTGGCCCCCCGCGGTCAGGCCGAACGATGCGGCGATGGTGCGGTAGTAGCCGACCGTGGCACCCTTCGCGCGCAGCGCGCCGTCGCCATACGCGCCGCCGACCACGAGGCCGCCGGACAGCACGCGCGGAAACACGAGGATCCCCTGCGCCTTGTTGCCCAATTCCCGCGACCCGTCCACCGAGCCGTAGAGCCGGTTGAGCGCGCCGTCCACGCCGGCATCGATTTCCTGGCGTTTGGCGGCCGCATCGGATGGCGAATCCGGCCCGGTCGTCGTGCAGCCCGCCGCGAACGCGGTGGCGACGACAAGACCCGATGCCGTGACGCGGGTCACGAACTGACGTCGATTCATGGCTGACCTCCCTTGGTGAGCCGGCGCGGCCTAGCCCGCGGACGGCGACTTGACGCTGATCGCGATGACCTCGCGCAGCACGATCTTGACCATCTGCCCCACCTTGATCGAGGCGAGGTCGATGGCCGGATCCTGAACCTTGACCGTGCGCAGGTTCTCGCGCGGACCGCGGAACGTGAGCGTGCGCGCGTTGGCATCGACGCGCGTGACCTGGCCGGTGACCGTGGTCGTGACCTCTCGCGTCAGACCGGGCTTGCCGCCTTCCGCCGCGCGCGAGGTGCGTTCGACCTGCTCCGCCATGGCCACATCCTTGCTGCCGACGGGCTCGAGCCCCGCGACGAGTACCGCGCCGCGCGTGAGCGTCACGATATCGCCCTTGCGGATATTGCCGAAGTTGCGCGCCTCGTCGCCGGCCACCAGCTCCACGACATTGCCGCGCGGACCCTGCACGAGGACGGCCTTGGTGTCGGGATCGATGTCGATGACCTTGCCGCTGATGACGGCTTCTTCGGCGATGCCGACGGCCGGCGGTGTCTTCGGTTGCGCGTGCGCGGTGGCCGCGCCGAGGGCCAGGGCGGCGACCAGCGCGACAGGGAGCAGGCGGAAGGGAAGTCGGAACGAGGGGACCATGGTTGCATCGCGCGCAGGGCGCGAGTGATTGGGAGTCGATGCAGACCATTGTGGACAACCGGGCAGGGGCCGGCAATCCACTTCGAAAAAATTTGCGGCGAATCCTAAATCGTTTAACTCGGAGTCTGATGGGGGCGCCTGGATGAAACTCAGGGCGCGTCGAACAGCTCGCCGCCGCCCTGCGGCGACGCCAGGCCGAAGTGACGATAGGCGGACGCGGTGGCCACGCGGCCGCGCGGGGTGCGTTGCAGATAGCCCTGCTGGATCAGGTAGGGCTCGAGCACATCCTCGATGGTGTCGCGCTCCTCGCCGATCGCGGCCGCGAGGTTGTCGATGCCGACCGGCCCGCCGCCAAACTTGTGCAGCACGGCCTCGAGCAGCTTGCGGTCCATGAGGTCGAAGCCGACGCTATCGACGTCGAGCATCGCGAGCGCCGCATCGGCGATCTTGCGCGTGATGGTGCCGTCGCCCTTGACCTCGGCGTAGTCGCGCACGCGCCGCAGCAGGCGGTTGGCGATCCGCGGCGTACCGCGCGCGCGGCGCGCGATCTCGAGCGAGCCTTCGGGATCGATCCGCGCGCCGAGCAACTGCGACGAGCGCGTGACGATGCGCGCGAGTTCCTCGGCGGTGTAGAACTCGAGCCGCGCCACGATGCCGAAGCGGTCGCGCAGCGGATTGGTCAGCATGCCCGCGCGCGTGGTGGCGCCGACGAGCGTGAACGGCTGCAGGTCGAGCTTGACCGATCGCGCGGCCGGCCCTTCGCCGATCATGATGTCGATCTGGTAGTCCTCGAGCGCCGGATACAGGATTTCCTCGACGACCGGCGAGAGCCGGTGGATTTCGTCGATAAACAGCACGTCGTTGGCTTCGAGGTTCGTCAGCAGCGCGGCGAGGTCGCCCGGCCGCTCGAGCACCGGGCCCGATGTCTGGCGCAGGCTGACGCCCATCTCGCGCGCGATGATGTGGGCCAGCGTGGTCTTGCCGAGGCCCGGCGGCCCGAACAGCAGCACGTGGTCCAGCGCCTCGCGGCGGTTGCGCGCCGCGTGCATGAAGATATCGAGCTGGTTGCGGACCTTTTCCTGCCCGACATACTCGTCCAGCAGCTTCGGGCGCAGCGCGCGCTCGAACGCTTCTTCCTGCGTGGAAGCGGGAGTGGCCGCTATCACACGTTCGGTGCCGCGTTCGGGGGCGCGCTCGGCGCCGGTGAGCTTGTCGGTTTCGATCATGCCGCTATTCTACTCGCGCGCACCGCCCGTCAGCCCCTGGACAGCGCCTTGAGCGCGAGCTTGATGCCATCGGATACGCCGGTACCGGCCGGGACCTGCTTGATGGCCAGCGTCGCTTCCTTCTCGGAGTACCCCAGCGCCAGCAGCGCGTTGAGGATGTCCACGGCCGAATCGGGCACCGGGGTGCTGCCCGGCGCATGGCCCAGTTCCGCGCCCAGCTTGCCCTTGAGCTCGAGCATCAGCCGTTCCGCGGTCTTCTTGCCGATGCCGGGAATGCGCGTGAGGCGGCCCGCTTCCTGCAGCGTGACGGCCTGCGCGAGTTCGGTCACCGACAGCCCCGACAGCACCGCGAGTGCCATGCGCGCGCCGATGCCCGTGATCTTGATGAGCTCGCGGAACGTATTGCGCTCCGCCGCCGTGCCGAAGCCGTACAGCAGATGGGCGTCCTCGCGCACGATCAGCTGCGTCAGCAGCGTGACGGGCTGGCCCACCTGCGGGAGGTTGTAGAACGTGCTCATCGGCACATCGACTTCGTAGCCGACGCCGTGGCAGTCGACGAGCAGATGCGGGGGATTCTTTTCGAGGAGCGTGCCTGCGATTCTTCCGATCATGTTTTCCTGGGGGCTGCGTGTCAGGGTGCGGGGGCATCGACCGCGCGGCGGCCGAGGGCGGGGTCGTCGGTGAAGAAACCGTCGACACCCGCGGCGATAAAGGCGTCGAGCTCGCGCACCATGCCATTGGGATTGCGTGTGGCCGGGTCGCCGGCGATCTGCAACGGCTTCGGCAGGAAGTTGTTCTCGGGGCGGAACGTGTACGGATGCACGACGAGGTTCGCCGCATGGGCGTCGCGAATCAGCGCCGTGGGCGCACCGATCGCGCCGCCCGCATTGCGTGTCATCACGAGGCTCTTCTCGGGGCCGATACCGTTGGCGTACGTGGCGACTTCACGCAGGCCAAGCGGCGTGAGCATGGCCGCGTACGTGCGCGTGTCGCCCGCCAGCCGCCAGTCGGCGGGACGCGTGCCCGCGCCGCCGATCAGCTGCGTGAGGCGCACGTTGGGCATCGAAGTGCCGAGCAGGCGCCGGACATTGCGCAGCGCGCCGGATTCGAACGACTGGATGTACACCGGCGCGGTGCGGGTGTACGGATTCGCCTGCAGCGCCGCGACGAGCTTTTCCTCGAGCGGCAGGCCGATGCCGCGGAAATAGCTCGGATGCTTGAGTTCGGGGTAGATGCCGACGGGGCGGCCACGCTTCTGCGCGCCCTGGCTGGCCAGCTTCACGATCTCGTCGAACGTGGCGATCTCGAACTGGTCGTCGTAGCGCGCGTTCGCCGGACGCAGCTTGGGAATGCGTTCGCGCGCGCGCAGGGTTTTCAGCTCCGCGAGCGTGAAGTCTTCCGTGAACCAGCCCGTCAGGCGCTCGCCATCGACGACCTTGATGCGCCGGCGGTCCGCGAACTGCGGCAGCGTGGAAACGTTCGTGGTGCCCGTGATGTCGTTCTCGTGGCGCGAGACCAGCACGCCATCCTTCGTGGCGACGAGATCGGGTTCGATGGAGTCCGCCCCGTCGTCGATCGCCTTGCCGTACGACGCGAGCGTGTGCTCGGGCCGCAATGCGCTGGCGCCGCGATGGCCGATCACGAGCGGCTTCGCCTTCGGTACCTCGGGGGCCTCGGGCGCGGCAGGGGCCGGTGCGCCAGACTGCGGCGGCGTGGAGACACAGGCTGCGAGCAACAGGGTCGCGGCGGCCGTTGCGATGGCGGCGAGCGGCGCGCGTCGTCGGAAAGCGTTCACGTTCGGAGTCCGGAAGCGTAAAAGGGGGGGTTAGCCGACAAGGCGGCCGCGGCGCACGCGCATGCCCTTGCGCACGAGCTCGGGCGCGAGGCCGGAGAGGGTTTGCAGCGTATCGCCGCCGTTGGCGTGGCAGATCGCCACGCCGAGGGCATCGGCCGCATCGGAGCCGGGACGCCCCGATAACGACAGCAGCCGCGTGACCATTTCCTGCACCTGCTCCTTGTTGGCGCGGCCATAGCCCACCACGGCGACCTTGAGCTGCAGTGCCGTGTATTCGAAGACGGGCAGCCCATGGCCGACGAGGCCGCAGATCGCGGCGCCGCGGGCCTGGCCGAGCATCAGCGTGGATTGGGGATTGACGTTGACGAAGACCTTCTCGATGGCCGCGCAGTCGGGCGCATACACGCGCGTGACCTCGCTGATGCCGTCGAACAACGTCTTGAGGCGTTCGGGCAGGCTGGAGTCGCCGTTGCTCTTGATGGTCCCCGAGGCGACGTAGGCAAGCCGGTTGCCGTGCTTCTCGATGACGCCGAAGCCGGTGGTCCGAAGGCCGGGGTCGATGCCCAGGATACGCATGGAGGAGTCGGGAGCGGATGGAATAGGGCGTAGTGTAACGCCGCGTCCGCTCCCGGGGGCAGGCTTAGTGGCGGAAGTGGCGGGTGCCGGTGAGCACCATCGCGATATTGCGCTCGTCGGCTGCGGCGATGACTTCGTCGTCGCGCACGGAACCGCCCGGCTGGATCACGCAGGTGGCGCCGGCGTCCACGACCACGTCGAGGCCGTCACGGAACGGGAAGAACGCGTCCGATGCCACGGCCGAACCGGCCAGCGTGAGGCCGGCATTCTGCGCCTTGATGCTGGCGATGCGCGCCGAGTCCACGCGGCTCATCTGGCCCGCGCCGACGCCGAGCGTCATGCCGCCGCCGCAGAACACGATGGCGTTCGACTTCACGAACTTGGCCACGCGCCATGCGAACATCAGATCGTCCAGCTCCTTCGGGGTCGGCTGACGGCGCGTGACCACGCGCAGTTCCGACTGCTGCACGTTGCGCGCGTCCGGGCTCTGCACGAGCAGGCCGCCGCCCACGCGCTTGAGGTCGTACTGGTTGACACCCTTGCCCAGCGGAATCTCGAGCAGGCGCACGTTCTGCTTGGCCGCGAACACGTTGCGCGCCGCGGTGCTGAACGACGGGGCGATCAGCACTTCGACGAATTGTTTCGCTACCGCGTTTGCGGCCGCTTCGTCGAGTTCGACGTTGAACGCGATGATGCCGCCGAAGGCCGACGTCGAATCGGTCTTGAACGCCTTGTCGTAGGCTTCCAGCGCATTCACGCCGAGGGCCACGCCGCACGGGTTGGCGTGCTTGATGATCACGCAGGCGGCACCGGCGGCGGCGTCGAACGACTTCACGCATTCCCACGCGGCATCGGCGTCGGCGATGTTGTTGTACGACAGTTCCTTGCCCTGCAGCTGCACGTAGTTGGCCAGCGCGCCGTCCACGGTCTTCAGGTCGCGGTAGAACGCCGCCGACTGGTGCGGGTTCTCGCCGTAGCGCATTTCCTGCACCTTCTCGAAGGCCAGGTTCAGCGTCTGCGGGTAGGCGCTACGCGTCTGGTGGGCCTTGTCGGCGCCGAGCGAGGTCAGGTAGTTCGTGATCGCGCCGTCGTATTGCGCGGTGTGCGCGAAGACCTTGGTGGCCAGGCGGAAGTTGGTGTCGTAGCCCACCGCGTTGGCGTTCGCGCGCATTTCCTCGAGCACGGGCGCATAGTCGGCCGGATCGACGATCACGGTCACGTCGCGATGATTCTTCGCGGCCGAGCGCAGCATGGTCGGGCCGCCGATATCGATGTTCTCGATCGCGTCCGGCAGCGTGCAGTCGTCCTTCGCCACGGTCTGCTGGAACGGGTAGAGGTTGACCACGAGCAGGTCGATGGTCGGAATATCGTGCTTGGCCAGCGCGGCCATGTGCTCGGGCAGGTCGCGGCGCGCGAGAATGCCGCCGTGCACCTTCGGGTGCAGCGTCTTGACGCGGCCGTCGAGCATTTCCGGGAAACCGGTGTAGTCGGCCACCTCGGTCACCGGCAGGCCGGCGTCGGCCAGCAGCTTGGCGGTACCGCCCGTGGAAAGCAGCACCACGCCGAGCGCATTCAGTTCGCGCGCGAAATCGACGATGCCGGTCTTGTCTGAAACGGAGAGAAGGGCTTGCTTGATCATGATCGGGGGAGACGCTTCAATTCAAAATAATTCGGTTCACAACAAGCCGTGCTGTTGCAGCTTCTTGCGCAGCGTATTGCGATTGATGCCGAGATAGGCGGCGGCGAGCGACTGATTGCGCTCCGTGCGTGCCATCACGGCTTCGAGCAGCGGACGCTCGACGGCTTCGAGCACCATGTTGTACATGTTCGACGGCTCTTCACCGTCGAGATCGCGAAAGTAGGTATCCAGGCTGTCCCGGATGCATTGGTCGATGGCATTGCGGCTCATGCGGCAAGCAGTTCCCGTTTCTTGTTGTTGTCGGCGGCATCGGGGCCACCGTCGTTGTTGTCGCTGTTTTCGTCCACGTAGACGAGCCGATCGGAGATCATGGCCTGTTCGTCGAAGAACGCGTTCACGGCCTGCAGCTGCGCGTCCGTGGACTCGAGCGTGTTCATGCGATGCCGGAACAGGTTCGCGCCCTTGAGGCCGCGCGTGTACCAGGCGATGTGCTTGCGCGCGGTGCGCACGCCCGTGAACTCGCCATAGAACCCGTAGTGATCGGCCAGATGGTGGTTCATGATCGCGCGGATCTCGGCGACCTCGGGCGACGGCAGCAATTCGCCGGTTGCGAGGAAGTGTTCGATCTCGCGGAACAGCCACGGACGACCCTGTGCCGCGCGGCCGATCATGATGGCATCGGCGCCGGTCACGGCCAGCACGTGGCGGGCCTTCTGCGGCGTGGTGATGTCGCCGTTGGCGACCACCGGAATGCGAACCGACGCCTTGACCGCGGCAATCGTGTCGTACTCGGCCTCGCCGTGATACAGGTCGGCCCGCGTGCGGCCATGGACCGTCAGCATGCTGATGCCCGAGGTTTCCGCGATATGCGCGACGCGCAGCGCGTTGCGATGCTCGCGGTCCCAGCCCGTGCGGATCTTGAGCGTGACGGGTACGCGGTCGCCCACGGCGCCCACCACGGCCTCGACGATGCGCGCGACCAGCGGTTCGTTCTGCAGCAGCGCGGACCCCGCGGCAACGTTGCAGACCTTCTTGGCCGGGCAGCCCATGTTGATGTCGATGATCTGCGCGCCACGATCGACGTTGTAGCGCGCGGCTTCGGCCATCATGCCGGGTTCGGCCCCGGCGATCTGGACCGAGATCGGTTCCACCTCGCCGGCATGGTTCGCGCGGCGCATGGTCTTCTCGCTCTTCCAGAGCTGCGCGTTGGACGCGACCATCTCGGACACCGCGTAGCCCGCGCCGAGCTGCTTGCACAGCTGGCGGAACGGCCGGTCCGTCACACCGGCCATGGGCGCGACGAACAGGTTGTTGCGGAGACGATGCGGGCCGATCTGCACGATAAGAGCGGGAAAGAAACAGCGATTCACGACCGGCACCCCTGGCACCGGTCGCGGCGATGCACGCGCGGCAGACGTGTCTGGCGTCGGATCGAGCGGAGCAGGATCCGGCAGGCGGCTGGCTGGGAGCGTGTGCGAGGGCGGGATTTTAACGCCAAACGGAGGCGGGTGCTCAAGAAATGAGCAAATATCGTATGGGACGCGCTGCGGGCGGCAATAATCGCCTCCCGCAGCGCTCGACCGTTGCGCGATGCCCCCGGAAGGGAATCAGCGGCGCACGCCGTACATCATCTGGCGCGCCACCGCATGCTTGAGCGGGGCCACGCACGACAGGGCGGCGAGCGCCGCGCCACGCGCATGGGCCGCCAGTGGGCCGCCCACGCCGAACACGCGCGGCAGCAGGTCCGTCACGCCGATCGTCACCGCGCGGTCCACGCGATGGCGGGCCGCGAAGGCCTGCAGCGCCTGCGGCGTGCAGCTCGCGCGCAGGGAATCGGCCAGCGCGAACGCATCGCGCAGCCCAAGGTTCAGCCCCTGTCCCGCCACCGGATGCAGCGTCTGCGCCGCGTTGCCGACGGCCACGATGCGGCCATCGACGGTGACCGGCGCGGCATTGAGGCCGAGCGGGAACGCGTGGCGCTTGCCATGCAGCGTGAATGTGCCGAGCCGGGTGCCGAACGCTTCGCCGAGCTCGCGCGCGAACTCGGCCTCGGGCAGCGCCAGCCGGCGCGTGGCCGCATCGGGCGCGCAGCACCAGACCAGCGCATAGCCGGGCGTGCCGTGATCTTCGTGCGGCAGCAGCGCGAGCGGGCCTTCTTCGGTAAAGCGCTCCCATGCCCAGCCGGGCATGGGGCGCGAGGCGGTCACATGGCCGATGACCGCGGTCTGGCCGTAGTCGCGGCGGCGTCCGGTGTCGCCATCGCCGTGGCCGCCGCCGTGCCGGCGCATCTGCTGGTGGAACAGGCCGCCTTCGGCCTGCACCGCGAGGCGCGCCGCGAAGGCGACGGGCAGGCCGTCGTGATCGCCATGCGAGGTGCCGGTCAGGCGCACGGTCCCGCTGTCCTGCTGTTGTTCCATCTCGTCGATGCGCGTCTCGAACACGCGCGCAAGCCGCCCGGGTGCCGCCTCGGCCGCACGAGCCAGCGCGCGTTCGAGCGCCTGGCACAGGTCGCCGTAGCGGACCACGTAGCCGAGCGCGGGCACATCGTAGTCGTCGTGATGCAGCCTGACGTGGCCGAAGCGGCCGCGCTGCGAGATATGGATATGCTCGATCGTCTGCATCGGCACGGGCCACGCGCCGATCTGCTCGAGCAATTGCCGGCTGCCATGCGACAGCGCGATCGCGCGCGGGTCTCGCGCGGCGCGTGCCGGCGTGGCGGCATCGATCAGCGTGAGCCGCCACGCGGTCGTGCGCAGCAGCCGCGCCGCGAGCGTCAGGCCGACGGGGCCGCCGCCGACGATCGCGATATCGCGCGGCTCGCCGGTATCGGCAATCGCGCGCGAAGCCGTATCAGGGGTGTGCGGCAGGGTCATGGTGGTCTCCCGCTTCGGTGCGTTCCGCCTCCACGCGGGCGGCATCGCTCCGCTTCCAGAGGATGGCGTCCGAGCGCGAGCGGCCCGCTTCGGCATCGCGCAGCGCGTTGTCGAGCTTCTGTTCGTTGAATCCGGGCATGTCGCGCAGATGCCGGAGCAGCGCGTCATGATTGGCCGCATCGAGCGGCACCACGCAGCCCTGCTTGCTGTCGCCGTCGCCGACGAGGATCAGCCACGCGGTACCGGCCCACGGCGCGCGGTCCGAGACGCGCACGATCACGCGCTCCAGCGCGTCCCACGAGACTTCCTCGCGCTGGCCGTCGGGCCGGTGCACGACGGCACGGTCGTCGTAGAGGTTGATCACGAACGGCTCGCCCGAGTCGGCGCGGCGCGCGGTGGCGGCCGCGGCGCGGCGCGCCGCATGGTTCGCGGTGTTGCCGTTATTGCCGTTGGCGGCGGCGCCGTCGGAAGGAAACAGTTTGCGCAGCCATCCAATCATCGAGTCTCTCCTGCATGTTGTACGCCATCCCGCGCGCCAGCACGCATGATCGCTTCGATTTCATCCGCATCCACGGGCACGCCGCGTGTCAGCAGTTCACAGTCGCCACCGGTCACCACGGCATCGTCTTCGATGCGGATGCCGATATGCCAGTAGCGTTCGGGCACGTCCTCGGCAGGACGTACGTAGATGCCAGGCTCGACGGTCACCACCATGCCCGCCTCCAGCGGACGCCACGGGCGCTCGCCCGGTGCACCATCGGGTCCGGCCGCGGCCGCGGGGCCCGGGACGCGGTACTCGCCGACGTCATGCACATCCATGCCGAGCCAGTGGCCCGTGCGATGCATGTAGAAGCGGCGATAGCTGCCGCTTGCGAGCACGTCGTCGAGCGTGCCTTCCTTGTTGCGGTCGAGCAGGCCCGTGTCGAGCATGCCCTGCGCGAGCACGCGCACCGCCGCGTCGTGCGGCACGTTGTAAGGTACGCCGGCGCGCGTCTCGGCGATCGCGGCGTTCTGCGCGGCCAGCACGATGTCATACAGCTCGCGTTGCGCGGGCGTGAAACGGCCGGAAACCGGGAACGTGCGCGTGATGTCCGATGCGTAGCCGTCGAGCTCGCAGCCGGCATCGATCAGACACAGGTCGCCGTCGCGCAGTTCCGCGGGGCCCGCGCGATAGTGCAGCACGCACGCGTTGGCGCCCGTGGCGACGATCGAGTTGTAGGCCACGCTCTGCGCGCCGTGACGGCGGAATTCGTAGAGCAGTTCCGCTTCCAGGTGGTACTCGCGCAGGCCCTGCCGCGATGCCTGCATCGCGCGCACGTGCGCCTGGGCCGAGATTTCGCTCGCGCGGCGCATGATCGCGATCTCGCTCGCGTCCTTGAACAGGCGCATCTCGTCGAGCCACGTCCGGACGTCGATCGCCACCGATGGCGACGAAACGCCCGCGCGGCCCTGCGCGCGCACGCCATCGAGCCAGCGGCGCACCTGCATGTCGGTGCGCGTGGACGCGGCGAGCGGATAGGCGACCTGCGCGCGATTGGCGAGCAGCGCCGGCAGTTTCGCGTCGATCTCCTCGACCGAATGCGCTTCGTCGAAGCCGAACGTCGCGCGCGCGCCTTCGGGGCCGAAGCGGAAGCCGTCCCAGATCTCGCGTTCTTCGTGCTTCGGGCGGCAGAACAGGATGCTGCGGCCGGTGCCGTCCGTGTCGGCCACGAGCACGAGCACCGACTCTGGCTCGGTGAATCCGGTCAGGTAATAGAAATAGCTGTCGTGGCGATACGGGTAGTCGCTGTCGCGATTGCGCATGGCCTCGGGGGCCGTCGGCACGATGGCGACGCCACCGCCGCCCGCGCGCAATTGTTGCAGCACGCGCTCGCGGCGGCCGCGGCAGGCTTCGAGAAGGGCGGAGTCGGGAGCGGACATGGGCTGTGGGCGCGCGTGGGCGCGTTGGGGAATGTTTTGGGGAAATTATCCCGATTCTAACGCCGTCAGCCGCGTGATGCGTGCGGCATGGCCCCGGGGGGCGACGGGGGACGAGCGCCGAGCGCCGCATCGAGCGCGGCCAGCTGCGCGGGCGTGCCGACGTTTTCCCACTGGCCGTCGAAGCGTTCGCCCGTCGCGGTGCCCGCGGCAATCGCGGCGCGATAGTACGGCGTCATCGCCACCTTGCGCCCCGCTTCGATCTCCCGGAACAGGCGCGTGTCGTAGAGCCCGATATTGCCGAACGTGAGCGGCACGCCGCCGGCGGGCACGGTCTCCGCACCGGGCAGGTGCAGGCCGCCATCCGCGGCCAGCACGAAGTCGCCGGCCGGATGGAACGGCGGGTTCGGCACCATGACCAGATGCATGTGCGGCTGCGCCTGTGCCGCCATCGCGGCCGCGCGCGGGAGCAGTGCGCGGTAGTCGTAGTCGCAGAAAATATCGCCGGACACGGCCAGAAACACGCCGTCCCGTCCGTCGTCGGTCAGCAGCGGCATCGCGCGCGCGATGCCGCCGGCCGTCTCCAGGGCCGTGGCGTCGGGCGCGTAGGGGCGC
>NZ_JASATF010000024.1:0-121965 GCF_038440175.1 Cupriavidus sp. OTU4054
TTCCCGCTGAGGGGTTTTGTTTTTTACGCTGCCGATTTCATTACGTCAGTTGCGCCGATATTTCGCCAGCGGATTTCTCAGTGTCCCCGCCATCGTCAGGCTCGAAGCCGGATCGGCGAGGTTGACCATCTGCAGGTTATTGCGCAGCTGCAGGCGGTTCAGGCACGAATGCCTGAATTCCGGCTGGAACAGGTCGTACCGCCTGAACTTGTGTTGCAGCGCGGGATGCGCGGCCTGGTATTCGTGCACGGTATCGGCAACCAGTTGCCAGAATGCATCCTCGGTGCAGACGCCATGCTCGACGAGCAGATGGCTCAGGTGCCGGAAGACGCCGTCGAACACATCGATAAACAGGCCAAGCAGCTTGTAGTCGTCGGGCACATCCACCGCGAGACGGGCGACGTCGTCCGGCAGCGCCGCATCCTTGTCGAGGATCGCGGATTCTTCGGCGATATCCTTCATGAACACGCGCGTGACGCGATGCGCCGACAGGACCAGGATCAGGTTCTCGCAGTGCGGCATGAACACCAGATCGTGCGCGTAGAAGCAGTGGACCAGCGGTTCCAGATACGCGCGCAGGTAGCTGCGCAGCCACGCCAGCGCCGGCATGCCCGAGCGTCGAATCAGCGCCGGCAGCAGCGCCCGGCCCGCGGGATCGACATGCAGCAGCGCCGCCATCGTCATCAATCGTTCGCCCTGTTGCAGCTTGCCGATCGGACTCTCGCGCCAGAGGGCCGACAGCATTTTCTTGTACGGGCTATCGCTCTCGAGCGCCGCTTCGTAGTACCGGTTGCGGTAGCCGACCGAAGCGACTTCTCGCAGGATCGAGAATCCGTAGTCCCGCAGCGTACCGTCGCTCGCGATCCGTTCGTGGAGATAGGCGTTGATGGCCGGTGTTCCCGCCATATAGTGCGGCGATAGACCGCGCATAAAGCCCATGTTCAGTACCGACAGCGAAGTCTTGACGTAGCACTTCTCGGGGTGCGACGTGTTGAAATAGGTGCGCACCGACTGCTGCGCCGCGTAGAGGTCCTCGCCGTAACCGAGTGCGACGATCCTGCGATTGGCCACATCGGCGGCGAATGCGATGCTCAGCTTGTTGAACCACTGCCACGGGTGGGCGGGCATGAACAGGTAGCGCGACGGATCGAGGTCCAGCCGATGCAGCGTCTGGCGGAACGAAGCCAGACGGTCGGCGCCTAGCTCGCGGGCCAGCAGCGTGTCGTGGTCGAGTCCGGGCACGCTCGCGAAATGCGCGTGGTCGCGATGCACGGCGAGCCAGACGATGGCGAAGCGCGAACCCGTCTCGGGCGCATAGGTTCGATATTCGTCCGCATCGAACCCCAGGCGGCCATTGTTGGCCACGAAGCACGGGTGTCCTTCGGTCATGGCGGCTTCGTAGACCTGATAGTCCTGCTCCACGAGCTCGTCGGCGGTGAGGTAGGGGCGCGTGTGCTTGTAGGCCGCGCCGAAGAGCGTGCTGCTGATTTCGTCGAGATAGATCGGGAGCTTGTCCGCGGGAATCCCCAGCGTGCGCCGGAAGTCGTTGACGAACGTCAGCGCATCGAGCGGATCGCCGGACTTCGGGCTGTCGGCGATGCGCTCGATGGACGCGGGATCGATGCGCCAGTGGTGCAGGGCCATGATCCGCGCGCGAAATCGGTAGTGGCATCCCGCGGTGTCGGCATCGACGCGATATGCGCGCCAGTTGTCGGCATCGGGCTTGCCGGCCGGTGCCGGGGCGATGACGGACTCGTGGGCGAACTCGGCGAGTGCCTTGCGGACCAGCAGCCGGTTGACCGTGGCCCAGACGCTCGGGTCGAGGTGATCAACGACATGTTGCGGCTCGCGCGCGCGTCGCGCGGGCAGCGATACATCAGGCGGTGTATGCATCGGTAACGTCTCCAGAGAGCGATCGTTCGAAATCCGATCGGGTACAGAAGGCCAGCCACGCGGTTTTCTGCGGCAGCTGGATCTGACGGTCGTAGCGGAAACCGACCGCTTGATTGAGGGCGTGAACGCGTTCGTTGCGGACGTCGGGCTCCACGACCACGCGCCGCGCGCCCAGCGTGTAGAACGCGAAGGCCATGACATGGCGCAGGACGTCGCGTGTGAAATGGGGAATGCGTACCGAGACCGGCGCCACGAGGAAGTGCATGCCGATATCGTCGGGATGCACGGCGAAGTGACCGGCGAGCGGCTCGTGAGTGGGGTCGTAGAACTCGGCGACGAAGGCCCGCTGGCCGTCGTGCGACCCGACGCATGCGCAGCCGTGGCCGGCCGTGTGCAGGTCGGCATAGAACTGCCGGGTTTCCGCGAGACTCAGATGCTGCATGTTCCAGTAGCGCGCATAGTCCATCACGAACCAGCGGTGCAGCGTGGCAATATCGTCGTCGAGCGACAGGGCCCGTATGGCGAAGCGCGGGGCGAGCACCGCGCGCACGATGGCGGGGATATCCTCGCGGGCGGGGCGATCGGTGTGCCAGCGGTCAGGTGACATGTTCGGTCCGGCAGGTGGGTGGACGATGACGGGGCGTGCGGAAGCGGTCGATGCGAAAGAGCCGATGGTTCAGCATCGCGGTCAGCAGCAGGCCCGCCGCGGCGATCAGGAACGGCATGGCCGTGCCGAACCGGTCGACGACGACACCCGCGCAAAACGACGACAGCAGCACGCCGAGGTTCTGGAAGCCGTTGGCAATGCTGAAGTCGCGCGCATAGGCGTGCGGCGTGCTGACGCGAAACAGCGTGACGTCCAGCCGCACGCTCACGCGGAACAATGCAATGCCGAACAGGCAGCGGCCGATCAGCATGGCCGGTGGCCATGGAGCGGCCTGCAGCATCAGCCCGGCCGTGCCGAGCAACAGATGCAGCGCAGTGGAGGCCGTGTCGCCGCGCGCGCGGCGGTCCATCGACAGCACGAGCAGTGCCATCAGCCCCGGAATGGCGAACACGAGGCCCGTGAGCGTCTGGCTGCCGATACCCGTCGCGGCCTCCCAGTACACCGAGAAGAACGGGCGCACCAGATAGGCGCTGAAATCGAAGACCAGCATCAGCGCGCTCAGCCGCAGCACACGCGGCAGCGTGGGACGGCGCGCGTCTGTCATCGACGGGGGCGGGTCCGCGCCGAGCATGCCGACGATCTTGCCCGCGCGTATCAGGTGGATGCACAGCGCCATCTGCACGAAGTCTCCGGCGGCCGTGGCCAGCAGGCAGGCGTCGGGTCCCAGATGCTGGAGCAGCGAGCCGCCCGCCATCGCGCCGAAGATCCCGCCGAGATGGACCACGACCGCGAGCAGTCCGACGGTGGCGCCGTGCGTGTCGGGAGGTTCGACGCGCATCAGGTACGGAAACATCAGCAGGTAGCTGCTCTTGGTCATGAACATGAGCAGCGTCACCGCCCAGTAGGCGGCGACCGTCTCCGCGCCAAGGCTCGCGAGGCCGAGCAGGCCCGCGATGCCCTGCGTGAGGACGACGAGGTGCATCGTCTCCACATGGCGGGCGACGCGGGCCCATAGCGGCAGCGTGAGCATGACCGCTATCGAGATCGCGGCGACATAGGCGCC
This sequence comes from Cupriavidus sp. OTU4054, assembly GCF_038440175.1. Classification (NCBI taxonomy): domain Bacteria; kingdom Pseudomonadati; phylum Pseudomonadota; class Betaproteobacteria; order Burkholderiales; family Burkholderiaceae; genus Cupriavidus; species Cupriavidus sp. OTU4054. Next base: position 3,564 of record NZ_JASATF010000024.1, read on the forward strand.
GACGTGGATGGGGTCGGTCACGCCATAGCGCATGGCGAAGAACTGCGGATAGAACGCGATGAGAATGGCGTCGCTGACCACCCCGCAGGCGGTCATGACGAGAATGGCGAGGCGCAGCGTCATGGGCGGGGCGCGTCGATGTTGTCGTCGAGCGCGTCGTTCACCGCGACGTCCGCGTCCCGGGGGCGAGGCGCTGTCTGGCGGAGGAGCGCGGCGTCGGCGTCGGGCGATGCGCCGAGTCTCGTGAACCCGCTGTCCGCGCGCGGGGCGAAATCCTGGAACGTGGTGCGGGCCTCGGCGCGATAGTGATCGACACCGGTCAGCGCATGCAGCAGTCGCGCATTGCGATGGCAGGCAAGGCCCAGGTCGGGGTTCGTGATGCCGCCCTCGAAGCCCGCGTTCTGCACATAGATTTCGTCGCCCGCGATATCGACGGCATAGTTGTCGGCCTGCACGTAGTGTCCTTGCGCATCCCATCGGATGCGGTCGCGGATGCCGCGCACGAATGGCGGGATGCGATGCGTGTAGCCCGTGGCCATGACGAGGCCGTCGGTAAGGTGGCGATAGCGCTCGCCGAGTTCGTTGTGCGCGAATGTGAGCGCGAAGCGCTTGCCCGCATCGTCGAGCGAGCACGCCGTGAGCGCGAGGTTCGGCATGAGTTGCGTGCGCAGGCCGGGCTGGTGGCGCGTCTCGTCGAGCTGGTCGTAGATGCGGTCGATCAGCGTCTTGTTGATGCCGCTGTAGACGGCGCGCTGCCCCTGCGTCGCGCGGTGTTTCGCGGCATCGCCGAGTTTCTGGAAGTGCCCGATATACGCGGGCAGCAGGAACTCGAGCGTGAGCTTGGCCGTTTCCATCTGGAAAAAGCGCGGTGCCCGCGTGACCCAGTTGAGCGTGTAGCCATACAGGCCGCATTCGCGCAGCAGGTCGTAGTAGACCTCGGCGCCGCTCTGGCCGCTGCCGACGATCGTGATCACGCGCTGCTGTTGCAGCCATGCCTTGTGCGCAAGGTAGTGGGCCGAGTGGATGGGCCCGCGCGAGCCGGCGCGCAGCCCTTCGCAGCAGTCGGGCAGGCGTGGCTCGCTGCCGATGCCGACGACGAGGCGGCGGGTGCGATAACGGAACGGGGTGCCGTTATGCGTATCGACGCCCGTTACGACGTAGCCGGGCATCGTGGCGTCATAGTGGATATCGAGCACGTTGCGGCGGTACCGCACGTTGCGCAGTTGCGCGGCGGCCCATTTGCAGTAGCGGTCGTACTCCTGCCGCGTGAGGTAGTAGTTCTCGCGCACGTAGTACGTGTACAGCCTTCCCTGCTGCTTGCAGAAGTTCAGGTAGCTGAAGCGGCTGGTGGGATCGGCGAGCGAGACGAGGTCCGCGAGAAAGGGGTTCTGGAGGATGGTGCCGTCGATCAGCATGCCGGTGTGCCAGCCGAAGGCTTCTTTCTTTTCGAGGAAGAGGCAGCGCATGCCCGGGAGGGGATCCGCGAGGCATGCGAGGCTCAGGTTGAAGGGGCCGAGGCCGATGCCGATGAAATCGTAGGGTGTGTCATCCGCGCTGGTAGTCGTGTTGGTCATGATGGCTCGCGTGATTTGGGAGAAATGGGCCGCGTTGCCGCAGCCGACATTCATCAAGACGAACCAGCGATCGGAAACAACAACTACAACGACAGTGTGCCGAGCGTGTCGCGCGCATCCTGGAGAATGAAGCTCACCATCGCGGGCGAGATACCGAGCCGCGCGGCGATGGTCCGCTGCGACTGGTCTTCGAAGTAATACTGCGTGAGCGCGTCGCGCGTGCGTGGCGGCAGGGCGCGCATCGCATCGCGTAACGAACGTTCGCGTTCGCGGGCGCTGGCAATGCGGTCGGGGGAGTTGGTGTCGAGCGGGGCATCGGCTTCAGCGAATTCCGATGCGAAGAGGCGCCGTTCGATCTGCTGCCGCCGATAGCCATCGAGGGCGAGATTGCGCACCACGCGGCAGATGTAGCTCAGTTCGCTGCGCCATGGCCCATCGGGCGTATGAAAGATCAGCTTGAGGTAGGCATCGTGCAGGACGTCTTCGGCCTGCACGGGGCAGCCGAGAATACGCGTGGCAATGCAAAGAAGGTGACGACGGTGGACGATGAAGGTGCGGGCGATGGATGTGTGGCCGGCATTCCCTGGCATGCGCGCTCCATGGGTCGTGACGATGGAGCGGGCCATGCTATGCCAGATGTCGCGCACGTCCGCGGATGCCCTTGTCGGCATCGCGGCTACCGGGCATGTGTTCCTAATGCAGAGTTAAACGAAGCGCCCACGCCATGGTTGGGATGGCGTGGCGTTCCATGTAAAAACTGCCGCGGCGGTACTTCGATCTTTTCCGAAGTTCACTGGCCGGCGGCGCGTAACTCGTCCGAGACGGCGGTCACGCCGCTCGTATCCTTGGCGGCTTTGAGAACGGCCGCGCGCTGCGATTCATCGCGCACGTTGCCCTCGAGGCGGACCACACCATCGACGGTCTTCACGTCGATGCGACTGGCGTCGGCGCCCGGTATCGTGGCCAGCCTGGCTTTCACCGCGGTAGTGATGGTGCGGTCGGTCGTGGCCGCCGTGTCGCGTGGCGCCGTGGTGCGGCCGGTGGACGATGGCGTATCGGCATCGCCACCGGCGGCGTTCACGAGAATAGGCGTCGCGGTGACGGCGACGATCATGGCGGTAGCGGCGATCACCGCACCCGGGAATAGACGGACCTTCATGATCTTGCCCTCCATGTGGTCGTTTTATCGGAGGGTGGTGCATGAAGCGTGCCAGTGGCGCGATGCAGCCTACCGGTCGAACGGCACGTGCTGCGCGCGCAGGCGGCGCATGCCGCTGTCGAGGTGCGCACGCGCACTGTCGGGATCGCCGACGCGCATCTGTTCGTACGTACGCTGCGCGATGTCATGCGGCACCGGCTTCAGCGTGCGTCCCGTGCTCATGGCCTTGAGCTGGACCTCGGCTGCGCGTTCCAGATAGTAGAGATCGTCCCAGGCCTCGGCGATGGTGGGACCCACCACCATCACGCCATGGTTCTTCAGGAAGACGACATCGGCGTTGCCCATGGCGGCGGCGATGCGATCGCCTTCGGTCTCGTCGAGCGCAAGACCGTTGTAGTCCTCATCGACGACGGTGCGGCCGTAGAACTTGAGCGCGGTCTGTCCGGCCCACACGAGCGGCTCGCCATCGAGCAATGCGAGTGCGGTGGCGTTGGGCATATGCGTGTGGAACGCGGCGCGCACGCGCGGCTGTGCACGATGGAGCCGCGCGTGGATATAGAACGCGGTGGCCTCCGGCTTGCCCTCGCCCGCGATGACGTTGCCTTCGTAGTCGCAGATGAGCAGATGCGAGGCCGTGAGTTCGTCGAAGGCATAGCCGAACGGATTGACGAGGAACAGATCGTCGTGGCCCGGCACGACCGCGGAGAAATGGTTGCAGACACCTTCCGCGAAGCCGTGTTGCGCGGCAAGGTGGAAGCATGCCGCGAGTTCGATGCGGGCCTCGTGCACGGCGTCGGCGTCGAGTCCGGCGCGCGTCTGCGCGCGTTCCGTGCGGAGAGAGGTCAGTGTGTGGGCCACGATGGTTTCCTTTCTTGGGGATCGCCGACTTTACCAGTCGAGTGTCTGGAACAGGGTGGGAACTTCGTCGAGCGTGTGTACGATCGCATCCGGCGTGTAATCCGGCAATAGCCTGCGGCCGGTGCCGCGGTCGACCCACACGCAACGGAAGCCGATATCGCGCGCGGCGGCGTGGTCGAGGTGCGGGCTTGCGCAGATATGAACGACTTCCTCCTTCGTCACGCCGAGTTGTTCGTGAGCATAGTCGAAGAGCCGGCGCGCGGGCTTGTACGCGCCGGCCTGCTGCGCGGTGATCACCCTGTCGATACAGGGGCCAGTCGCGTCGGCGAGTTGCGCGACGTTGCCCGCGATGATGTCGTCGTCGGTATTGGAGACGATGCAGGTGCGGAAGCCCATGGCCTGGAGGCGGCGCAGCGCCGGCACGACTTCGCGGAACGGCGGCATGGCCGAGATGCCCTGCGTGAGCACGGCGATATCGTCGGGCGCGGGTTCGAGATCGAATTCCTCGAGCGCGAGCCGCAATCCCTCGCCCGCGACCGTTCGGAAATTGCGATGCGGCGGCGTTTGCTCGAGGCGATGCTCGTGCCGGTCGTACACCTCGATCAGGCGGCCGGTGTCGATGGACGCCGGATTGCCCTTGTTGCGCAGGATGGTGTCGACGGCCCGCTGCAGCCCTTCGTCCCACTGGATGAGCGTGCCGTAGCAGTCGAAGGTGAGCCACTTGGGGCGGGGGGTGTATTGCAGGGACATGGCGGTCTCCGGAGCGGTTTGCGTTGACCGGAAGCGTAGTGAGTCTGGCCTCCATTTGAAAATGAAATTATGATATCCACGTCAGTGGATTTTCAAATAAGAGGCGCCGCGATGTTCGACGATCTGGTTCTACTCCGCACACTCGTTTCGGTCGTGGACGAAGGCAGCTTTACGCGCGCCGGAGACCGGGTGCACCGTACGCAATCGACGGTCAGCCAGCAAATTCGCAAGCTCGAAGAGGTCGTGGGGCGTCCGCTGCTGCTGCGAGACCGCTCGGGCACACAGGTCACGGCCACCGCGCATGGTGAACTGCTCGCGCAATATGCGCGGCGGCTGCTGGCCTTGTCGCAGGAGGCCGCGGATGCGCTGGCCAGCGATGGGCGCGTCTCGACGGTCCGGATCGGCGTGCCCGAGGACTTCGATGCGCGACGCATGTCGGCGATGCTGTCCGGTTTCGTGGCGGCGCGTCCCGAAGTGAGGCTGGAAACCGTCGCCGGCATGAGCAGCGACCTGCGACAAAAGCTCGCAGGTGGCGAGATCGAGATCGCCCTGGTCAAGCGCGAGCCGGGCAGCGGGCCCAGTCTTGCCGCCTGGCCCGAGACGCTTGTGTGGGCGACCGCCGCGGACAGCGCATGGGATCGTGACGACCGCGCGGAGGAACCGGTGCCGCTCGCGCTATTCCCCCAGGGGTGCGTCTACCGGCAGCGTGCGATCCGGGGGCTCGACCAGGCGCAGCGGCGCTGGCGCACGGCGTTCGGCAGCCATAGCCTGACCGGCATTCAGGCGGCGGTCTCGTCCGGGCTGGGCGTGTCGGTGCTGCCGACGACCGCATTGTTGCCCGAACACCGCCTGTGCGAGGGCTTTCCTGCGCTGGCCCCCACCGAACTGGCGCTGGTGGCGGGCGACAGTGCGCTGAACGCCGGGCAACGCTCGCTCGTCGATTTCCTTCGCGCACAGCTCGATGGCTGACGCCGCGATCGGTGATCAGATTTGAACGATTTGTTCAGAAAATCCGGTGCCTCATTGGTGATTGCACGCTGCAAGCCCGCGTGTAGCATGCATATGCCGCCATTTCGGGGGCTGCAATGACGTATTTCAGCGGATTACACGCCAATTCCTCATAACCGAACATTTCAGCAAACTGGTAGCATGGCGTGCTGCGAACATTTAGGCCAAGTGGAACAACTTCGCACCGCGTGCCTCAAATGCTGCAGCGCCGCGAAAAAACGCACGGACATACCGACCTGCCGGAGGGGGGAGGTCGGCTGACTTAGTCATTGAGGTCTTGTCCTGCGTGGCATACATTGCCGGAGGCGCATGTCACGGCGAAGCGTCAGATATTGACGCCGCGCCTGGCGTGAATTGCGAGTCGATGCCCACACCAGATCGGTGCACGAGCCTCGCGCATGGAACGGTAATACTGAGAAGCCATGATCGAAGCCTATTTTTCTGAAAACGGGGAGCGGTTCGGCGCGCGCGATGCGTGCCCGCGATGCGTACCACTCGAGGCCAGGGCACTGGCGAAAGCAGGGGTAATGGTCACGATCCGCTGAAACCCCGACTGAGCCCGACCGCAATCGTCCGGTCATGGGCATGGCTGTTGCTTCGTGCGGCACCCATGCCCCTGACCGGCTGTTCACACACAAAAGCGATGGGCCACGATGCCCGCCCCACCGTTCATGCGCGTGCATGCGGTACGGCACCGTGGACCACCCGCCTGGCATCGCACCAGGCTCCCATATTTGTTTCAGTTTCATCCTCGAGGAAATCGCTATGCAACCAATGCGCGCAAGGCGTGCTTTGATTCCGGCCATGCTGGGCATTGCCGTCGCGGTGCTCGCCGCTTGCGGCAAGAAGGCCGAAGCTCCCGCACCCCAGACCCCACAGGTCCAGGTCGTGACGCTCAAGGAGCAGTCGGTTACGCTGGAAACCCAATTGCCGGGCCGGACCAATCCTTACGCCATCGCCGAGGTGCGTCCGCAGGTGAACGGCATCATCCTCAAGCGGATGTTCAAGCAGGGCACCGACGTCAAGGAAGGGCAGCAGCTGTATCAGATCGATCCGTCGACGTACGAGGCTGCCTACAAGACCGCCGCCGCCACGCTCGAATCGTCGAAGCTGCTGGCACAGCGTTATGGCCGGCTGGTCGGCGACGAAGCCGTGAGCAAGCAGCAATACGCCGAGGCTCAGGCCGCCTACGAACAGGCGCAGGCTGCCGTGGACCGCGCGAAGATCGACCTGCGCTACACGAAGGTGCTGTCGCCGATCACGGGCCGCATCAGCCGCGCGCTCGTGACCGAAGGCGCGCTCGTGACCAACGGCCAGACCAACGCGCTGGCCACGGTGCAGCAGCTCGATCCGATCTATGTGGACGTGACACAGCCGTCGTCGTCGCTGCTGCGCCTGAAGCGCGAGCTTCAGGCCGGCCAGCTCGAATCGGCTGGCGCGAATGCCGCCAAGGTGACGCTGTTCCTCGAGGACGGTACGCCGTATCCGGAACCGGGCCGCCTCGAGTTCTCCGAGGTCTCGGTGGACGAAGGCACGGGCTCCGTGACGCTGCGTGCCGTGTTCCCGAACCCGCGCCATGACCTGCTGCCCGGGATGTTCGTGCACGCGCGCCTGCAGGAAGGCGTGCGCGCCAACTCCATTCTGGCGCCGCAACGTGGCGTGACGCGCGACCTCAAGGGTGCGGCGACCGCGCTCGTGGTCAATGGCAAGGAAGAAGTGGAACTGCGTCAGCTGACGACCACGCGCACCATCGGCGACAACTGGCTCGTGACCGACGGCCTGAAGGCTGGCGACCGCGTGATCGTCGAGGGCCTGCAGTTCGTGCGTCCGGGTGTCAAGGTCAAGGCCGTGGAAGCCTCCGCCGCGCCGGCGGGCGGTGCCTCCGCGCCGGCCGCTGCGTCCGCGCCCGCGGCCAAGTCCTGAGCGCGACCGCAAGCATAAGGATTCGCCATGTCTAACTTTTTTATCGAGCGGCCGATCTTCGCGTGGGTGATTGCGCTGGTGATCATGCTGGCTGGCGTGCTGTCGATTCGCGCGCTGCCGGTGAACCAGTACCCCGCGATCGCGCCGCCAACGATCGCCATCTCCGTGACCTACCCGGGTGCGTCCGCGCAGACCGTGCAGGATACGGTGGTGCAGGTGATCGAGCAGCAGCTGAACGGCCTCGACGGCCTGCGCTACATCTTCTCCGAATCGAACTCCGACGGCAGCATGACCATCACCGTCACGTTCGAGCAGGGGACCAACCCGGATATCGCGCAGGTGCAGGTGCAGAACAAGCTGCAGCTCGCCACGCCGCTGCTGCCGCAGGAAGTCCAGCAGCAGGGTATCCGCGTGACCAAGTCCGTACGGAACTTCCTGGTCATCGTGGGTCTGGTCTCGACGGACAAGAGCGTCACGCGTGAGGACTTGTCGAACTACATCGTGTCGAACCTGCAGGATCCGCTGTCGCGGACGTCCGGCGTGGGCGACTTCCAGGTGTTCGGTTCGCAGTACGCGATGCGTGTCTGGCTCGATCCGGCGCGGCTCAACAGCTATCAGCTGACGCCGCTCGACGTGAGCAACGCCGTCAAGGCGCAGAACGTGCAGGTGGCTTCCGGCCAGCTGGGCGGCCTGCCCGCGGTGCGTGGCCAGCAGCTCAATGCGACGATCATCGGCAAGACCCGTCTGCAGACCGCCGAGCAGTTCGGCGACATCCTGCTGAAGGTCAACACCGACGGTTCGCAGGTGCGCCTGCGCGACGTGGCCGATATCGGCCTCGGCGGCCAGGACTACACCATCAACGCGCAGTACAACGGCGCGCCGGCTTCCGGTATCGCCATTCGTCTGGCGACGGGCGCCAACGCGCTGAACACCGTCAAGGCCATTCACCAGACGCTGGGCCAGCTCGAGGGCTTCATGCCGCCGGGCATGAAGATCGTGTTCCCGTACGACACCACGCCGGTGATCGCGGACTCGATCCACGAGGTGATCAAGACCCTGCTCGAAGCTATCGTGCTGGTGTTCCTGGTGATGTACCTGTTCCTGCAGAACTTCCGCGCCACGCTGATCCCGACGATCGCCGTGCCGGTGGTGCTCCTGGGCACGTTCGGCGTGCTGGCCGCGTTCGGTTACTCGATCAACACGCTGACGATGTTCGGGATGGTGCTGGCCATCGGTCTGCTTGTTGACGATGCGATCGTGGTGGTGGAGAACGTCGAGCGGGTGATGGCCGAAGAAGGGTTGCCACCGAAGGAGGCGGCTCGAAAATCGATGGGACAGATCCAGGGCGCGCTGGTCGGTATCGCGCTCGTGCTGTCCGCGGTGTTCCTGCCGATGGCATTCTTCGGCGGCTCGACCGGCGTGATCTATCGTCAGTTCTCGATCACGATCGTCGCATCGATGGTGCTGTCCGTGCTGGTGGCGCTGATTCTGACGCCCGCGCTGTGCGCGACGATGCTGAAGCCGATCGAGAAGGGCGACCACGGCGAGCACAAGAAGGGCTTCTTCGGCTGGTTCAACCGGGGCTTTATCAAGACGACGCACCGGTACGAGCGTGGCGTGCAGGGGATTCTGCGGCGCCGGATGCCGTTCGTGATCATCTATATCGCGATCGTCGCGGGGATGGCGTTCCTGTTCACGAAGATCCCGACCTCGTTCCTGCCGGAAGAAGACCAGGGCGTGCTCTACGCGCAGGTGCAGACGCCGCCGGGTTCGACCGCGGAGCGCACGCAGCAGGTCCTCGACCAGATGCGCGAGTATCTGCTGGGCGACGAAGGCGGGGTGGTGGAATCGCTGTTCACGGTGAACGGCTTCAACTTCGCCGGCCGTGGCCAGAGTTCGGGTCTCGCGTTCATCCTGCTCAAGCCGTTCAAGGAGCGTAGCGGCGATGCCACGAGCGTGTTCGACCTGGCCAAGCGGGCGCAGGCCAAGTTCTTCACCTTCCGCGATGCGCTGGCTTTTGCCTTCGCGCCGCCCGCGGTGCAGGAACTTGGTAACGCGACCGGTTTCGACTTCTATATCCAGGATCAGGCCGGTCTCGGTCACGAGAAGCTGATGGAGGCGCGCAACAAGTTCCTCCAGCTGGCGGGACAGAATCCGGCGATGCAGCGCGTGCGGCCCAACGGCCTGAACGACGAGCCGCAGTATCTGCTCGATATCGACGACGAGAAGGCGCGCGCGCTGGGGCTGTCGCTGGCCGACATCAACAGCACGGTGTCGATCGCGTGGGGTTCCAGCTACGTGAACGACTTTATCGATCGCGGCCGCGTGAAGCGCGTGTACGTGCAGGGGCGTCCGAATTCGCGGATGTCGCCGGAAGACCTGACCAAGTGGTTCATCCGCAATGGTAATGGCGACATGGTGCCGTTCTCGGCGTTCGCGACGGGGCACTGGGGCTACGGTTCGCCGAAGCTGCAGCGCTACAACGGTGTGCCGGCGGTGGAAATCCTCGGCGAACCGGCGGCGGGCAAGAGTACCGGCGAGGCGATGAACGCGGTGGCGGACATCATGAAGCAGATGCCGCCTGGCATTGGCTATTCGTGGACCGGCCTGTCGTATGAAGAGCGCCTGTCGGGTGCCCAGGCGCCTGCGCTGTATGCGCTGTCGCTGCTCGTCGTGTTCCTGTGTCTGGCGGCGCTGTACGAAAGCTGGTCGATTCCGTTCTCCGTGATGCTGGTGGTGCCGCTCGGTGTGGTCGGCGCGCTGATGGCGACGCTGTTGCGCGGGCTGTCCAACGACGTGTTCTTCCAGGTGGGTCTGCTGACGACCGTGGGCCTGTCGGCGAAGAACGCGATTCTGATCGTGGAGTTCGCGAAGGAGCTGCACGAGCAGGGCAAGGGGCTCGTGGAAGCCGCGATCGAGGCGTGCCGGATGCGTTTGCGGCCGATCATCATGACGTCGCTGGCCTTCGTGCTCGGCGTGTTCCCGCTGGCGGTGTCCACGGGCGCCGGTTCGGGCAGCCAGCACGCGATCGGTACCGGCGTGATCGGCGGCATGATCACGGCGACCGTGCTTGCGATCTTCTGGGTGCCGCTGTTCTTCGTCGCGGTGACGTCGCTGTTCAAGGGCCGAAAGCCCAAGGATGACACCTCCCTCGAGAAGGGAGCCCTCTCATGAGAAAAACACTAGTTAGCCTTGCAGCCGGCGTCTTTCTGGCCGGCTGCAGCCTGATTCCGAAATACGAGCAGCCGGCCGCGCCCGTGGATGCCGCCTATCCGACCGGGGATGCTTATCCGGTTGGCGGCGACGCCGCCAGCGGGCAGGTGGCCGCGGCGGAGCTCGGCTGGCGCGACTACTTCACCGATCCGCGGCTGCGCCGGCTGATCGAGGTGGCGCTGGAGAACAATCGCGACCTGCGCATTGCCGCGCTGAACATGGACGCCTATCGCGCGCAGTACCGCATTCAGCGCGCGGAACTGTTCCCGGAGCTCAATGCCACCGGCCAGTACACGGCGCAACGCGTGCTGTCGCCCCTGTCGTCCGCATCGACGGGGATCGTCGGCAGGCAGTTCGGTGTGGCGCTCGGCATCACCGCGTGGGAAATCGATCTGTTCGGCCGCCTGCGCAGCCTGAACGAGGCGGCGCTGCAGACGTACTTCTCCAGCGCGGAAGCGCGCCGCAGCACCCATATCGCGCTGGTGGCGAGCGTTGCCAATGCGTATCTGACGATGCGCGCGGATGAGGAGCAGCTGAAGCTCACGCGCGACACGCTCGGCACGTACGAGCGTACGTTCAACCTGACGCGCCGCAGCTTCGAGGAAGGCATTTCGTCGCGGCTGGACCTGCGTCAGGCGCAGACGAGCGTGGAGAACGCGCGTGCGACCCTGGCCCAATACACGCGGCAGGTGGCGCAGGACAGGAATGCGCTGTCGTTGCTGATCGGTGCATCGGTGCCGGGCGACCTGCCCGAGGGCCTGTCGCTCGACGACAAGCTCGTGGCCGAAGTGCCGGCGGGTCTGCCGTCGGATCTGCTGCGGAACCGGCCGGACATCCTCTCTGCCGAGCATCAGCTGATGGCGGCCAATGCGACGATCGGTGCGGCGCGCGCGGCGTTCTTCCCGAGCATCAGCCTGACGGCTTCGGCCGGCACGGCGAGCCGGCAGCTGTCGGGCTTGTTCGAAGGGGGATCCGGCACGTGGCTGTTCAATCCGCAGATCAATGTGCCGATCTTCACGGCGGGCAGCCTGCAGGCCAGCCTCGACTACTCGCGCATCCAGAAGGACGTGACGGTGGCGCAGTACGAGCGGACGATCCAGTCGGCTTTCCGCGAAGTGGCGGACGGGCTGGCCGCGCGCGGTACGTACACCGACCAGCTGCAGGCACAGGTGCGACTCGTCGCGGCGAGCCAGGATTACTACAAGCTCGCCGACCAGCGTTATCGCACCGGTGTGGACAACTACCTGACGCTGCTCGATGCGCAGCGCCAGCTGTTCTCCGCGCAGCAGACGCTGATCACCGATCGCCTGAATCAGCTGACCAGCGAGGTGAATCTGTACAAGGCGCTGGGTGGTGGCTGGAACGAGACGACCACGGCGCCGGCGGCGGCGGCGGGCGAATCGCCCACGGCGAAGCCACAGTCCTGATCCCGCAGTCCTGAGCGCCCGGCAGCACGAAAGGGGCGAGTAAGGGCCGAGTAAGCGCCAAGTAAGCGCCAAGTAAGGGCCAAGTAAGGGCCAAGTAAGGGCCAAGTAAGGGCCGAGTCCTGTCTCGCACAGGGCTCGGCTTTTTTTGTTCCCGCCCGGCGTCATGGTTCTTTCATATCGGTGGGGTAGGGTGGCCACCCACACAGGGGAGAACCATATGCGCCCACAAAAAAAGAACACCATCGTCTGGATGGCAGGTACGGCTGCGATCGCCATCATGGCGGCGCTGCATGGCTGCGGCAGCGACGACAGCAGCAGTTCCAGCAATACCGCCAGCAACAATCCGCCCGCCACGACGCCGACGCCCGCGCCGGACGCGGCCACGGCGAGCGCGAATATCCAGGCCGCATGGGTCGAGATCGGCGATGGCAACCAGGCATTGGCGCGTGTGGTGACGCGCTATACGGCCGAGGCCGGCGCCGGCGCGAACGCCCAGTGCCCGCTGTTGACGGTCGATGGCAAGGCCGCGCGCATGACGCTGCGCGTCGGCCCCGCCACGGCGCCGTTGCGTACCACGGCCAGCGCGGCGGCCGACTCCAAGCCATCGGAGTTTCCGGTGTCCGTTTGCGAAGCCACGCTGCCGGCCGGCGCCGCCAGCGCCGCCATCGGGGCGCAGGTGCTGCCGCTGCCGAAGGCCACGCCGCAACGTATCGTGGTGCTGGCCGATACCGGCTGCCGCCTGAAGAAGGCCGACAACGCATGGCAGGCCTGCTCCGATACCGAGGCCTGGCCGCTGGCGTCGCTGGCCGCCACCGCGGCCGGTTTCAATCCCGACCTCGTGCTGCATATCGGCGACTACCACTATCGCGAGAACGCCTGCCCGCCCGATATCGCCGGCTGCCAGGGCAGCCCGTGGGGCTATGGCTGGGATACCTGGCAGGCCGATCTGTTCAAGCCGGCCGCGCCGTTGCTGGCCAAGGCACCGTGGGTCGTGGTGCGCGGCAATCACGAGGAGTGCGCGCGTGCCGGTCAGGGCTGGGCCCGCTTCCTGGATACGCGTCCGTATGACGCCACGCGTTCGTGCGACGATCCGGCCAACGACGCCATCGCCAACTATGCGGACCCGTATGCGGTGTCGCTCGGCGGCGGCTCGCAGGTCATCGTGTTCGACTCCGCCAAGGCGGGCAAGGCCGCGCTGGCCACCAACGACCCGCAGTTCATCGCCTACCAGAAGCAGTTCCAGACGGTGGCGACGCTGGCCGCGAAGACGGGCATGACCACCACGATCTTCACCAATCACCATCCGATCCTGGGGTTCGCTCCGGTGGCTGGCGCGAATCCCGCGCCGGGCAATCTGGCCCTGCAGTCGGTGATGTCGAACCTGAATGCGCAGGCCTACTATCCGACCGGCATCCAGCTCGCGTTGCACGGCCACGTGCATGACTTCCAGGCCATCAACTTCGCGTCGGCGCACCCGGCCACGATCGTCTCCGGCAACGGCGGCGACAATCTCGATGTCGCATTGCCCGATCCGTTGCCTGCCGGCAGCGTGCCCGCACCCGGTACGACCATCGATCGCATCACGCATCACGCAAGCTTCGGCTTTCTGGTGATGGACCGTCATGCATCGCCAGCCACGGGCTGGCAGTTCAAGGCGTACACCAAGGCCGGCAAGCTGCTGGCCACCTGCGACCAGACCGGCAACACGCTCACCTGCGACAAGACCGGCTTCCTGACGCCCTGATGCGTTGATGCCCTGATGCCATATGCATGCCGCCGTATCGCCGCCCGCGCCACGCTGCTGGCGTGGGCGGTAGCATTCCCCGCGCTGGCGGCGGAGACCATGCTGCTGCCGGGCGCGCCCCCCGCGACGGTCGTGGCGACGATCGGTAACGGGACCCCCAAGGTCACGGCGAAGGTGGATGTCACCGGCGCGGTATTCCGTCCGGACCCGGCGCTGGTGGCGCTGGGCAGGCGCGTGTTCTTCGATGCGCGTCTGTCGATGCCGCGCGGGCAGTCGTGCGCCAGCTGCCACGATCCCGCGCGCGCGTTTGCCGCCACGCTGCCCGCAAGCACACCGGGGGTGACGCAGGGCAGCCGCCCCGGACACTTCAGCCTGCGTAATCCGCCTTCGTTGCTGTACGTCCGCTACGTACCGCGCAGGCACTTCTACCAGGACGACGATGCGCCCGCCGCCTCGCCGTTCGGCGGCCTGTTCGCCGATGGCCGCGCCGATACGCTGGCCGAGCAGGTGCGCGGTCCGCTGCTGGATCCGAATGAAATGAACAACGGCACGCCGGCCGGGCTGCTGCGCAATATCAACGGCACCGACCTCGCTCCCGTGCTGGCCGCGCAATTCGGACCGGGCGTGCGCAAGGACCCCGAGGCGATGCTGCGCGCGCTCGGTGCCGCGCTGCAAGCCTATATGCAGAGCGACGAGATGGCGCCATTCACGTCGCGCTTCGACGATTACCTGCGCCGGCGCGCGCCGCTGACGCCGCAGGAAACCCGCGGCCTGGCGCTGTTCAAGAATCCGGACAAGGGCAACTGCATGAGCTGCCACACGTTGTCCGATACGTCGAGCCGCCCCGAGCGCTCGTTGTTCACGGACTTCGGCTACGACGCCATCGCGGTGCCGCGTAACCGGGCACTGCCCGCGAACCGTGACGCGACGCATTTCGACAACGGCCTGTGCGACACCGCACGCCGGTTGCGCTGGCCCGAACCCACGCAGTGGTGCGGCTATCTGCGTACCCCGGGCCTGCGCAACGTGGCGGTACGCCAGCGCTTCATGCACAACGGCGTGTTCACGTCGTTGCGTGACGCCGTGGCGTTCTACAACACGCGGACGATCGATCCGGGCAAGTGGTATGCCGATGGCAAGGTCTTCGACGATGTCCCCGCCGCGTATCGCGACAACATCAACGTGAATTCGCCGCCGATGAACCGCAAGCCCGGCATGCCCGCTGCGCTGACAGAAGCAGACATCGACGACATCGTGGCATTCCTGCGCACGCTGACCGATGCCGCGTATGTGCCCGCGATGCCGCCGTTGCCAGGCCGGCGCTGAACGCCGGGCCTGCCGGCGTCAACGCAGCAGCGTCGATTTGCCGAACAGGCTTTCCAGCAGGTCCACCACGAGTTCCGCGGTCTGATTCTGGATATCGCGGGCGGGGTTCAGTTCCAGTACGTCGAGCGAGCCCAGTGCCTTGGTGTCCGCGATCATCTCCAGCGCGAGGTGGGTTTCGCGGTAGGTGGGACCGCCGCGCACCGGCGTGCCGACGCCGGGCGCGATCTGCGAATCCAGGAAATCCACATCGAAGCTCACGTGCAGGTGCGTGTTGGCGTCCACGCCGGCCAATGCCTGGCGCATGGTTTCGCGCATACCGTTTTCGTCGATGAAGCGCATGTCGAATGCGGGCAGGCCGAGCTGGCGCAGGCGGCGTTTTTCCTCGGGATCGACGCTGCGGATGCCGACCTGGCGGATATCGTTCGGCTGCATCGCGGGGCGTGTGCCCGAGAGTGTGGTCAGCGGCTCGGGGCCGTCGCCGCAGAGGCAGGCGACCGGCATGCCGTGGATGTTGCCCGTGGGGCTCGTGCTGCCGGTGTTGGCATCGGCGTGGGCGTCTAGCCACAGGACCAGCAACTGCTTGCCCGATTCGCGGCAATGCCGTGCGGCCGCGCTGATCGAGCCGATGGCCAGGCAGTGGTCGCCGCCCATCAGCAGCGGCATACGGCCGTTTGCAAGAATTTCATAGGCGCCGTGAACACCGCGGTGTTCCACGCCACGACGTCTTCCAGATGGCGCATGCCGTTGACCGGAGCATGGCCCGGATTGCCCGGGCCGGCGAGGTTGCCGAGGTCGGTGACCTGGAGCCCGTTGCGCGCCAGAGCGCTGGCAATATCTGCAACGCGTAGCGCTTCGGGGCCCATCGACGTACCGCGAATGCTTGCGCCGACGTCTGTGGGGGCTCCTATCAGCTGGATGGGTTTCATGGAAGCTCCTTGGATGGGATGCTTCCATAATAGGTTGGTTCTCTTGCCCCCTCTCCCCCATGAAGGGAGCAGCAAACCGTCAGGTCATGGCATGACCGGCGGCCGATACTCCAGCGTCATCGCGAACGCCCACAGCATGAACAGCACCAGTGGCGTATGCACGATCAGCTGCGTGAACGTGAAGCCCACCACGTCCTTGGCGCGGATGCCCAGTACGCCGAGCAGCGGCAGCATCCAGAACGGATTGATCAGGTTCGGCAGGGCTTCCGCCGCGTTGTAGACCTGTACCGCCCAGCCGAGGTGGACGTGCAGTTCGTTGGCCGCCTGCATGACGTACGGTGCCTCGATGATCCACTTGCCGCCGCCCGACGGGACGAAGAAGCCCAGTACCGCCGAGTAGATGCCCATGACCGCGGAGAACGATTCGGTGGTCGCCATCGAGACGAACGCGGAAGCCAGGTGGTGCGACAGCGTGGCGCCGTCGCCACCGGTGGCCTTGGTCAGGATGAAGGCGATGCCGCCATACAGCGGAAACTGGATCAGCACCCCTGCCGTGGAAGGCACCGAGCGGGCCACGGCGCGCAGGAACCGGCGGGGACGCCAGTTCAGCAGCATGCCCAGCATCAGGAACAGGAAGTTGTAGGTGTTCAGGTTCGAGATCGCGAGGATCGGGTCCTTGGTGGTGAACTCGTGATAGAGCCAGCCGGCACCGAGCGCGACGAGCAGCAGCGTCAGCAGCGGGCTGTACTCGAGCCATTCGCCGGGACGCGTCGGCCTGGTGATGGCGTCGTCGCTGTCGTCGAGATCGACGCCCATGTCCGCGGCCGTGCGCGCGCGGTCGCCGGTCGGTGCCGAGAAGTACGCGACCACGAGCGAGGCGACGATCAGCACCCCGGTCATCGCCATCGACTGCCAGAGGAAGATGGTTTCCGAGAACGGAATCACGCCCGTGATGTCGAGCAGCGACTTGGGCAGGCTGGCCGGGTTGGCCTGCAGCTGCGCGGCCGACGAGGACAGGCCGAGCGCCCACGTGGCGCCCATGCCGAGGTAGGCGGCCGCGCTGGCCGCGCGGTAGTCCATGCGCAGGTCCGTGCGGCGCGCGATGGCGCGCACGAGCAGGCCGCTGAAGATCAGGCTGATGGCCCAGTTGACCAGCGACGTGCCGAGGCTGATCAGCGCGACGAACGCTACCGCGCCCCGTGCCGTGCGCGGCATGGACGCGAGCCGCGCGATGAGCATGGACGCGGGCGGCGATACGGCGACGACGTAGCCTGCGATGGCGACGACCGCCATCTGCATCGTGAACGGAATGAGGCTCCAGAAGCCGTCACCGAACGCGCGTGCCACGCCTTGCGCGGGAGCGCCGATGAGCATCGCGCCGATGGCCACGACGACGACCGCGATGGCCGCGAAGATGTAGGAGTCCGGAAACCAGCGTTCGGACCAGTCCGTGACCCGGACGGCAAGGCGTTCGAGGCCCCCGCGCGCGGGTGGCGCGTAGGCTGGGGCGGATAGCGGTGTGTCTTTCATGGCAAAACCTCCTGGGTGCGTGTCGATTCTCGTTCGGGGTTTGGATCTCTCAGTTGTGAACTTCGAAGCAGATCGCTGCTGCCGCGAGGTCTTCCAGTGCCGTCCCCACGGCCTTGAATACGGTGATCTCGTCGTTCGATGCGCGGCCCGCGTGCGCGCCACGGCAGAGCGCCGCGAGGTCCGCGCGCACGTCTTCCGCGCGGAACACGCCGGCGGCAATCGGGTGCAGCAGGTCGCCGGCCTTCATGGTGGCTTCCGCGGTGTCCACGAACACGGACGTGTCCGCGAAGCAGGCGTCGTCGGCTTCGCGCATCTGCGGCGTGAAGCCGCCGATGAGGTCGATATGGGTGCCCGGCGCGATATGCTGGCGCTCGATCAGCGGCACGGTGGACAGCGTGGCCGACGTCACGACGTCCACGTTGCCAAGCACGTCTTCCACGCACGCGGTGGCGCGCGCGTCGATGCCTTCGTCGCGCAGGCTGCCGGCCAGCCGCTCCGCCTGCGCGGCGTCGATGTCCCAGATATGGATCTGCTCGATCGGCAGCACCGCGCGATAGGCGTGGGGCAGCAGGCTGGCGACGCGGCCCGCGCCGATGACGAGCAGCTTGCGCGCATCGGCGCGCGCGAGCATCGAGGCCGCGAGGGCGGAGGCGGCGGCCGTGCGTCGCGACGTGATCTCGTTGCCGTCGATGAGCGCGAGCGGTGCGCCCGTCGATGCATCGTAGAGCATGTACGTCGAATGCAGGCCGGGCAGGCCGCGTTGCGCGTTGCCGGGAAAGATCGAGACGGTCTTCACGCCCATATAGCGATCGCTCCAGGCCGGCATCAGCAGCACCGTGCCGTCACCGACCGTGTGGTGATGGCGCAGCGGCACTTCGCAACCGGCAACGAACGCGGCGCGCAGCGAAGGAATCAGCGTGTCGAAGGGCAGGCGGGACCGGGTGGTGGCGGCGTCGAGAATGAGCATGTCGTCGTTTCGGTTGAAAAGGAATCGGTCAGGCGTCGAGCACGAGGTCGCTCGTGGGAATCGCCTGGCAGGCCAGGCACGTATCGGCGTCGTCGGGCTCCTGCCCGTGCAGATGCCTGACCGTGCCGTTCAGTACCTTCACGGCGCAGCTTTCGCACTGTCCCACGCGGCAGCCGCTCGGCAACTGCACGCCATGGCGTTCGGAGAAGCCGAGCAGCGAGCCGTCCTCGGGTTTCCATTCGAGTGCGCGGTCGGATCGCGCGAAATGCACGCGGTACTGCTGTCCAGGCGCGAGTTTCGCGGTTACCGGCGAGCGGAACACCTCGCGCAGGATGTCGAAGCGTGGCACACCGCGCGCGATCATGCCTTGCGCAAACGCATCCATCATCGCCGGCGGACCGCACATGTAGATCAGGGGGCGCAGGGCGAGCAGCGCGTCGTCGATATGCGCGGGCGAGATGCGGCCGTGGACGTCATAGTCCTTGCCGGCGATATCGTCGGGGCCCGGCTGCTCGTAGTAGTCGATGACCGAGAGCGACGGCAGTGCAGACTGCAGCGTGCGGATGCGCTCGCGGAACGCATGCGCCGCGCGGTTGCGATTCGCGTAGAGCAGCACGATGCGCGGCGGCGCGGGCTCGTCGGCCAGCGATTCGAGCAGGTTCATGAAGGGCGTGATGCCGATGCCGCCGGCCACGAGGATCAGCGGGCGCCGCGATTGACGCGGCATGACGAACGTGCCCGACGGCGCGCGCAGATCGACGACATCGCCGATGGCGAGCGTGCCGTTGATATGCGTCGAGGCGATGCCATCGACGCGCATGCCGTCGGCGGCCACGCCGGTCGCGCGGCGTACCGAGATGCTGTAGTGGCGTCGGCTGGCCATGGCGGCCGGGCCGGTCAGCGAGTACGAGCGCACGACTTCCGTGCCCGCGCGCGTGCGCAGGCGGATGGTGATGTGCTGGCCCGGCGAGAAGTCGGGAAGCAGCCCGCCGTCGAGCGCTTCCATGCGGACCGTGGTGACGTCGCTGGCTTCCTTCGTCAGCGCGGCCACGCGGAACGGGCGGAAGCCGTCCCATGCGCGGCGGCGGTCGAACGCGGGGTCGATCTCCACGCGGCAGCGATAGGCGCGCAGCGGCGTGGAGCCGCTGACGGGGTCTTGCCGTTCGCCACCGACGAGCGCGTTGTAGTTGCTATGGCGGCCGCCCAGCGCATCGATGCCGGGCTGGCCCAGCGCGTCGCACGCCTGCCACCAGCCGTACTCGCCGACGACCACGGCCGGATGCAGTGCGGCGTCGATGCGCACGCTGAAGGTGGCCATGCCACCTGGCGTGGTCACGCGCACGAGATCGCCGGCTTCGATGCCGATGGATCGCGCCAATGCATCGGAGACGTCTAGCGAAGGCCGCAGTGCGCGACGACGCAGCGAGGCGTTGCCGCGATGCTGGCTGTGGCAGTAGTAGCCGCTCTTGGCCGAGGTCATGACGAGCGGGAAGTCGGCATGGTCGGCTTCGGTGCGATCCTCGTGCGTGGGCAGGGGCGGATAGCCATGCTGCAGCAGGCGTTCGGAGTACAGCTCGACGAGGCCGGTCGGCGTGGCGAACGGCTTCGGTTGCGTGCGGTACTTGCGCTCGGCGGACGCCACCGGAACGCGGATGCCCTCGGGGTGCGCGCGCAAGGCCGCCACATCGACGTTGGCGGGGGCGAGCATATGGTTCCATCCGCGCTCGAGGCTGCCGTCGAAGAACAGGTCGCCCATGCCGATGCGCGTGGCGAGGTCGAACACGATGTCGTTGTCCGCGCGCGATTCGCCGCGGGGCGGCACCATGCGCTGCCGCAGCTGGATGAGTTCGTCCGCCTCCGCGGTGATCTCGAAGCCGATGCGCAGGCCTTCGCGTTCCCACGGCGTGTTGATCGGCAGGAAGATGTCCGCGTACTGCGCGCTCGGCGTCATGAACAGATCGCAATGCACGTGGAAGTCCAGCGCGCGCAAGGCGCGATCGCCGAGTTCCACATCGGGTTGCGAGAGCAGAAGGTTGGTGCCGAATGCGACGAGCGTGTCGACGCGGTACGGTCGTTCGTCGAGCACCGCGTGGTAGAAATCGCGACCTGTCACCCATCCATTGGCGGCCGGCCCGAGCGGGCGTTCGTCGATGCCGAGGGCCTTGGCGTGCTGCGCGCCGGAGAGCAGATCGAGGCCATTGACGGCGCGGTGCGGCGGCTTGCGGTGCACGCGGTTGCCGCCGTCGACGTCGAAGCTTCCGGTCAGCGCGTACAGGCATGCGATCGCGCGTTCGGTCTGCGTGGCGTTTTCGTGCTGGCCCACGCCCGACCATGCGTGATAGGCGACGCGGCGCGCGGAGCCGAGCAGGCTGGCCGCGTGACGGATATCGCCCTCGGGAATCCATGTGAGGCGCGCGGCCACATCGACGGGGTATTGCGCGCAGGCGCGGGCATAGCGTTCGAACGCGGGCTCGCACGCGATGTCTCCCTCGGCATCCGCGAGGCGCAATGCAAACGTGCCGCGCAGTGCGATCCGCTCGAGGCCGTCTTCAAGCGGATGCACGACGGGCCGCCCGGCCACGGCGTCCCACGCCACGAAGGCGTCGGCATCGGTGCCGGAGAATCCCACGTCCCGGCCGCGCACGAAATGGCCGTTGTCGCCGCGCACGAGCAGGGCGCCGTTGGTCCACCGCCGCACGAACTCGACGTCGAACGCATTGGCTTCGATCAGCAGGTTGGCGATGGCCATGGCCAGCGCGGCGTCGGTGCCGGGCTTCACGCGCAGCCACTGGTCGGCCTGGCCGGCCAGCGCGGTACGGCGGGGATCGACGACGATCATGCGCGCGCCGGCGGCCCGGCCCGTGCCGATGGCCTCCGCCTGCGCGAGCCACGTGTTGGTCGGGTTGTGGCCCCAGAGCAGGATCAGCTCGGCCTGCCGGTAGTCGGCCGTGGGAATGCCGCAGCCGAACGTGAAGACGTGCGCGAAATCCTTGTGCCAGTTGCAGATCTCGGTGGCGTAGATGATGTTGGGGCTGCCGTAGCCGCGTACGAAGCGTTCGATCCAGTCGATGCTGTCGGTGAGCGGGGTGCCGCTGGGCGTGGTGACCGCGAACGCCACCGATTCCGGGTGCCCGCGCTCGCGCGCGGCGCCGAGGCGCGCGGCGACTTCGGTCAGCGCTTCTTCCCAAGAGATCTGCTGCCAGCCGGGGTCGGCAGCGTCCTTGGGCTGGGTCCGGCGCATCGGGTGGAGGACGCGGTCGGCGCTATGCACGAGCTCGGGCGCGGACTTGCCCTTGAGGCACATGGCGCGTCCGGTGGGGTGCGTGGGGTCCGGCCGCACCTCGACGAGGGTGTCGCCATCGACCACGTTGATGGTTCCGCATCGCGAACGGCACAGCGTACAGAACCCCTTCTTTTCCTCGATTGTCATCCCGGACCCGCTGCCTCTCGATCGATAACTTGTTTCCGGGTTCGATGCTAGCTAGCATGGGCAGGTATTTCTAATTCATAGTTCTGAAATCGCAATATCGATTTTTTCGATGCTTCCCACGCTCAAGCAACTTCAGTACTTCGTGGCCATCGCGGAGACCGGGCAGGTATCCCGTGCGGCACTTCGATGCCATGTTTCGCAATCGTCGATGACGGCGGCGCTCAAGGGTCTCGAGGAGATCGTTGGCGCGGCGTTATTCACGCGCCATGCATCGGGCGTGCGGCTGACGGAGGCCGGTATCCGGTTTCTGCGGCACGCGCAGCAGATCGAGCAATCGGTGCACGAGGCGGTGACCGCGGCGAGCGTGCGGCCGATGCCGCTGGCGGGCGTGGTGCGGGTGGGGGTGACCGAGACCATCACCGCGTATGTATTGCCGCGGCTGCTGCAGGCCGTGGAGCAGAAGTTTCCGCGGCTGGAGCTGCAGATCGTCGAGCGCGAGCGGGACGATGTCGAACGCGGCATCCACGCGGGCGAGATCGATCTGGCGCTGCTGCTGGTGTCGAACCTGCCGGAAATGGACCATATCGGCTGCGAGACGCTGCTGCGATCGCCGCGCCAGTTATGGGGGCATCCCGATCATCCGCTGATGCAGCGCGCGGAGATTCACCTGGCGGATGTGGCGCGGCACGACTACATCCTGCTCGACATGGACGAGCATATCTCCACGGTGATCAAGTACTGGGGCCAATACGGGCTGGCACCGGCCATCCGCTACCAGAGCTGCTCGATCGAAGCGGTACGCAGCCTCGTCGCCTCGGGCCGTGGCGTGGCCATCCTCTCGGACCTCGTCTACCGCCCGTGGTCGCTGGAGGGCCAGCGCATCGTACGACGCGCCCTCGCGGACCGCGTCCCGTCGATGGACGTCGGCGTGGTGTGGAAGCACGGCGCCGAAGCGAACGACACCGTGCGCATGCTGCGCGATTTTCTGGGACTGGCGTTGCGCGATGTCGGGTGAAGCGTTCGCCGTTGCCCCTCCACAACATACCCTCCTTCACCGTGCCAGGAACGATGCCCTCGTCTACGCGCTCGGTGGCGCTGCACCGTCCGCGCCACCGCGTCCCGCGCGACCGTTCGCGAACAGCGACGCCGTGCTCGATGCAGATTTCTCGCTGGTCAGCATGCCCGACGAACTACGTGCGCAACTGCTGTCGCTCGACGACAAACTCCCGTTCGAGCGGCTCAGCACCGATGCCATGATGCTGGTGGACTCGCAGGGGAAAAGCGAGATCATCGATATGAAGACGCGATGCACTGTCGTGCAAGGCTCGGTAGTGCGTTGCTTCCACGAAGGCGAAGCGAAAGGGATTCCTTTCTTTGGCGGATTTACCCTCGGGGGTGCCTATCCATGGCCTGCCAAAACGCAATCCTATCTATAGTGCGAAGTGCCCTGCGCGCGGGTTGAGGGAGAGCAGTCGCCTCGGATTATACGTAACCTTCAAAATTTAGTTTGACGGGTTAGCTTCGGGCGACTACTCTGAGCAGGACTTCCAACGAGGAGCCCCCATGCTCAAATCGATTCTCTCCCTGCTGATCGCGTCGGCCTCGCTGGCCGTCGTGGCGAATGGCCACGCCGCGGCGCCGGCTGCCCCGGCGCCCACCGAGGCCGGCGTGACCCAGTACCGTACCGTCACCGTCAACGGCCTGCGCATCTTCTACCGCGAGGCGGGGCCCGCGAATGCGCCCACCGTGCTGATGCTGCACGGCTTTCCGTCGTCGTCGCGCATGTTCGAGCCGCTGTTCGCACGGCTATCCACGCAGTATCACCTGATTGCCCCAGACTATCCCGGGTTTGGCCATAGCGATGCACCGGCCGCGACCGAGTTCGCCTACACGTTCGACAACCTTGCGAGAGTCGTGGATGGCTTTACCGAGGCGGTGGGGCTGCAACGGTATGTGTTGTTCATGCAGGACTACGGCGGTCCGGTCGGGATGCGCCTCGCGGTTGCGCATCCCGAGCGCGTGCAGGCGCTGATCGTGCAGAACGCGGTGTCGCACGAGGATGGGCTGGGGCCGCTGTGGGTCAAGCGCCGCGAGTACTGGGCCAATCGCGCGGCCAATGAGGCGGCGCTGCGGGCGGCGTTCCTCTCGCTCGCGACCACGAAGCAGCGGCATGTCGGTTCGAATCCGCATCCGGAAACCGTGGACCCCGACCGCTGGACCGACGAGTTTGCGTTCCTCTCGCGGCCCGGTCAGCAGGACATCCAGGCCGACCTGTTCTACGACTATCGCACCAACGTCGCCAGCTATCCGGCGTGGGGCAAGTGGCTGCGCGATCATCAGCCGCGTTCGCTCGTGCTCTGGGGCAAGTACGACCCGTCGTTCGAGGTGGCGGAAGTGGCCGCGTTCCAGCGCGATGTGCCGAAGGCAGAGGTACATGTGCTCGACGGCGGCCACTTTGCGATCAACGACAGGCCCGACGAGATCGCGCAACGGGTCGATACGTTCCTGTCTCGCCAGCCGCATTGAGCGGCGCCTACGACAGGATGCCGCCGTTCACGCGTACGGACTGGCCGTTGATCCAGCCCGAGCTGTCGCTGACGAGGAACGCCACGACTTCGGCGATATCCTCGAGTTCGGCGATGCGCCCGAGCGGCGTGGTCAGGTCGCGCATATGCGTGACGAGGCCCGTTCCGGTGGGCCCGGGTGCCACGGCGTTGACGCGGATGCCGCGTGGCCCGAGTTGCTTCGACAGGCTGCGCGTGAGCGCTTCCACGGCGGCTTTCGATGCGCAGTACGAGCCGTAGCCCGCTGGCGACATCCCCGCGACGCTGGTGGAGATATTGACGATGCGGCCGTTGTCTCGCATGCGCTGGGCGGCCAGCTTGAGGCCGTTGAGCACGCCACGCACGTTGATGGCGAACATCCTGTCGAACGTGAGTTCGTCGATGCTGCCGATAGGCATGTTGCTCGCAAGGCCGGCGTTGTTGACGAGGACATCGACGCCGCCGAATTCCGCGGTGGCGGCGTCGAACAGTTGCGCGAACGCGTCGTGGCGGGATACGTCCGCGCGCACGGCGATCGCTCGTCCGCCCGCCGCGCGGATGGCCGTCACCACATGCTGCGCGGCGGCATCGTCGACGGGATGATTGACCACGACGTTGAAGCCTTGCGTCGCGAGCTTGCGCGCCATCGCGGCGCCGATGCCGCGCGCGGCGCTCGTGACGATGGCGGTCTGTTGGGGAAGTCCGCGCACATAGGCGCCTTCCGGTCTGGACGAAGCCATGGTTACACCTTTCTGGGCAGGTAGGGGTCGCAACTGAGAGTGCGCTCAGGCTATGGCGAGCGTACTGCGTCGGCTTTCGTATTCGCAGCCCGGATTTCGCGTATGAAACGCGCCGTGGGGACGCCTGCTGCCGAGGTATGAGTACGTTACGCCAAGGCATGAGTTCGGCGACCCAAGGCAGAATGGCGCGGCCCCGCCGCCATGGGTACCTTTGCACTGTTGCGCTGGCGGGTCCGGCGCGTGCGATCAGAGGATATGACGCAATGAGTGCTCTCAACACCGATCCGATCGTTCAGGCCGATGGCTGGCGTGACGTGCGTGCCGCGCGGCACGACGGGAAGGAAGGCGATGCCGGCCGGGTCATCGTCTCGCGATGGACCGATGCGGCGGTGCCGGAACCCGTGGCGGTCTCCCACGCCGGGCACAAGGATCTGCATTGCGTGGCCCTGACGCTGCGCGGCGCGAATCTGCGCTTCGTATCGCGGGAGCAGGTGCTGTGCGATGGTCGCGTGCCCGCGGGCATGATCCAGATCACCGCGCCGGGCACACCCGTGAGCGTGACATTCCACACGGCCTACGACGTGCTGCATCTGTTCGTACCGCAACGGGTGCTGGCAACGTGCTACGAGGCGCGCTTCGGACATCCTCACGAAGGGCCGATCGTGCTCGACGACCCACGGCCGTTCGGCGATCCCACCGTGGAACGGCTGGCGCAGGCCCTCGCGCTCGCGCATGCGAACGACGCCCACCTTAGCCATATGTTCTGCGAGAGTGTCACCATGGCGATCGTCGCGCGGCTGGTCGCGCAGCATTTCTCGCAGGCAGCGATGGCGGGCCCGCTGCCCGCGCGGCAGCTGTCGCCATTGCCGCAGTGGCGGCTGCGCCGGGCCATCGAGTTCATCGATGCGCATCTTTCCCGGCCGCTGACGCTCGAGGAGATCGCGCGCAGCGTCGGATTGACGCGCATGTACTTCGCGGCGCAGTTCCGGCGCGCGACAGGCGTGCGCCCGCAGGAGTTCGTGCAGCGGCGGCGCGTGGAACGGGCACAGGAAATCCTGCGCCGCGAGCAGTGCTCGGTACTCGATGTGGCCATGCATTGCGGCTTTCGCTCGCAGGCGCACTTCACCACCGTCTTCAAGCGCTTCGTGGGTCGGCCGCCACTGGTCTGGCGCAACAGCGGCGGCGCGGCATCGTAACGCGCCCGCGGCCGATCGGAAGGGGGAGGGATGTAAAGGGGGAGGGATGTCCCATGGCGCGGCACCCGGTAGCCGGGGCATCGATGGTGCCGATGCTCTTTCCGGGCACCTGGGACACACTGCCTAACGGCGCGGCGCCGCCGATCCTGATAGTCGCAATTGCAAAGAATTGTGGCGGGGCATGCTTGACGCATGGCTGTCGGCCATGACACGCTCGGCGCATGAACCCTCACGACCCGCATACCGCGATTCCGCGCGACATCATCGATGCCTATCTCGAGACCGACTATCGCGTCGGCGGGGAGATGCCATGCGTGCTGAAGGTGGGTGAAGCGTCCGCAACGCTGGCCGCATTGCATCGCCTCCATGGTGTGGGGTGCAGCGCATTCGTGACCGCGTGGAATCCGTTCAGCGAAGCCGATACGCCCGCCCGTAACGCCGCACGCCAGCGTGAGCTGGTGTCGTGGCTGGCGGAGAAGGGGTTGTCGTGGGTGCCCGGCGTGGGGCAGCATCCGGCGAATGACTGGCCGGGCGAAGAGAGTTGTCTCGTGCCCGGTCTTGCGCTCGACGTGGCGCGCGCGCTCGGCGTGCGGTTCGGCCAGAACGCGATCGTATGGAGCGGCGCGGATGCCGTGCCGCAACTGATATTGCTCAGGTAACTCAATCCGCCCCGAGCCGCTTCAGCACGTCTTCCGCCTGCCGGTTGCCCTGCGTCTGCGCGGTGCGCATCGGTGTATTGCCGCGCGCGCTCTGGTGGTTCGGATCGGCACCGTGCGCGATCAGCGACGGCATGATGGCATAGCGGCCGAACAACGTGGCGAACGTCAGCGCGGTCTCGCCGCTGTTGTTCTCCTGATTGGGGTCGCAGCGCGCATCCAGCAGCACCCTGGCCGAATCCATCTCGCCCTTGAACAGGGCTCCCATCAACGCCGTATTGCCGCTGTTGTCGCCGAGGCACGCATCCGCGCCGGCCTGCATCAGGTGCTGAACGGTATCGGGATGGCCGTTGTACGCCGCGAGGATGACGGCCGTGAAACCGCGTGGATTGGCACGATCGACCGGATAGCCGGCCTGCAGCAAACTGTCCAGCACATCCCAGCGGCCCTGGCGCGCCGCGTCGAACCAGTAGCCGTCGAACTGGCTGGCACTGACGCGTTCGCCGGGGACGAGCGGTGGGGCCTCGACGGGTCTGGAGCTTGCACACCCGCCGAGCCAGAGCGTCGCGCAGAGCGCGGCGGCCGACAACAGTAGCCGAGTCTCTGCGCGCATGACGTCAATCGTCCGTCAGCTTGTCCGACAGCGCCTTGACCTTCGCGCCATCCGCATCGAGGGCTTTCACGAGCCGCGCGCCGAAGCCGCTATCGGCCTTGTTGAAGTACGACAGCATCGTGTACAGATTGCCCTGGTTGCGCACGTGACGCAGATCGGCGGAGAGCGCGGTGACGAGGTCGGCCTTGTCCTGCTCCGACAGCGAGCGGAAATAGACGCCGGCCTGCTTGAACGGCTGCTTCTTGTCGATGGCACGCTGCTGCGTGGTGCCCGACAGCGGCAGGTTCGAGTACTTGTACCTGGCGTCCTGTCCGATTTCGGCGATGGTCGAAGGCTCGTAGTTGACGTCGCCCGTGCGGCCGCTCGCGTTCATCGCGCCGTCCTGGTTGTTGTTGCGCACCGGAACGAGCGGCTTGTTGATCGGCAGCGAATTGAAGTTCGCGCCGAGCCGGTACATCTGCGTATCGGCATACGAGAAACCGCGGCCCTGCAGCATGCGGTCTTCCGACAGTTCGATGCCGGGCACGAGCCGTGACGGCGCGAAGGCCGACTCTTCCGTGCTCTCGAAGTAGTTGTCGGGCACGCGGTTCAGCACCATCGTGCCGACCTTGCGCTCGGGAACGCCGACCCATTCCTTGGTGTCGTCGAGCGCGTCGAAGTCGAATTGCTGCAGATCGGCGGGCTTGAGCACCTGGATATACAGGTCCCACTTCGGGAAGTCGCCATTGCGGATGGCGCCGTACAGATCGTTGGTCGTCACGTTCCAGTCCTTGCCGATCGACGCGGCAATCTCGTTGGGACGCAGGCCGTGAATGCCCTGCTGGCTCTTCCAGTGGAACTTGACGTAGTGCACCTCGCCGCGTGCATTGACCAGCTTGAACGCATGCACGCCGAAGCCATCCATCTTGCGATAGGAGTCGGGCATGCCCGCCACGCTGTACAGGTGCGTCAGCATGTTGGTGGCTTCGGGCGTATGCGCGAAGAAGTCGAAGGCGAGATCGGCATCCTGCACGCCGGTGACCGCGCTGGGCTTGTTCGCATGCACGAAGTCCGGGAACTTGATGGCATCGCGGATAAAGAAGATCGGCCAGTTGATGCCGACCATGTCCCAGTTGCCCTGCTGCGTATAGAACTTGATGGCGAAGCCGCGCGGATCGCGGGCCTGCTCGGGCGAGCCGCGATAGCCCATGACCGTGGAGAAGCGTACGAACACCGGCGTCTTGCTGCCGGGCGTGAAGACCTGTGCCACAGAGAGATCGCTGAGGTCCGCGGTGGGCACGAACTCGCCGAAGGCACCCGTGCCGCGCGCGTGCACCACGCGCTCGGGGATGCGTTCGCGGTCGAAGCGCTGGAGTTTCTCGATCAGGTGGGAGTCTTGCAGCAGCACGGGGCCATTGGGGCCTGCGGTCTGCGAGTTCTGGTTGTCGCCGACGGGCGATCCGTTATCGCGCGTCAGCTGCGCGTGGGCCAGGGGAACGGCGGCGACAAGTGCGAGGGAGAGTGCGGCACGCAGTGATGTTTTTTTTCGGCTTTGCATGGAGTTTCCGTTCGATGGGGACTCGACATTGGGAATGCAGCGTCGTGCGACGGAGCAGTGGAAATGTAGTCCCGCATCGTGGATTCACTCCAATACCGATTTCCAATCAGCGCGATAGGCGGAGGGTGGCCGGTGAGGCATTTCAGTGCGAACTCGACAATTGCAGCACGTTTGCGCCAATGCGCGGATCGACCGCGCGCTCGAGTTTCTCCGGGATCAATGTCACGGTGACTTCGAGCGAGCCGGTGCCGACCTCCATCGAAAGGATATGGCCACCGTAAGTGTCGAACTGCGAGTCGCCCGCCACGCCGTGCGCATGAATCGAAGGCTTGCCATTCTTCCATGCGAGGCTGCCGACGATGCTTGCCATCTCGACATTGCGGTAGGTCTTGGGATTGAAATCCTGCTTGCCCGCATCCCAGAAGCCGAACGTGACGTTGGCAAAGCCGATGGCGGAGAGGCTGGCGGCCGGCACGTTCTCGCAGATCGCGAACGACTCGAGTTGCTCGAATACATTGTCGCCCATGCGCAGGACGATCAGATAGCCCGTGGGCGTCTTGATGTAGCGCGGCACGGTGTCGCGCGGGTAGTTGCGGTTGTCGGGGCGCGTGTCGTGCGCGGCCTTGCATGCGGCGGCGTGGCTGTCGGCGCGCGTTTGCGCGTGTGCGGGCGTGAGGGGCGTGAGGGCCGTGAGGGCCGTCAGTGCGGCGAGCGCGACGGCCGTGGCCAGCAGCGCGGGGGCAGATTTCATCGCAGGGGTCATGTTGGGTCTCCAGTTATTCAACGCAGCCAGGTGGCCGGCACCAGGATCAGCTGGGGGAACAGCACGAACAGGAACATCAGCGCGGTAAGACTCAGCAGGAACGGCCAGACGCCGCCGATCACGCTGTCGAGGCTGCAGCGCGAGGTTCCGGCGACGACGTTGAGCACGGTGCCGACCGGTGGCGTGAGCAGCCCGATGGCGTTGTTGAGCACGAACATCACGCCGAAGTAGACGGGGTCGATCCCCGCCTTCGTGATCACGGGCATCAGGATCGGCGTCATGATCAGGATCGTGGGCATCAGATCGAGCGCGGTGCCGACGATGATCACGAGCACCATGATGATGAACATGAGCAGGATCTTGTTATCGACGAACGGGTCGAGCAGGGCGGTGACCTGCGCCGGAATGTTCGCGATGGTGATGAGCCATGCCGATACCAGCGCACAGGCGACGAGGAACAGCACGGTGCTCGAGGTCTTGGACGCGGTGACGATCAGCGACGGCAGTTCGCGCAGCTTGAGCTCGCCATAGACGAAGCGGCCGATCGCCATGGCGTAGACGACGGCCACCACGGCGGCCTCGGTCGGCGTGAACGCACCGATCTTCATGCCGCCGATGATCACGATAGGCAGCACCAGCGCCCAGACGCCCTCGCGCAGCGACTGCAGCAGCTTGCGGGCGGAGAACGGCTGCACAGGGCCGAGCGTCTCCTTGCGCGCGCAGACGTACCACGTGGCCGCAAGCGTGACCGCCATCATCGCGCCCGGTGCGATACCGGCGAGAAACAGCTTGGTGATGGAGATCTGCGCGACCACGCCGAACACGACGATCGCGATCGACGGAGGAATCACGGGAGCGATAATGCCGCCGGCGGCAATCAATCCGGCCGCGCGCGGTACGTTGTACCCGGCTTTGCGCATCATCGGGATCAGCAGCGCGGCCACGGCGGCCGTGTCGGCGACGGCGGAGCCCGAGATGCTGGCTACCACCGTGGCGGCAATGATGGCCACGTAGCCGAGGCCCCCACGAACGTGCCCGACGGCCGCATCGGCCACGCGCACGATGCGCTGGGACAGGCCGCCCGCGTTCATGAGCTCGCCGGCGAGCATGAAGAACGGTACCGCCATGAGCGGATAGTTGTTGACGCCCTCGAGCATGTTCTGCGCGAGGATCTGCGTGTCGAAGTTGCCGAGATGCAGCATCAGGGCAACGCCCGATGCGAGCAGCGCGAACGCGATGGGCATGCCCAGCGACATGGCGCCGAGCAGCGAGCCGACAAAGACGAAGATGGTCATGATGGGACTCCTGCGCGCTTATTCGCCGCTCGTGCCGGACTGCGGCACCAGTTCGTGCTGCGCCATGCGCCCGCTGATCAGGCGCCACAGCGAATGCAGCAGCATGGCGGCCATGCCGAGGCTGCAGATGAGGAGCGAGGCATAGACGATGCCGAGCGGCACGCCGGTGACGGGCGCGCGATCGTCCATGCCGATCTCGACGAGCTGCCAGGCGCCGTGCGCGAGCAGCAGGCAGCAGGCAAGGGCGCCGGCATCGGCCAGCAGGCGGCACGCGCGCTGGGCGTTCTCGCCCAGATGGGACACCACGGTGGACATCCCGAGGTGGGCCTTGTCATGCATGACGAGCAGCGCGCCGATCAGCGTCAGCCACATAAAGAGGAAACGCGATGCCTCCTCGGAGAAGGCGATGCCGGAGTTGAAGACATAGCGCAACACGACGTTGCCGAAGACCAGCACGATCATGGCGGTCATCATCGCGACCATGAGCGCGCGCACGATGCGGACGGATAGGGAGTTCATGAACTTGCTCCTGCTTGTTGCGTGATGCGGTAGATGCGTAGCGCGTTGTCGTGCCAGACGGCACGGGCGTCGGATGCGGGCAATCCCTCGAGCGCGGCGCCGACCGTGGCGACGATCTCCGGCAGGCTGGCGCGCAGGCCCGAGACGGGCAGGTTGCTCGCGAACATGCAGCGGTGCGCGCCGAAGAGGGACAGGACCTCGCGGATCACGGCGACGTTGCTCTCGCGCTGCCACGGGGTTTGCGGCAGGCCGAACTCGGACAGCTTGATGGACACACGGGGCAGGCTGGCCAGCGCGGCCAGGCCGCGACGCCAGCGAGCGAGGCCTTCGGGCGAGCGGTCCCACGGCAGGCCCGCGTGTTCGACGACGACGTCGAGTTCGGGGACGGCGGCGATCGCCTCGGCGGCTTCTTCGAGGTGCCAGTACGGGACGCGAAGATCGTAGATCAGGCCCCGATCGGCCAGCGCGCGCAGGCCGGCGCGCCATTGCGGATCCTGCAGCGTGCCGGACTGGCCCGCGAGCGCGGCCGCGGCGTCGGCGCTTGCCGCCGTAAGCGGCTTGCACCGTACGCCGCGCACGAGCGGATAGTCGAGCTGCGCGCGCAGGTCGTCATCCAGCGTCGGGGAGAGGAAATCCACGTGTGCGATCACGGCGTTCGGGAAGCCCGCTTCCCGATGCACCGCGTGCAGCCATGCGGTCTCGGCCAGCGATTCGGCGCGGTCGCGCTCGGCTTCCACGTGGACCGTGGCGGCCAGCGTCACGCCCGGTACGCGCCGCCATTGCGTGAGGTAGTCGGCGGTATCGAAATCCCGGCGCAGGGACGCGTAGTCGCCGAGGAAAAAGGCAGCGGCGTCGTAGCGGTCCTGCAGCCATGGGTAGTGGCCGGTTTCCAGGCGCCACAGATGGTGGTGCGTATCGACGACGGCGGTGGGCAGTGCGGGGGGCGACGTACTCATTGGCGACTCCGGTCGGTTCGGCACTCAGCGCGCGGTTTCCATGGCGCGCAGCACCGCGTCGCCGTTCTTCTGCACGTAGAGCTGGCGTGTCTCTTCGCGGACCACGTTGCGGATGCTCGCCACATCCGGCTGCTCGTTGACCTGGACGCCCTTGGCGCGCAACTGCGCGATGGCCGAGCGTTCGTTGTCGGCATTGAGCTTGCGCTGGAACGTGGCGGCGGCCGCGGCCTCTTCGAGCAGGATCTTCTGGTACTCGGGCTTCAGCGCATCGAACTTCGTCTTGTTCATCAGCACGACGAGCGCGGTGTAGGCATGCCGCGTCATGGACACGTACTTCTGCACTTCGTACAGCTTGGCGGAAACCATCAGCGTGGGCGGGTTCTCCTGGCCATCGACGGCACCCGACTCGAGCGCGCCGAAGACCTCGGCGAACGGCATTGGCTGCGGGCTCGCGCCCAGCAGCTGGAATGCCTTGATATGCGAAGGATTCGGCGTCGTACGGATCTTGAGTCCGCGGATATCGTCCGCCTTGTTGATCGGCCGCTTGTTGTTGCCGAGGCTGCGGAAGCCGATCTCCCAGAACGCGAGGCCCTTGATGCGGTGCGCGCCGAGCTCGTCGAGCAGCGATCGGCCGACGGGGCCATCGAGCGTGCGATAGGCGCTGGGGCCGTCTTCGAACTGATAGGGCAGGTCCAGCACGTTGAGCTTGGGCACGAGGCCGGTGACGAAGGGGTTGCCGGTGGCGCCGATGTCGATGGTGCCGCTGCGCACGCCGGTCACGAGGGTCGTATCGTTACCGAGCTGGCTGTTGGCGAAGACCTGGATCTCGACATCGCCGTTGGTGCGTGCCTTGACCTGCTTGGCGAACTGCAGCGCGGCCTGATGCTGGGAGTCGCTCTCCGGGACGGTATGGGCAAAGCGCAGCTTGACGCTCTGCGCGAAGGGGGAGGTGCTGGCGGCGGACAAAAGGGTGGCCAGCACGATGCGTGCGATCGTGGTTTTCATGGTGTCTCCTGAAATCGGAAGGGGTGGCCCGCGTGAGGATCGCGGGCTCGGGTCTCGGTGGCGTCGGGGGCGGCTTCAGGGGGGCGGATGCAGCAGCCCGCGTTGCGCGAGGTTGGTCATCAGCGCGCCGATGCCGAAATTCCACGGCGGCAGCTGCGTACAGTCGCCGACCCAGTTGACGAGCGCGCCGAGCTTCGGGGAAGCGATGGCGACGCGATCGCCGAGGTGATGCGTGAAGCCGGCGCCGGGCGCGTCGCGATCCTTCACGGGTGCGAACAGCGTGCCGCAGAACAGCATGATGCCGTCCGGGTACTGGTGATGCGGTCCCATCGCGTTGGCCACGAGTTCGTGCGGCGAGCGGCTAATCTGCTTCATCGTGCTGGTGCCATCGAGCACGAAGCCGTCGTCGCCTTCCACGCGCAGGGTCAGGTCGGCGGCTTCGATATCGGCGATACCGAAGTGCGCGTCGCACAGGCGTATCCACGGGCCGATGCTGCACGAGGCGTTGTTGTCCTTCGCCTTGCCGAGCAGCAGCGCGCTGCGGCCTTCCACGTCGCGCAGGTTGACGTCGTTGCCGAGTGCCGCGCCGACGATATGGCCATTGGGCGCCACCGCGAGGACGATCTCCGGCTCGGGGTTGTTCCACGTCGACATCGGATGCAGGCCGACATCGGCACCGGCGCCGACCGAGGCGAGTGGCGCGGCCTTGGTAAAGATCTCGGCGTCGGGGCCGATGCCGACCTCCAGATACTGCGACCACAGGCCCTGCGCGACCAGTACCGCTTTGACGCGCATGGCCTCGGGCGAGCCGGGGCGCAACGCGGCGAGGCTGTCGCCGACGATGCCGGCAATGCTTTCGCGGATCGCCGCGGCGCTGCCCGCATCGCCACGCGCGCGCTCCTCGATCACGCGCTCGAGCATGCTGTTGGCGAACGTGACACCGGCTGCCTTGACGACCTGCAGATCGTTCGGTGCCAGCAGATGACGATGGGCGGGGTCCGCGCCATGTGCGCAGGTGTCGTCGAGCCAGGCGCGCAGCGGCCCGAGCGACGGGCCTCGCGCGCGGCGCACGCGTTCGGCGCAGTCGTCGAAGGCCAGCAGCGCCGAGACCGTCGGTGCCAGCGCGCCGATATCGACGAGCATGCCGTCGCGCACGGTGACGAGCGTCGGGCCGCCCACGCCGCCCACGCCGGCCGCGCTGGCGGGCTGCCAGACGCGGCCGACCAGCACGGCACGGTCGGCGTCCGCCGGCAGGATGGTGTCCATGTCGATATGCCGGGTCATGGCTTATACCTTCACGTTGGCTTCCTTCACCACGCGCGCCCACTTGACGCGCTCCGTCGCGATGAACTCGGCGAAGCGCGCCGCGGTGCCGCCGCCATCCTCGGCGCCAAAGCCTTCGAGCTTGGCCACAACGTCGGGCATCGCCATCACGCGATTCATATCCGCGTTCATGCGGGCGACCATGGCGGGATTCATGCGGGCGGGGCCGACGAGGCCATACCATGTGCCCGCGTCGAAACCCGGGAAGCCGGACTCCGCGAGCGTCGGGACGTTGGGGAAGTTCTTCGCGCGGTGCGTGCGCGTCTGCGCAATCGGTACCACCTTGCCGCCTTGCACCTGTGGCGTGGCCGAGGTCATGGTCTCGAAGCACAGGTCGATCTGTCCGCCGATGAGGTCGGTGAGCAGCGGCGCGGAGCCCCGGTACGGGACATGCAGCGCATCGACGCCCGCGCGCAGCTTGAACATTTCCAGCGTGAGGTGCTGCGAGGCCCCGGCACCCGACGAGCCGAACGTGATCTTGCCGGGATTGGCGCGGCATAGCGCGATGACGTCGGCCACGGTCTTGGCCGGACCGCCCGTGCGGCAGATGAGCAGGTTGGGGGTGACCCCGACGAGCATGATCGGCGTGAAGTCCTTCTCGACCGAATAGCTGATCTTGGGATACAGACTCGGGGCGATGGCGTGGTTGCTGATATTGGTCATCAGCAGCGTGGTGCCGTCCGCGGGCTGGCGCGCCGCATATTCGGCGGCGACGACGCCTGCCGCGCCGGGGCGGTTCTCGACGAGCACGGTCGTTTGCCACAGCGTGGAGAGTTTCTCCGCCAGCACGCGCGCCATGACATCGGTCCCGCCCCCCGGGGGGAAGCCGACGACGATGCGGATGGGCTGTGTGGGCAGGTCCTGCGCGAACAGGCGCGTGGAGAAGGCTGCGGGAAGTGCGGCGGCGAGCGTGGCGGTGCCCGCGCGCAGGAAGGTGCGACGTTGCATGGTGGTCTCCTCTTGTATCGTGACGGCGATCTGCGTCGCCCCCTGCGTGCTGCTACCTGCTACCTGGTACTTCTGCGTTTCGCGGTCATACCTGCATCGATGCCGTCAGTATGGCGAGGTAATCCTCGGCACTCGCCACACGCGGGTTGGTCTTGTGGCAGTGATCGGCCAGCGCATACTCGATGACGCGCGGAAAGATCTCCGGATCCACCCCCATGGCGGCAAGGCCGGACGGCAGGCCGAGCCGCTGGCTCATGTCCGCGATGGCGGCACCGGGGTCTTCGCCCCGGGGCAGGTCCATGGCCTGCGCCATCCGTTCGAGCCGTTCGTCGTTGCGTACCGAAGGCGCCTCCGCGTTGAAGCGAATGACCGCGGGCAGCAGCACCGCGTTCAGCGTGCCGTGGTGCAGCGTCGGCATCAGGCCCCCAAGCGCGTGGCTCAGGCTGTGCACGCAGCCAAGGCCCTTCTGGAACGCCAGGGCGCCCTGCATGGACGCGCTCATCATCGACAGGCGCGCTTCCCGGTCCTGCGGCTCGTTGACGGCGCGTTCGATATGGCGCCATGCGCGGCGCAGGCCGTCGAGCGCGATGCCGTCGGCGGGCGGATTGAATGCAGGCGCCATGAACGTTTCCATGCAATGCGCGATCGCATCCATGCCGGTGGCCGCGGTGAGCGAGCGAGGCAGGCCAAACGTCAGTTCCGGGTCGCAGATGGCCACGCGGGGCACGATATGCGGCGACAGCACGCCGACCTTGCGGCCGTCGTCGAGGATCAGCACCGCGCCGCGGCCGACTTCGCTGCCGGTGCCGGCCGTGGTGGGGATGGCGATGACGGGCGCGGTGGCTGCGGTAATGCGCGCCACGCCGCCCTCGATCGCCGCGAACTGGCGCAGCGGGCCATCGTGCGTTGCACAAATCGCGACGCCCTTGGCGAGGTCGATGGGCGAACCGCCGCCCACCGCGACGATGCCGTCGCAGCGGTAGTCGCGATAGAGCGCCACGGCCTCGCGCATCGCGCGTTCGGTCGGATTGGACGGCGTGCCGTCATAGATCACCGCTTCCATGCCTGGCGGCAGCTGCTCGAGCACGCGCTTGGCGATACCGGCCGCCTTGACCCCGGCGTCCGTGACGACGAGGGGGCGGGTGATGCCGATACGCTCGCATTCCTGCGCCAGTAGCGCCACGGCGCCAAAGTCGATCTGGATCTGGGTGATGTAGTTGATGAGGGCCATGCTGTCTCCACGCGGCATCGATGTAATTGGTGACGAAGTCTAGGAAACAACGGCCACAGGTCACAACGTGGATTTACTTGAAGGGCCACCGAAAAAAACTCACAGCAGCCACGGCCCAGTTTTTCTTGAAGCGCCCCCGAGATTTTCTCGTTTTGCCACGCGCGGCGCGGGCCCTAGACTCTGGATGGCCGGACGGCACGTCGCCGGGACCCGAACACCGATACCTATGACAACCATGAGACAACCGATCCTGACCGAGCGCGAGGGGCAGATCGCCACCGTCACGCTGAACAACCCCGAGAAGCTCAATGCGCTGGACCTCGGCATGTGGCAAGGCCTGACCGAGACCATGAGGGCGCTTTCCGCCGACGACTCGGTCCGCTGCGTGGTGCTGCGCGGCGCGGGCGACAAGGCCTTTGCGGCCGGCGCCGATATCGAGGAATTCCGCACGCGGCGCTTTACCCGGGACCAGGCGCGCGAGTACGGCGAGATCACCCACGCCACGATGCGTGCGATCCAGGACTGCCGGCATCCGACCATCGCGCTGATTCAGGGCGCGTGCGTGGGAGGCGGGCTGGAAATCGCATCGATGTGCGACCTGCGCATTTGCGGGCAGTCGAGCCGCTTTGGCGTGCCCGTCAACCGCCTGGGCCTGGTGATGTCGTATGGCGAGCTCGGCGGGCTGATGGCGCTGACCGGGCCGGCGGCCGCGATCGAGATCGTGCTGGAAGGCCGGGTGTTCGATGCCGCCGAGGCACGCGAGAAGGGGCTCGTGACGCGCATCGTGGCCGATGCCGATGTGCCTGAGGAGGCCTACGCGGCCGCTCGCCGCATTGCACAAGGCGCGCCGCTGGTCGCGCGCTGGCACAAGCAGTTCGTGCGCCGTCTGCTGGACCCGACGCCGCTGCGTCCCGAGGAAGCCGACGAAGCCTATGCGTGCTTCGATACCCAGGACTTCCATATCGGCTTCGAAGCCTTCGTCGGCAAGACGAAGCCGCAATTTTCCGGACGCTGATCCCTCCGGGCGCTTACTCAAAGGTGTACTCATGACTTTGCCGTTGTCGAAAATCAAGGTGCTCGATGTCAGCCAGATCATGGCCGGCCCGTTCTGCTGCATGCTGCTGGGCGACATGGGCGCCGACGTCATCAAGGTAGAGACGCCGGGCGTCGGCGACCAGACCCGCAAGGCGATGGGCTTCCGGCTCAAGGGCGACGATAGTGGCGGCTTTCTGGCGCTCAACCGCAACAAGCGCAGCGTCGAGATCGACCTCAAGAATCCTGCCGGGCTCGAAGCGTTCTACGAACTCGTGCGCGGCGCGGACGTGCTGGTCGAGAACAATCGCCCCGGCGTGGCCGCGCGGCTCAAGATCGATTACGCCACGCTGCGCGAGATCAATCCGCGGCTCGTGTACGCGAGCATCTCGGGGTTCGGGCAGACCGGCCCATGGTCGCGCCGGCCGGGGCTGGACCTGATTGCGCAGGCGATGTCGGGCGTGATGAGCGTGATGGGGCATCCCGGCGCGCCGCCGGTGAAGTCCAGCGTGCCGATCGCCGATCTGGGCGCGGGGCTGTTCACCGCGTACGGTGTGCTCAGCGCGCTGATGGGCCGCGAGCACTCGGGGCAGGGCCAGTATGTCGACGCGTCGCTGTTCGAGACCGCGCTCGGGCTGTCGGTGTGGGAGTCCGCCGAATACTGGGGCACGGGGCAGGTGCCGGTGCCGATTGGCAGCGCCAACCGCATGAGCGCGCCGTATCAGGCCGTGCGCGCGTCGGACCGCCATTTCGTGATCGGCGCCGCGAATCCGAAACTGTGGACCGCGCTGTGCGACGTCATCGGCCGGCCGGACCTCGTTGCCGATCCGCGCTTTGTCGACAACGCGGCGCGCATCAGGCATCGTGATGCGCTGATCGAGGCGATCGAAGCCGAGTTCGCGCGGAAGCCGGCCGACGAGTGGGTCGAGGCGTTGCTGGCGGCCGGCGTGCCCGCGGCACCGATCTATACCTACGACGAGGCGCTGGTCAGCGAACAGGCCGTGGCGCGCGAGATGGTGCTCGATATCGAGCATCCGGTGGAGGGCCCGGTGAAGGTGCTCGGCTTCCCGGTGAAGCTGCACGGCACGCCGCAGCAGGTTCGCCATCCGGCGCCGCTGCTCGGGCAGCATACCGATCAGGTGCTTGGCGAGTTCGGCTTCGATGCGGCGACCATTGCCCGGCTGCGCGGGCAGGGCGCATTCGGCCGGCCGCCCGAGCAGACCGCGCCCGTGCCGCAGCGCAAGACCGCGTGACAAGTTAAGCGGCACCAGAAAGAAAAAAGCAGGAGACAACCATGAACTACGTACCGATGACGTGGCGAACCCTCGCCGCGTCGATGGGGCTCGCGGCGCTCGCGCTGATGCCATGCGCGCAGCAGGCCGTGGCGGCCGACACCTATCCCAGCAAGCGCATCGAACTGGTCGTGCCGTGGCAGGCGGGCGGCGGCGCCGACGTGGTGGCGCGCGCGCTGTCCGCCGCGGCGGCAAAGCATCTTCCGCAGCCCATCGTCGTGATCAACAAGCCGGGCGCCACAGGCGCCGTGGGCCTCGGCGAAGTCGTGCACGCCAAGCCCGATGGCTACAAGCTCGTGCTGTCGTCGAGCGAACTGACCTTCCTCAACTACATGGGGCTCGCCAAGTTCACGTACCAGGACCTCGTGCCGATCGCGCGACTCAATGCCGACCCCGCCGCGGTGGCGGTCCGCGCGGATGCGCCATGGAAGACCATCGAGGAGTTCATCGCGGACGCGCGCAAGCCGGACAGCAATATCCGCGTCGGGAACGCGGGGCAGGGCTCGACGTGGCATATGGCCTCCACCGCGCTCGCGGAGAAGACCGGCGCGCGCTTCAACTACATCCCCTTTGCGGGCGGCGCTCCGGCCACGCTCGCGCTGCTCGGCGGCCATATCGACGCGGTGACCGTCAGCACCGCCGAAGTGGCCACGTATGTGGAAGCGGGCAAGCTCAAGGTGCTCGCGGTCATGGCGGACCAGCGCGTGCCGGGCTACGACAAGGTGCCGACGCTCAAGGAGCGCAATATCGATCTGTCCATCGGCATCTGGCGCGGCATCTCGGCGCCCAAGGGCACGCCGCCCGAGGTGCTGGCCGTGCTCAAGACCGCCATCGCGAAGTCGGTGCGCGAGCCGATCATGGTGCAGACGCTGGAGAAGCTGCACTTCAGCACGGACACGTACGCCGATGACGCGGCGCTGCAGGCGCAGATGGTGCGCGAGTCCGCGCAGTTCCGGCAGCTCGCCACCCGCATTGCCGCGCAGCAGTGAGCCGCCCCGCCATGCATGACATGCCATGAGTCATATGCTCAACGAGCCGTTCGTCGACGCGCACCAGCATTTCTGGAACCTCGACGTGAATCCCTATCCGTGGCTCCAGGGCGAGACGGTGCCCAACTTCCGCTACGGCGACTACAGCGCGCTGCGCCGCAACTATCTGCCTGAGGACTACACGCGGGACACGGCGGCCTGTGCGCCAGCGCTGACGGTGCACGTCGAGGCCGAATGGGCACGCGACGATCCCGTCGCCGAGACGCGCTGGCTGATGGACGTGG
The DNA here is from genome assembly GCF_038440175.1 of Cupriavidus sp. OTU4054. Classification (NCBI taxonomy): domain Bacteria; kingdom Pseudomonadati; phylum Pseudomonadota; class Betaproteobacteria; order Burkholderiales; family Burkholderiaceae; genus Cupriavidus; species Cupriavidus sp. OTU4054. The sequence goes on from NZ_JASATF010000024.1 coordinate 44,321, forward strand.
CCGACGCCCACGGCCGGCCGACCGTGATCGTGGGCCATGCGCAGCTCGACCGCGGCGATTTGGCCGAGGTGGAGGCGGTGCTGGCCGGGCACGCGGCATCGCCGCGGATGCGGGGCATCCGCAACAAGCCGGCGACCGCCGCGCGCCGGGACGACGCACGGCGTGGGGCGCCGGGGTCGATGGACGACGAGCGCTGGCGCCGGGGCTATGCGCTGCTGGAGCGCCATGGCATGTCGTTCGACCTGCAGGCGCCGTGGTGGAACCTCGACCAGGCCGCCGATCTCGCGCGCGATTTTCCGCGTATCCAGCTCGTGCTCAATCACACGGGGCTGCCGTCCGACCGGAGCGAGGCGGGGCTGCAGGCCTGGCGCGAGGCGATGGCGCGTCTGGCGCGCGAGCCCAATGTGGCCGTCAAGATCTCGGGGCTCGGGTTGCCGGGGCGTGCGTGGACGCAGGCGGACAACGTGCCGGTGATCCGCGACGCGATCGATATCTTCGGCCCCGAACGCTGCATGTTCGCGAGCAACTATCCGGTGGACAGCCTCGTGGCTCCCTACGAGGCGATTCTTGCCGGCTTCGTCGCGGCGATCGACATCTATGGCGCGCCGCAACGGCGCGGCCTCCTGCATGACAACGCCGTGCGCATCTATCGCATGGCATGACAACTTCTTTCGGAGAACGACACGTGGACGCACTCAAGACCGGCACCGCCTTTTCCCGCACGCTGAACGTGGATCGCGCGCGGACCATCGACTTTCTTGGCGAAGCGCTGCGTATCTACGCGACGCCGGAACTCGTACGCGATATCGAGCAGACGTGTCTCGATCATCTGCAGGCTTTCCTCGGCGAAGGCGAGAGTTCGGTAGGCACCGAGGTGTCGATCGCCCATACCGGCGCCACGCCGCTGGGCGGCGATGTGCGCATCGACGCGGAGATCACGGCCATCGATGGGCGTAGCGTGACGTTTCGCGTCAGCGCGGCGGACCGTGTGGAGACGATCTGCACCGGCACGCACAAGCGCTTTGTCGTCGATATCGGCAAGCTGGCGGCGCGCGTGCAGAAGAAGACCGACGCGGTGCGCGCGGCGGCCTAGCCGTGTCGTAACGCTCAGGCTGGCGTGGCGGCGGGCGCGGCAGGCTGACGCGTTGCCGCCGTTTCCGCGCGGATCCACTCCGTGAAGCAGCGGACGCGGCGGTCGTCGAGCCGGTCGGTCGGAAAGACCACGAAATAGGAGAACTCCACCGGCAGGCGGATCGACTCGAACAGCCGCACGAGGCGGCCCTCGGCCAGATCCTGCTCGATCCAGTTCTTCTTGATCAGCGCGACGCCCAGTCCGCTGATGGCCGCGTTGATGACGAGGTGGCTCGGCCAGAACGAGGGGCCGCGCGTGGCATCGACGTCGGTCACGCCCGCGTGTTCGAGCCACATCGACCAGTCGGGATTGCTGACGTCGGTATACGTGCTGTCGTCGTGCAGCAGCGTGTGATGGCGCAGGTCCGACGGCGTCTCCAGTGGCCGGTCGCCGTTGAGCAGCGACGGCGCACACACCGGAATGACCTCGACCGGCAGGCACAGCTCGGCATGCAGGCCGGGATAGTCGCCGCGCCCATAGCGAATCGCCATGTCGAAGTCGTCGCGCTCGAAATCGATGCGATGGTTCGACGTCGAGACTTTCAGATCGATGTCCGGGTGCGCGCGCATAAAGCTGTCCATGCGCGGAATCAGCCATTTGACCGCGAAGGTCGGTGGCATGTTGATCTTCAGGGAAGGCCGGTCCTTGCTCTGGAGGCGCTGGGTGGCCTCGGCCAGTTGCCTGAATGCCAGCTGGACGCTCGGCAGGTAGGCCGTGCCGGCCGGCGTGAGCACGAGCGCCTTGGCCTCGCGGATAAACAGCTGGACGCCGAGGTTTTCCTCGAGCGTCTTCACCTGATGGCTGACCGCGGACGGCGTGACGAACAGTTCTTCCGCGGCGCGCGTGAAGCTTAGATGCCGGGCGGCGACCTCGAAGGCCCGCAGGGGATTCAGGGGAGGGATCTGTCTCGACATGTTCTGTTCGTCTCGCGTGATGGAAGCGCCCTTCTGCGGCGCGCACGCAATGCGTCGCGCGGAGGCGCGGCGGGACGTTCAGAACATATCAGCAAAGCGCCGGGCGGAGAATAGGTGGGTTCCCGACCGGCCAGGCGAGGGTCAGATCGCCTTGAGCGCGCGCTGCATGACGAAGGCGGTGCGCAGCGTCAGATCGTACGACCGATCGGACGCCAGCAGCCGGCCATCGACCCATACCGACCACGTCCCTTCCTTGCGCACGCAGGCCACGCGGTTGTCCTCCATCAGGTCCGCATACCAGCGCCAGAGCGCCGCGTCCTGGATATTGGCGGTGGCACCCGCGCGCACGCGGCGGGTTCCGATGTTTGCAAGCTCCTGCATGGTGATCCTCGACAAATATAGACGCCCGCGCCGTCACCGCGCGTTACTGCCAATGTAGGCCATTGGCGGCCGCCGCGAAATGATCTCTGCGGGGCATACCGCACACACTTTGGTATGGGTCGGCCTGCCTGCCCAACACGACGGCGCGCCGGAGTTGTTCCGCGATGTATCAATTCCTGTGCGCGCTTTCCCATTTATCGGCACCGGGCGCTCCTTCTATAGTTCGTGACAAGGCGAAAGCCAACCATCATCGAGGAGCAACATCATGTCGGTCGAATCGAAACTCGCGGCGCGCGGACTGGCGCTGCCCGCCCCGCCGCAGCCACTTGGCAGCTATACCGCCGTCAGCCGTGCCGGCGATCTGTTGTTCGTCTCCGGCCAGCTGCCGTTGCGCGATGGCAAGGTGGTCTGGCAGGGGCAGGTCGGCAGGGATCTGACCGTCGAGCAGGGAAAGCAGGCCGCGGAACTGGCGGCGCTGAATGTCCTTGCGCAGATCCACGCGCATCTCGGCGGCTTCGATCGGCTGGACCATATCGTTCGCCTCGAGGGGCACGTGACCAGCGCGCCGGGCTCGTTCGATCAGCCGGCCGTGCTCGACGGCGCATCCGACCTGTTCGCCGATGTGCTTGGCGAGAAGGCGGGGCATGCGCGCGCCGCGTACTCGCAGACGCAACAGCCCGGCAACGCCGCCGTGATCCTGGTCGTGATCGCGCAGGTCAAGGCTGGCTGACATCGGCCAGCGCGGGGAATCGCGGCACCACGTGCGTCGCGATCTCCTCGAGTACCGCTTCGGCGGGACGGCTGCCGTACTTGAGGTTGAACAGCACGTGATTGGCGCCCGCGCGTTCGAGCGCTTCCAGATGGCGCATCAACCAGCTGCGCCCGAGCCGGTGTCCGCCGTGGATCGGCGTGGGCGACACGTCGGGGTCGGCGACGAGGTCGATGTGATAGGGCTGCGCAAAGGGCTTGAACGCGCCGGGGGCGACCGTCTCCACCGTATCGTGCCAGTTGCGGATGAGTTCGGTCTGCATATCGAGCCGGCGTGGATAGGTGATCCATCCATCGGCCTTGCGCGCGATCCAATCCACCGATTGCTGGCTGTTGCCGGTCACGATCAGCGGCACACGCCGTGCCACGGGCTTGGGCACGGGATCGGCGCCGTCGAGCAGACCATACGGGCTGCTGATGCGCGGAAAGTTCTGGCCCCACGCGGTCTCGAGGAACGCCACCTGTTCGCGGAACAGCGCGCCGCGGTTCGCATGATCGACGCCGAACGCCGGGAACTCGATGGCGCGGTCGCCCGAGGCGATACCGAGCACGAGGCGGCCATCGGATAGCCGGTCGATGCTCGCCGCGAACTTGGCCGTATGCAGCGGATGGCGCAGCGGCAGCACGATGGCCGCGGTGAACAGCGCAATCGACGAGGTCTGTCCTGCCACATAACCCAGCCACGAGAACGGATCGTAGATCTGCCCGAGGTCGCCGAACGACGGATCGCGCAACGGCACGTCGCGCACGCCGAGCGATGCAAAGCCGGCCGACTCGGCAAGACGCGCAAGGCGAATCTGGTTCTTCATCGTGGGCGCATCGCCGGGATACGACTCGATCGCGAACAGCACGCCGAGCGTCAGTTGGCCCGGGGCGAACATGCGCGAGAACCCGGGGTTCGATTGCGGCGGTCTTTCAGCGGCGGCGGTCAGCATGACAGGCTCCTGGAGCGAGATGGGATGCCTGTCATTCTGGTCAACGGACCGCCAATGATCATCGGGGTCCGTCGCAATTCAATTGTTCCGGGACATTGAGAGTGCCCGACTATTCCGAAAGGGTTTCCAGCGCCGCGATGCCCCGCCGCAGATTGGTCCGCGCGCGCGCCTCGAAACGCTGCATCGCGGCCGAGTGGAAACATTGTGACAGAGACCCGCAACGGTCCCGCCAGCTCACGGCAATCGCGCGAGCAACTCCACGAAGCTGGCCACGCTGGCGCTGCGCACCGGGTGGTAGTCGATGCCCTGCTTCTGGCAGATGCGCTTGAGCATGCCGACCGAATCGTGGTCGATGCAGTCCACGGGGAAGACGACGATGTCCGCGGAGGCGACCATCGCGGGAAGGAGGCCCGACGGACTGCTCGCGTTGCTCCAATAGACGGCATGTAGAATGGTGCGCTCTTCGATCGAAGCGGAGTTGCACCATGAGAAGACTCATCGCATCCACTTTCGTCTCGCTGGACGGCGTCATGCAGGCGCCGGGCGGCCCCGAGGAAGATCCCACCGGCGGGTTTGCCCACGGCGGCTGGACCTTCCCGTTCTGGGACGAGGTCATGGGCCGCGACATGCGCGGCTTCGACGGCAAGGACCGCGAACTGCTCCTGGGCCGCAAGACCTACGAAATCTTCGACGGCTACTGGCCGTATCAATCGGCGGATGACCCGATCGCGCGGACGCTCAACGCCGCGCGCAAGTACGTGGCATCCCACACGCTCTCCGAAGTCGGCTGGAATAACTCGACGCTGCTGCGCGGCGACGTCGCGACGGCCGTGGCCGCGCTCAAGGCGCAGGCGGGGCAGGACCTCCAGATCATCGGCAGCGGCAACCTGATCCAGACCCTGCAGGCGGCCAACCTCATCGACGAGTACAACGTGTGGACGTTTCCGGTCGTGCTCGGCCGAGGCAAACGGCTGTTCGAATCCACCGCGACGCCCGCCGGCCTGCGGCTCGTGCATTCGCTGGCATCCACGACCGGCGTGGTGATGAGCACCTACGAACCGTCCGGCGGCGTGAAGGTCGGAACGTTCGAGACCGTCGCGCCGAGCGAGAAGGAGCTCGCACGGCGCGCGCGAATGGCACGCGACGGCGCCTGAGCTTACTTGCCTAGCACGTCGATGATGCGCCGGCCGATGTACTCGCCGTGCGTCTCCAGCGCGAAGTGGCCCGTGTCGAGCAATTCGACCACGGCATTGGGATTGTCGCGCCGATAGGCTTCCGCGCCGGGCGGGATGAAGAACGGATCGTTCTTGCCCCAGATCACCAGCGTCGGAATTTGTGCGTCGCGGAAGAATGCCTGGAAGGCCGGGTATTGCTTGAGGTTGTTCGCGTAATCGAGGAACAGGTCGAGCTGGATATCCTTGTTGCCGGGGCGCTCCAGCAGCGCCGCGTCCAGCGCATAGGACTCGGGCGCGACGCTGTCCGGGTTTGCCACGCCGTGCACGTACTGCCACCTGGTCCCTTCGAAATGCAGCACCGCGTCGGCCACGATCTTGCGGTTGGCGCGCTCGGGTCCGCCCAGTAGTTGCGGATCGGTGCCCATGCATCGCCCAGCCCTTCCAGATACGCATTGCCGTTCTGCGACACGAGGCCCGTCACGCGCTCCGGATGCGCAACCGCCAGCCGCAGGCCCGTCGGCGCGCCGTAGTCGAACACATACATTGCATAGCGCTGCAGGCCAACGGCGTCCACGAACGCTTCCAGCGTCTTTGCCAGATCGTCGAACGTATAGCGATAGCCGCGCGACGCCGGCACTTCGGTGAAGCCAAAGCCGGGCAGGTCCGGCGCAATCACGTGGAAGCGCTGCGCAAGCTGCGGAATCAGGTGGCGGAACTGGTGCGACGAGCTCGGGTAGCCGTGCAGCAGCAGCATCGTGGGCAGGCTGGCGTCGCCGGCCTCGCGATAGAACACGCGGACGCCGTCGGCGTCGGCAAATCGATACTGCACGGTCGAATCGGGTTGTACGTTCGTGCGCATGGCTCGCTCCGGAATGGGTTCGTGGGACGGCGTCGTTGCCGCTTGGGAACGAATTCTAGAGACTTTGCGTAACCTGTCAAATCATTTTTAGAAGGTTACACTGGATCAGCCCTCGGCGTCGCCCGCCTCGCGGCGTCTGAAGGCGGCCACCTTGTGGCGATTGCCGCAGAGCGCCATGCTGCACCAACGTCGACGATGCGAGCGCGTGCGGTCATAGAACCAGAGGATGCAGTTGTCGCTTTCGCATTTTCTGACGAGGTCGAAATCGCCATGGACAAACAGGTCGGCAATGGCCTCGGCGAGCGGGACGAGATAGTGACCGGCGGTTTCCATCGGATAGACGCGCGTCATGATCACGCTGCCGTCCGCGTCGATCTGCGTGGCGAGGTGACTGCCCCCGGCGGAAAGGGCGCCGTTGAGCCAGGCAAGGTCGAGCTTCTTGCCTGCCTTGCGGCGCGCGATTGCCTGCCGCAGCGGTTCGCGCAATGCGCGCGCGGCGTCCAGCAGGCCCCTGGGTGGCGTCCTGGCGGGCGCGCCTTCCGGCAGCAGGCCCGTGCGGCCGAGCCAGTGCATGACATCGGCATCGGATTGCCAATAGTCGACGGGTGCGCCATCGACGAGTCCCACCGTGTTGATGAGGTCGAGGGCGACGTGGTCCGCGAGCACGCGCGGAAGCGTGTGCACGTCATCGGCGTGCGGCGCGGGATGGGCGTGGGGGGCGTGAGATGCCATGGTGCCTCCAGGAAGAGCGCACCATTGTATTCCCGTTCGCCGCCAACGTAACCTTCAACGTGTTTTATTGAAAGTTACGGAGTGCGGCGCGGTCTACATCGACCGATGCGAGAAATGCCCGTGCCGCGCATCGGCCAGCAGCGCGCCGAACTCCGCGGTGGTCATATGCACGACTTCTTCCCGGTCGCCGGACTCGAAGTAGACGTCGCCATGCAGCAGCAGGCTGTCGTCGACCCACGTCGGTGTGCGATGCAGCATGCCGATCGGGGGCAGGGCATTGAACGCGCAGTCGCGGAACACCTCGCGCACGCCGTCGCCATGCACACGCCGGAGCGCGCGGCCGCTCTGCGCGCAGATTTCCGACAATCGCAATCGATGCGTGGAGGGCAGCACCGCGATGACGTAGCCGCGATCGTCCTCCAGCAGTACGGCCCGGGCCAGCCGATCGCCCGGAATATGCGTGTCTTGCACGGGATCCGGGCCGCGGGCGCGGCGCACGGTTTCAAAGCGGACCTGCTTGCGGGTAAGGCTCCGCGCCAGCGTGGTGGCCATGGTCATGACGCAACCTCCGAGCGTGATCGCTGCAGTTGTCTTGCGTAAGCCCACTATAGGTCAGGTGCCGCGCAGCATTCGGTGGGGACTAACCCCACCACGGGCACGCATTCAAACAGGCGTCATAGCAATGCGCTATCGAGGCGATTGCTATCCTCACATGTTGTTGACGCGGCATCTCACCTATATTTTGCGTTGACGCGGAATCATCAGAACTACGTGCGGTAGTCCCCCAAAGGAGAGAGCATGTCTGACGAAAAGTGTCCCTTCAACCATGCCGCCGGTGGCGGCACCACCAACAAGGACTGGTGGCCAAAACAATTGCGGCTGGACCTGCTGAGCCAGCATTCCGACAAGTCCAATCCCCTGGGCAAGGATTTCAATTACGCCGAGGCGTTCAAGAGCCTCGACCTCGCGGCGGTCAAGAAAGACCTGACCGCGCTGATGACCGATTCGCAGGACTGGTGGCCGGCGGATTTCGGCCACTACGGCGGGTTGTTTATTCGCATGGCCTGGCATAGCGCCGGTACCTATCGGATCGGTGACGGCCGGGGAGGCGGCGGACGCGGGCAGCAGCGCTTTGCGCCGCTCAACAGCTGGCCGGACAACGTCAGCCTGGACAAGGCACGGCGCCTGCTATGGCCGATCAAGCAGAAGTACGGGCAGAAGATTTCGTGGGCCGATCTGATGATCCTGACCGGCAACGTCGCGCTCGAGTCGATGGGCTTCAAGACGCTCGGGTTTGCCGGCGGCCGCGAGGATACGTGGGAACCCGATCAGGACGTCAACTGGGGCGACGAGAAGACGTGGCTCGGCGGTGACGTGCGCTATGGCAAGGGCGCGGCGGGCAAGTACGACGACGCGGCCGTGCTCGTGGCCGACAAGGACATGCACGGGCAGGAAGTCAGCCGTAACGATCCGGGACGCCATCTCGAGAATCCGCTCGCCGCGGTGCAGATGGGCCTGATCTACGTGAACCCGGAAGGACCCGACGGCAATCCGGACCCCCTGGCAGCCGCGTACGATATCCGCGAGACGTTCGGCCGCATGGCGATGGACGACGAGGAGACCGTGGCGCTGATCGCCGGCGGCCATACATTCGGCAAGACGCACGGTGCCGGCCCGGCCAGTAACGTCGGAGCCGAACCCGCGGGCGCGCCGCTCGAGTTGCAGGGGCTTGGCTGGCAGAGTTCGTTCGGCACGGGCAAGGGCGCCGACACCATCACCAGCGGGCTCGAAGTCACGTGGACGACCACACCGACCAAGTGGGGCGGTGGCTTCTTCGAGAACCTGTTCGGCTACGAGTACGAACTCACCAAGAGCCCGGCGGGTGCCCACCAGTGGGTCGCGAAGGACGGCCCCGAAACCGTGCCGCATGCCTACGATCCGTCGAAGAAGCTCAAGCCGACGATGCTGACGACCGACCTGTCGCTGCGCTTCGATCCGGTCTACGAGCCGATCTCGCGCAAGTTCAAGGACGATCCGGCGGCCTTTGCCGATGCGTTTGCCCGGGCGTGGTTCAAACTGACGCATCGCGACATGGGGCCGCGCGCGCGGTACCTCGGTCCGGAAGTCCCCGCCGAGGAAATGCTGTGGCAGGACCCGATTCCCGCGGTCGATCATCCGCTCGTCAATGACGGCGACGTGGCGGCACTCAAGCAGAAGATCCTCGCGACGGGCCTGTCGGTCTCGCAGCTCGTGAAGACCGCGTGGGCCTCGGCCTCGACGTTCCGCGGCTCCGACAAGCGCGGCGGTGCCAATGGCGCGCGCATTCGTCTGGCACCCCAGAAGGACTGGATCGCCAACGAGCCCGACGAACTCGGCAAGGTGCTGCAGGCGCTCGAAGGTGTGCAACGGGACTTCAATGGCGCGCAGTCGGGCGGCAAGAAGGTCTCGCTGGCCGACCTCATCGTCCTCGCGGGCGCGGCGGGTATCGAGAAGGCCGCGGAAAGCGCGGGTACCAAGGTGACCGTGCCGTTCTCGCCGGGCCGCATGGATGCGTCGCAGGACAAGACCGACACGCATTCGATGGGCGCGCTGGAACCCCTGGCCGATGCGTTCCGCAACTACATCAATCCGCGGGTGCGTGTCGAGGCCGAGCACATGATGATCGACAAGGCGCAGCTGCTGACGCTCACCGCGCCGGAGATGACGGCGCTGATCGGCGGCCTGCGTGTGCTCGATGTGCATGTGGGACGCGACAAGCACGGTGTGTTCACCGATCGTCCGGGTACGCTGACCAACGACTTCTTCCGCAACCTGCTCGACATGAACGTGGAATGGAAACCCGTGTCGCGCGATGTGTACGAAGGGAAGGATCGGAAGACCGGCGCGGTCAAATGGACGGCCTCGCGCGTGGACCTCGTATTCGGTTCGCATGCGCAGTTGCGCGCGTTGAGCGAGGTCTATGCGAGCGAGGATGGGGCGGACAAGCTCGTCAAGGACTTTGTTGCCGCGTGGGCCAAGGTGATGGACCTGGACCGGTTCGATCTGAGGAAGTAACTGCGGACGTCACGCAGGGGTAGTAAAGATGGCCCGTCATCCGCGACGGGCCATTTTTTCTTGCGTCAGTCGGCGCAGCGATGGATCTCCACGGTCACGTGGACGATCTCTTCGTGGATGCGCAGGGCGTTCCGCACGCGCGCCGGCGACAGGTCGGCGTCATGGGTCACGAGGCTGATCGCGCAGGAGAACTTGTCCTTGCCCACGCGCCACACATGGAGGTCGGCGACCTGCGTGCCTTCGGGGCCGACGTTGAACGACGCCAGCACCTCGCGGATCTCGGCGACGACGGGATGATCCATTTCGCGGTCGAGCAGCACCACGCCGGTCTGCCGCAGCAGGCCGAAGGCCCACACGCCGACCAGCACGGCGCCGACGATGCCCATGACCGGATCGAGCCAGCCCCACCCGAACAGCCAGCCGCCCGCGAGGGCAAGGATGGCGAGCACCGACGTGGCCGCGTCGGCCAGCACGTGGACGTAGGCCGAGCGAAGGTTCAGGTCGTGCGCGTGGTCGTGATGGTGCCCGTGGCCATGGTTGTGGCCATGAGCGTGCCCGTGATCGTGGCCATGGGCGCCGCCAAGGATCATCGCGCACGCCAGATTGACGACGAGGCCAATGGCGGTCACGGCCATCGCTTCCTTGTAGTGGATGGCCTGCGGACTGATCATGCGCTCGACGGAGCCGAACACCATGAGCGCGGCAATGCCCAGCAGGAAGATGGCGCTCGCAAAGCCGGCCAGCACTTCGATCTTCCACGTGCCGAACGTGAAGCGCGCGTCGCCGGCATAACGGCGGGCGGCCGCATACGCGAACGCGCTGAGGCCGATGGCCAGCGCATGCGAGCTCATATGCCAGCCGTCGGCGAGCAGCGCCATGGAGTTGAACCACAGGCCCGCGGCGATCTCGACGAACATCGTGACCGCGGTAATGACCATGACGAGCCGTGTGCCGCGCTCGGCCGCGCGGTTGCCGGCGTCGAAGACGTGCGTGTGCGTCCAGGGGGAAAGGTCGTGCGTATGCATGGCGAAATCCTGCTTACCTGAAGTAGCTGCGAACGACTTCGATCAGTTGCTCGCGCGCGTTGGCCTCACCGTCTTCGGCGGGCTCGGCATCGGTCAGATGCGTGCGGATATGGTCCTCGAGCACCACCGTCAGCAGCCCATTCATCGCCCCGCGGCAGCTCGTGATCTGCTGCAGCACGTCCATGCAGCCCTTCTCCTCCTCGAGCGCACGCTCGATGGCATCGATCTGTCCGCGGATGCGGCGGACGCGATTGAGCAGCTTCTGCTTGTCGTGGATCGTGTGGCTCATGGGGCATCGAAAATAGGGTAGGGGGGTATACTATCAGAGCCAGTTTCGTCCCTATCAATGCCCTCACCGCGACGTGGGCTTCATCCCGCGCGACGCGGCCAGACCAGGCACGCGATGCCGATGGCGGCATCCACGCCAATGGCACCGTAGAGGGCGACGTTGGCCGCATCGCCCTGCAACCCGACCGCCGCGAGCAGGGCGAGGCTGGCATCGCGCGGATACGCGAACAGCGTGAGCGCGGTGGCCAGCCAGACGATCGCGAGCACGGCGCGCAGCAGTGGCGTGCGCCACGTGGCCAGCGCACGCTGGCGCAGGTCGGCGGCGTCGGCGGGCGCGATGAACCGTTCGATCGGCAACGGTGCGCGGCCGAGCAGTGCGGTGATCGCGCGGGGATCGCCGCTGCTGCCGGCACGCAGCATGCGCCAGTTGTCGGGGGTGAGCGTCGAGCCGGAAATCCGTCCCGCCATGCGGGCGGCGATGGACATCGCCGGGGACGGGATGGTGACCCAGACCCCGCGGGAGAGCCCCATGGCGCGGCGGTAGGCCGCAAGCATCGCCCGATACGATACGCGGCGCGTGCCGACGAGCTCGAACGATTGCCCGGCCGGCGTGGCGGGATCGATGGCCGCGACCACCGCATCGGCGACGTCGTCGATATGCACGGGCTGGAACTGCGCGTCGCCAAGGTCGGGGACGGGAATGACGGGCAGCGTGACCAGGCTGCGGAACATCGCGGCCGAGTCGCCATCGTCGGCATAGATGAGCGATGGATAGAGGATTTGCCACGGCACCGGCAATCCGCGCAACACCTCATCGGCGGCATGCTTGCTGCGGAAGTACGGCGTGGTGCCGGTGGCCGCGCCGAGCGCCGAGACCTGTATCACGCGTGCGACGCCCGCCGCCGCGCACGCACGGAACAGCGCGGCGGGCGCGCGATGATGCAGCGCCTCGAAGCGGCTGGCCTGCGACTCGACGATGGTGGTCGGGGTTACCGCATCAGCCGCGGCGCCGCACGGCCTTGCTGATCTTCGCCGTGACGCCGAGCGTCTTCATCAGTGTTTCCGGCTTCAGCCGCAGCATCTCGTCGGAAAGCGTGCTCATCGTCTCGATGAACTTCAGCGTCTCCTCGATGCGCTGCCGCGTGCCTTCGTCTTCCTTGTCGATTTCCGGATTGTCGAGGCATTCCTGCAATGCCACCGCCGTCGGATCGATCTCGCGCTGCCGGCGTCCCGCCACGATCAGCTTGAACAGTTCCCAGACATCGGTGGACGTCTCGAAGAAATCGCGCCGTTCGCCCTTGAGGTGCACCACGCGCACGAGGTGCCACGACTGGAGTTCCTTGAGGCTGTTGCTGACGTTGGATCGCGCCACGCCGAGCGTCACCGTGATCTCTTCCGCGTCCATCGGACGGCCCGCAAGGTAGAGCAGCGCGTGGACCTGGGCGACGGTGCGGTTCACGCCCCAGCGCGAGCCCATCTCTCCCCAGTGCAGCACGAAACGTTCGGCGATCGGTTTCAGTTCCATGCGACGTATTCTAGGCTTTCGGTTATTTCTGTCAAGAGAGAAATAACTCCCCCGAGTCGGGACGTACGGCCACGCGCTGGTCCCCCCGCCGCAACTGTCCTTCCGCCAGCGTGGCCGATGTGGCCGCGTCGATATCGAAGTCGATCCGCAGCGCCCGCGCGACGCGCGGATCCTCGATCGGCAACTCCCAAGTGAGAAACGGCTGCGTGTCGTCGCGGTCCGGCGGGAAATCGGCCGGGTTGAATCCCTCGCCGCCGCGCGCGATGACCGCATGCGGCTGGCAGGTATCGAAGACGAGCATCGTGCCGCGCTGCAGCGGTATGCGCAGGCCTAGCCAGGGGAAATGCACGTCCTGCCCCTTGTCCTCGCCGACAAACAGATTGCAGAACGCCATGCCGCCGTAGTCGCCATCGTGGTGATACCGCGCCCCGCGGCAGACCATGAGCGCGATATCGCTTTCGGCGAGCAGGCCATCCAGGCCGAGCCCGGCGGTCCAGCCGGATGCCGCGCGCACGCATTGCGCGAAATCGGGCCAGCGCGTGCGGGCCCTTGCCAGCGGCAGCTGGTCGACGTCGCCGGGGTCGAGCGTCATATGCTGCGAGATCTCGCGTTCCCAGTCGGCGCGCAGACGGGCGGGTGCCTCGGGAATATCGACGACGCCCGAGAGCACGAGGTGACTCACTGAGCGGCTGCGTAACCGCTCGCCCTGCCAGTAGTGGCAGACAAGAGCGTCGGCGGGGATTTCGAGCGGATGATCGCGCATCGGGGGAGTGTAATAGGGTTTGTGATGTCCGCATCTGTACTAGACTCAAACATCGTCCGACCTTGGGAGCCCCATCATGAACTCCAGTCCTTCGACACCTGTCCTCCGCGACGTCCCAATCGGGCTCACCGCAACAGGCATGCGAAGGGAGTTCGACAGCATGGGCGAGGTCGAGGTGCCGGCGGACCGATACTGGGGCGCGCAGACACAACGCTCGTTGCAGCACTTCGCGATCGGCGACGACCGCATGCCGAAAGCCGTCTATCACGCGTACGGCTACGTCAAGAAGGCGTGCGCGCTGGTCAACCATGCCGCGGGACGCCTGCCAGAGTGGAAGAAGGCGGCGATCGTGCGCGCCGCGGACGAGACCATCGCCGGCAAGCTCGACGATCACTATCCGCTGTACGTCTGGCAGACGGGCTCCGGCACGCAGAGCAACATGAACGTCAACGAGGTGCTCTCCAACCGGGCCATCCAGCTGCTCGGCGGAACGCTCGGCACGCAGGAACCCGTTGGCCCCAACGACGACGTGAACATGGGGCAATCGTCGAACGATACGTTTCCCACCGCCATGCATATCGCATCTGTCGAGATGATCGACGCCGTGCTGTTGCCGCGGGTCAGCGAGCTGGCGGACCTGATCGAGCGCAAGGCCGAAGGGTGGAAGGACGTCGTCAAGATCGGCCGCACGCATCTGGAGGACGCGGTACCGCTGACGGTCGGGCAGGAATGGCATGGCTGGGCCGCGCAGATCCGCGATGCGATTGCCGATATCGAGGGCTGCCGTGGCGGGCTCTATCAGCTCGCGGTAGGGGGCACGGCGGTGGGCACGGGGCTCAATGCGCCGAAGGGCTTTTCCGAGGCCGTTGCCGCCCAGATCGCGCAACTGACCGGCAAGCCGTTCATCACCGCGCCGAACAAGTTCGCCGCACAGGGCTCGCTCGACGCGATGGTCCGCGCGCACGGTACGCTGCGGAACCTGGCCGTCGTGCTGATGAAGATCGCCAACGATATGCGCTGGCTGGCGTCGGGGCCGCGTTGCGGGCTCGGCGAGCTCAAGCTGCCCGACAACGAGCCGGGGTCGTCGATCATGCCTGGCAAGGTGAATCCCACGCAGTGCGAGGCGATGGTCATGATCTGCCTGCAGGTGATGGGCAACGACTCGGCGGTGGCTTTCGCCGGTAGCCAGGGCAACTTCGAGCTCAATGCGATGCGGCCCGTGATCATCAACAACTTTCTGCACTCCGCGCGCATCCTTGCCGACGGTTGCGACAAGTTCCGCAAGTATTCGGTGGAAGGCACCGACATCAACCGCGAGAAGATCCAGCAGTACGTGGAAGGCAGCGTCATGCTGGTGACGGCGCTGTCGCCCGTCATCGGCTACCAGAACGCCGCGCATATCGCGGAGACGGCCATTGCCGAGGGCCTGACGCTCAGGCAGGCCGCGCTTGCCTCGGGCAAAGTGGACGAGGCCCTGTTCGATCGCACGATCAAGCCGCTCGACATGGTCGGCCATGGACTCGCCGGGGCTTGATCTCGATACGCACGCACTGGCCGCGACGGACCGATCCGCACCTGTAGAACACGTTGCACAGGTGGCACATGTCGCGCTGCGGCTTGGCCGTTCGATGATGGCGAACGGTGCCGATGCCGCGCATACGAGCGCCGCGATGGCGGCGCTGGCCACGCGCATGGGCTACCGTGCGCATGTGCTCGTCTGTGTGGACGGGCTCGTGCTCACGCTCGAAAACGAAGCCGGATTCCGCACGAAGGTGGGCGCCACGTTCACGGGCGCCGCCGTCAACGTCGGCACGCTCGCCGTGCTCGCGGACATGCTGCGCCGCGGGCCTGCCGATAGCCAGGACCCGGCGGCATTGGATACCGCGGTCTTCGATCGCCTGCCATGGGAGCGCCCGGGCTATCCGCACTGGATCGTCATCGTGGGGGTGGGCGTTGCCGCGGCATCGCTCGCGCGGCTGTTCGGCGGCGCATGGGAGGTGGTCGCGGTCTCGCTCGTCGTCGGCATGGCGACGCAGGCATTGCGCATGGCGCTCGGACGCCTACAGATGAACGCCGTGGCGGGCGCGGCGATCTGCGCGTTCGTGGGCGGTGCCGTCGGCGCCGTCGGCATGCGGCTGTTTCCGGGCACGTCGCCGACGCTTTGCCTCGTGGCCGCCGGGATGATTCTCGTGCCCGGCGTGCCGCTGCTCAACGGCATTCGGGACACGCTGTCGGGGCATGCCGGCGTGGGCATCGCGCGATTGCTGACCGGGACCGCGATCGTGCTCGCGATCGCGCTGGGCCTGCTGCTCGCCGCGGGCCTGTTCAACGACGACCTGCCGCTGAATGCGCCGTCGGTCATGCTGACCGTGGGCGAGGACTTTCTGTTTTCCGCGCTGGCCGGCGCAGGCTATGCGTTGCTCTTCAACGTACCGCCGCGCATGGCATGGGCGTGCATCGTCTGCGCGATGGTCGGGCATGGCCTGCGCACGGAACTGGAGACGCTCGGGGTCGGGCTCGCGGCGGCATCGCTGGCCGCGGCGTTTATCGCCACGTTGCTGGCGCGGGCGCTCGCCCATCGCATCGGCGTGCCCGCGGTGACGTTCGCGTTTCCGGGTGTCGTGGCGATGATCCCGGGAGCCTACGCGTTTCGCGCGGCCATCGGGGGGCTGCAGCTGATGAACGCTGGCGAACACGCGCCGCTGGCGGTGGTCGCCGGCACGCTCGGGCTGGCGGTGACCGCCATGGTCGTCACCACCGCGATTGCGGCCGGTCTTTGCCTCGCGCTGGCGTCCTTCCCCAGTTCGCCTCACCGTCTCTTCGAATCGAAAGGAGTATCGCGATGATCCGATGTGTGCGTATGTGGACCGGCGAGGACGGCAACTCGCTATTCGAGGAAGGTCACCTCGAACTCGTGGAGGGCGCTCGTGGCGATGCGGTGGGCCAGCCGGTCGCCGTGACGGCGCTGTCGTTCCAGGAAACGCGCTCGGGCGGCTCTTACGCGTGGCATCAGGATCCCGTGCCGCGTTATGTGATCACGCTGTCGGGCACGCTCGAGTTCGAGACGAAATCCGGCGCGACGTTCGTGATCCGTCCCGGCGATGTCCTGCTTGCCCAGGACAACAGTGGATCCGGCCATACGTGGCGGCTGCTGGACGATCAGCCGTGGCGCCGCGCCTACGTGGTGTATCAGGAAGGCACGCCGCTTCGGTTCGTGGCCGGCGAAGGGAAGGGGGCACCATCATGAGCGGAAGCGATACCGAAAGCACGGACGTCGTGCTGATTGGCGCGGGCATCATGAGCGCGACGTTCGGCACGCTGCTGAAGAACCTCGAGCCGTCGCTGCAACTGGTCATGCTGGAGACGCTTGGCGATTGCGGGCAGGAGAGTTCGCAGGCCTGGAACAACGCGGGTACCGGGCATGCCGCCAACTGCGAGCTCAACTACACCCCGCAGCGCGCGGATGGCAGCATCGATATCCACGAGGCGCTGGAGGTCAACACCGAGTTCGACCTCTCGCGGCAGTTGTGGGCGTATCTCGTGTCCAGCGGCGCGATCGCGGATCCGCAAGCCTTTCTGCACGCCTGCCCGCATATGAGTTTCGTATGGGGCGAGGAGAACGTGGACTTTCTGCGCGCGCGGTTCAAGGCGATGTCGGCGCACCACTGCTATCACGGCATGGCCTATAGCGAGAACCATGGGCAGATCGGCGAATGGGCGCCGCTGATCATGGAGGGCCGGGACGGGAAGCAGCCCGTCGCGGCCACGCGCATCAACTCGGGCGCGGACGTGGACTACGGCACGCTGACCCATCTGCTGGTGGCGCATCTGCAGGCGAGTGGCGGCTTTGCCGTCCATTACCGCCATCGTGTGACGGCGCTTGCCCGTGCGGACGGACAACGATGGCGTGTGACGGCCGTGGACGAAGCCAGCGGCGCGCAGCGTACGGTGACCGCGCGCTTCGTATTCATCGGTGCGGGCGGGGGCGCGCTCGATCTGCTCCAGCGCGCGAATATTCCCGAGGGACACGGATACGGCGGCTTCCCGGTCAGCGGGATCTGGCTGCGTTGCGACGCGGACGATATCGCCGCGCGTCATCATGCCAAGGTCTACGGCAAGGCCGCGCACGGCTCGCCGCCGATGTCGGTGCCGCATCTCGACACGCGCATCGTGCAGGGCAAGCGGTCGCTGCTGTTCGGCCCCTATGCCGGTTTCTCGAGCAAGTTCCTCAAGCACGGGTCGTACTTCGACCTGTTCCGTTCGATCGAACCTGGCAATGTGCTGCCGATGCTGGCGGTGGCGCGCGACAACCTGCAGCTGGCCGAATACCTGATCGGACAGGTCCTGCAAACGGGCGCGCATCAGTTCGCCACGCTCAGGGATTTCTATCCGGGCGCGCGGCGCGAACAGTGGGTCGAAGCGGTGGCGGGCCAGCGGGTGCAGATCATCAAGCCGGAGCCGAACCACTCGGGCGCGCTGGAGTTCGGTACCGAACTGGTCGCGAGCGCAGACAAGTCCATCGTCGCGCTGCTCGGGGCATCCCCGGGTGCCTCGACCGCGGCAGCCATCGCGGTGAAGGTGCTGGAGGCATGCTTCGATCGGCAACTGAAGAGCGGCGGGTGGACGGACAAGCTGCGCAACATCATTCCGACCTACGGGATCGATCTGAAAACCGATGCCAATGCGTGCATGGCGATTCGGGCGTCGACGGCAAAGGTGCTGGGGCTGGAGGTCGCGTGAGCCTTCCCCGGTCCATTGATTGACAGATCAGATATATTGGGGGCTCCATGTCGTCCGAGACCGTTCAAGCCGCCGTGAAGCACTACACCCGCAAGAACTACGAGCTGACGGAAAGCATCGGCTTTCTTTTGAACAAGGCCCGCAATGGCCTGCTGATGGAGGTCGATGCGGCGCTGCGCCCGCTCGAGATAACGGGCCAGCAGATGGGCATCCTGCTGGCGCTGGCGCGCGGCGAGGTGACGACGCCGCTGGAGATCAGCAAGGCGCTTGGCATCGACACGGGCCTCACCACGCGCATGCTCGACAAGCTCGAGAGCAAGGAGATGGTGCGGCGCCAGCGTAGCGAGGAGGACCGGCGCGTCGTGCATGTGCTGCTCACACGCAAGGGCACCGAGGTCGCGAAGCGCATTCCCGATGTCACGCCCGACGTGCTCAATCACCGGTTGCAGGACTTCACGACCGAGGAGTTCAACGAGTTCCTGCGGCTGCTGCGAAAGTTCTCCGGCGACGAGGATGTCGCCGGTTAAGAGGTCACAGGTTGGGACTCACGGCTGGAAGAACGATACCGGCGTCATCAGCTTGTTTTCCTGGCTGACGAGATATGCGGCTTCCGCGCTCAGCTTCAGGTATTCGACCCAGGCCGGATCCTTCTGCAGCGACTGGCGCTTGGCTTCGCGGTCGGCTGCGCTGTCGTACACCCAGATATGCGTGTAGCTGTTGACGTTACCGGCGTCCGTCTGCATGTAGGCCAGCGGTTTGCCCAGATGGCGGCTCTGGATCGCGTAGCCGTGCTCGGCGTACAGCGCCAGGTGTTTCTTGATCGTGCCGGGGCGGCAGGTATAGGTGCGTACGTCGTACAGCATGGGATTCCTCGAAGGATGGCGAATGGGGGGTGAAATCAATCGACGGTGGCGCCGGACTGCTTGACGAGCACGGCCCAGCGCGACACTTCCTGATTCACGTATTTCTGGAACGAGGGCTGGTCGTCGCCGACCGGGTCGGCACCAAGGCCTTTCAGGCGTTCCTTCACGGCGGGGTCGGCCACGCTCTGGACGATCGCCTGCGAGAGTTTCTCGACGACGGCGGGCGGCGTGCCGGCCGGCACGAACAGGCCGAACCACGAGCGCGCGGTCATGCCGGCGTACGGTGTCTCCGAGAACGCGGGCACGTCGGGCAGTGCGGCGTGGCGCTTGTTGCCGGTGACGGCGAGCGCGCGCAGCTTGCCGCCCTGGACCTGCGACAGGACCTCGGGCAGGTTGGCGAACATGACCTGCACCTGGCCGCCCATGACGTCATTGAGCGCCTGCGAGCCGCCCTTGTAGGCGACGTGGGTCATCCTCGCCCCCGTCAGCGTGGCGAATTGCTCGCCGGCCAGATGCGATGCCGTGCCGGTGCCGCCCGACGCATAGTTGACGCGGCCGGCATTGGCTTTCGCATAGGCGGCGAGTTCGCTCGCGGACTTGGCCGGTACCGACGGATTCACCACCAGCAGCAGCGGTACGGAGGCGAGATTCGACAGGCCCACGAAGTCTTTCGTCAGGCTGTAGTCGAGCTTCTGGTAGAGCGAGGCGTTGATCGCATGGCTCGACGTGGCCATGAGCAGCGTGTAGCCATCCGGCGCCGCGCGCGCAGCCGACACCGCACCGATATTGCCGTTGGCGCCTGCCTTGTTTTCCACGACGATCGACTGGCCGAGACGCGTGGACATCGATTGGGCGACGGTGCGCGCGATGACGTCGGTGGCGCCGCCGGCAGCGAACGGTACGATGACGCGCAAGGGCTTGTCGGGATAGTCCGCCATGGCGTTGAACGTGGTGATGGCCAATGCTGCGGCCACGGCAAAGCTCCGCAAGGGAGCGATGGCGCTGAACATGTCTGTCTCCTGTGCTTCTGGTTCTTATGGCAGGCCGGACGCGGGTCCCGCTTGCCCCATGCCCGGCACTTTACGCAGCCAGCGCACGGCAGCGTTAGGACGGATCAGACGATGTATTGGACTTTTTTGCGCGGCGTTTGCCGGCGTCAGGCGAGGGTCAGGAGAGCGGGCGGCAGTGCTTCTTGCGGAAATCGCCCGGGGTCAGGCCCGTCTGCTTCTTGAAGAACCGCGCGAAGTAGGCGGGGTCCTCGATGTTGAGGCGGAACGCGATCTCCGCGATGCCCGTCTCCGTATTGCTGAGCCAGCGCTTCGCTTCCAGCACCACGCGCTCTTGTACCACCTGGCTCGCGGTACGGGCCAGCGTCCGCTTGACGGCGTCGTTGAGCTGCCGCTCGCTCACGCAAAGGGCTTCCGCATACTGGCCAATCGTGCCGAAGGTCAGGTAATGCGTATCCACGAGCATCGTGAACCGCCGCGTGAGCGCCTGATGCGGACCGACGCCACCGGCGGGCTCGTTGTCGGGGCATAGCCGGCGCAGGCGCGTGAGCAGGATCAGCAGGCAGGCCTGCACGACGTCCGTGGAACCGGGCTGGCGATCTCGCGCTTCGCGGTCCATCTCGTCGAGCAGCGGCAGCATGCCGTCATGCTGGTCGCGCGAGAGATAGAGCGCGCTGTTGCCGCGCGTGGGATGGAAGAACGGGAACTTCGCGACATCGTCGGCACGCGGGAACATCCGCGCGAAGAAGTCGGTGCTGAAGTTCAGCACGTAACCGTAGGGCTTGACCGAAGACGTCCATGCATGGACCTGCCCCGGCGAGAGAAAGAACACCGCGTGGTCGCGCACGTCGAAATGCGCGAAGTCGAGCATATGCGTGCCGCTCGCGCGGGTCATCCAGAGCAGATGGTAGTAGTTGTGCCGATGCAGGAATCCGCGCGGGATATCGTCCCGGTCTTCCAGCCGCACGAGGTCGAAGTAGAACGACCCTTCGCCCGCGAAATCCGATGTCTCGAAGGTGGGAAATTCACCGGCAGCGGAGACGGGCAGGGCGTCGGGCAAGTGCGGAAATCCTTCGGAGTGTCCTTGGACGAAAGCGCCATCGTAGCGCAAAACTTCCGTGCAATCGTGAAACTCCGGCTTCGCGGCCCTCTCGATGCGGTACAGGGCGGCGAGCTCGCGTATTACCGCGTGTAGCGGAGACAGAGCAGCCAGCAGGCGGCGGTCATGATTTGCGCTTTCGTGCGCTGGCGGGCCAGGTGGCAAGCGCCTGTTCGGCGACGGCTTCCAGCGTCTCTCGGCTGAACCCGGCCTTGGCCTGAACGGCCATGCCGTGGGCCACGGCACAAACGTAGGCGGCCAGCGCGGCGGGGTTGGCGGACGCGGGCAAGTCTCCTTGCGCGCGCGCGCGTTCGAGGCGCGCCTGCAGCAGGGCCTGCCCGCTGGCACGCGCGTCCGTCACGGCGCAGCGGACCGACTCCGCGTCATCGGACACCGCCAGCGCACCGTGGACACCGAGGCATCCGGTGCGATCGGGGTAACGCGTATTGAGCTCGGCCGTGCCCCGCAGAATCGCCGTGGCCACTTCGCGCGAGGTCGGCAGATCGAGCGCGGCCGCGAAGAAATCGAGATAGTGCGCGTAGTAGCGTTCGAGCGCGCGGCGGAACAAGGTCTCCTTGTTGCCGAACGCGGCGTAGAGCGCGGGGCGCTCCACGCCCGTTGCCTGCGTCAGGTCCGCGTAGGACGCCCCTTCATATCCCTTCTGCCAGAACACGCGAAGCGCCGCGTCCAGCGCCTGTTCCACATCGAATTCGCGGTGACGTCCCATACCCCAGTTGCCTCGATCTTCCTGTACCGGCCGGTATCGTAACACCCGTTATGTTTTTTTGGCCTTGCCGCCTTGACACGCCGTGTTTCCATAACGTAACGTTCGTTATCGTAATGATCGTTACGATAAAAGGAAAGGGAGGCCGTACATGCAGGGAGCATTGAAAGGGAAGGTCGCGCTCGTGACCGGTGGCTCGCGCGGACTTGGCGCGGCGACCGCGGCGGCGTTCGCGGAACTGGGCGCCGATGTGGCCATCACCTACGTGACGTCGGCCGACAAGGCCGAAGGCGTCGCGCAGACATTGCGCGCGAAGGGCGTGCGGGCACTGGCCATCCGGAGCGACCAGGCCGATACGGCGGCGGCAAGGCCGCTCGTGGACAAGGTGCTCGCGCATTTCGGCAGGCTCGACGTGCTCGTCAACAACGCGGCCATCGCCGTGCAGGGCAAGACGGTCGACGACCGCGATCTCGATACCGTCAACCTCGACCGGCAGTGGCAGATCAACGTCCTGGGCACCGTGGCGATGACGCGCGCGGCCGCGCCGGTGTTGTCCGATGGCGGGCGAATCATCTTTATCGGTTCGCTGCTGGGAACGCGGGTTCCGTTCGCCGGTGCCGCCGATTATGCGGGCAGCAAGTCGGCGTTGATCGGCTACGCGAAAGGCGTCGCGCGCGACCTCGGCGGCCGCAACATCACCGCCAATGTCATTCAGCCAGGCGTCATGCCGACCGATATGGCGGCCGAAGTGCTCGGCGATGGTGTGCCCGAGGCGCTGTTGAACCTGCATCCTGTTCGCCGCATCGCGACGCTCGAGGAAGTATCGGCGCTTGCGTGCTTCCTGGCGGGGCCGGGCGCGGGCTATATCACTGGCGAAGTCATCAGCGTGGCTGGCGGACTTGGCATCTGACCACACGGCAAACCATCACAAAGGAACATCATGAGCAAGCATTTCGGTGCAACCTCGACAGCGGACGACGTCCTCGCGGGCATCGATCTCTCCGGCAAGCGGTTTCTTGTCACAGGGGTGTCGTCGGGCATCGGCCTCGAAACCGCGCGCGCGCTCGCCGCGCGGGGGGCCAGCGTGGTGGGCACCGTCAGGCATGTCGCCAAAGCCGAACCGGTCGTGGCGCCGGTCCGTGACGCCGCATCGCGCGGCGGTGGCCAGCTGGCATTGATCGACCTCGATCTGGCCTCGCTGCGGAGCGTGCGGGCCGCTGCGGATCGCCTGCTCGCCGATGGGCAGCCGTTCCATGCCGTGATTGCCAACGCCGGCATCATGGCACCGCCGTTCGGCAAGACTGCCGATGGCGTCGAGCTTCAGTTCGGGGTCAATCATCTCGGGCACTTCGCGCTGATCACGCGCATCGCGCGGTTGCTTGCGGACAACGGGCGCCTGGTCGTGCTGTCGTCGCAGGCGCATCGCGTCGCCGATGTGGACCTCGACGATCCCAACTTCGATCGGCAGCCGTACGAGCCGTTCGTCGGCTACGGCCGGTCGAAGACGGCCAACGCGCTATTCGCGCTCGAATTCGACCTGCGTCATCGCGAGCGCGGCGTGCGGGCGGCGTCGGTCATGCCGGGAAACAGCCTCACCGATCTGCCGCGTCATTTCTCGCAGGAAGCGCTGCAGGGGCTGTTCGACACCGTCGGCAAGGCACGCGCCGAAGCGGGCCTGCCACCACCGGTCCTGAAGTCCGTCGCACAGGCCGCGGCGACCACCGTGTGGGCCGCGGTGGTGGCCGAGGGCGCCGAGATCGGCGGCCGCTATCTCGAAGACTGCGCGGTCGCGACGATCAACGATACGGACAACCCGTTTGCGGACGGGGCGCGCGCGTATCTTGGGGATGCGGACAAGGCGGCGCGGCTGTGGGCGTTGAGCGAAGCGTGGTTGAAATCCAGTTAACACGCCGCCGAAAAAACTGAATTCACTTTGCCGGGGCGCGGTTGCAAACTTTACGGAGCCAGATCTCGTGGAGTGCCCGCCATCGTGTGCCGAACGATTCGCCTGCTGCTTGCATGCGTGCTCGCGCTGGGCGGGGGCGCTACCGTGCGCGCCGCGCCCGGCGGAGGCAATACGGACGCCTACACGCGCGTCACCGCTGTCGAGGGCGTCACCGAATACCGTTTTCCCAACGGCCTGCGCGTGCTGCTTGCGCCGGACGATGCGGTGCCGCGCGCGACCGTCAACATCACGTATCTGGTCGGCAGCCGCGACGAAGGGCGTGGGGAAGCCGGCATGGCCCACCTGCTCGAGCATATGCAGTTCAAGGGCACCGCCACGCTGACGGCCACCGCGCTGCGCGAGGAGTTCGCGCGTCGCGGCATGATGGCCAATGGCACCACCTCGCCCGATCGCACCAACTACTTCGCGACGTTTCCGTCGAGCGAGGATAACCTCGAATGGCTGCTGCGCATGGAAGCGGACCGGATGGTGAACAGCCGGATCGAGGCGGACGACCTGCGCAGCGAGATGCCCGTGGTGCTCAACGAGATGGAAATCGGGCAGACGCGATCGGACCGGGTGCTGCTTCAGGCGTTGAATGCCACCGCCTACGCGTGGCATCCGTACGGCAAGGCCAATATCGGCACGCGCGAGGACGTGGAGAACGTGTCGATTCCGATGCTGCGCGCGTTCTATCGGCGCTATTACCAGCCCGACAATGCCGTGCTGCTGATCGGCGGCAAGTTTGATCCGGACTGGGTGCTCGACACCGTCTCCACCTATTTCGGCGCTATTCCGCGTCCCGATCGCACGCTGATGACCGCGGTCACGGCCGAACCCGCGCAGGAAGGCGAGCGCTCCGTGACGCTGCGCCGCGCTGGCGATACCCAGCTGCTCGGCGAGATGTACCACGTGCCGCAGGCGGCCCACCCCGATGCGGTGCCGATGTGGATGCTGCTGCAAGTGATGGCCGGAGCCTCGGGCGGGCGCCTGTACAGAAGCCTGGTCGAGGCGAAGCTGGCCACCAGCGCGTCGGCATCGATCGATGCCATGCGCGATCCGGGCACCGTGCTGTTTCTCGCCGAGGTGCCCAAGGGGCAGTCGATGGAGCCCGCGCGCGACAGGCTGCTCGCGCAGGTGGAAGGGCTCGCATCGCATCCGGTCACCGCGACCGAACTCGAACGCGTGCGGGTGGAGATACACAACGCCATCGCGACGATGTTCAAGAACTCCGACACGCTGACCATGCAGCTGTCCGAGTCGGTGGCATGGGGCGACTGGCGATTGCTGTTCCTGTTGCGCGATCGCGTGGACAGTGTGCGCGTGGAGGATCTGCAGCGCGTGGCCGCCCAGTACCTGCGCGCCGCCAATCGCACGGAGGGCCGGCTGTATCCCGTGGCGCAGACCCAGCGCGTGGCGATGCCCGCGCCCGTGGATCTGCCGCGCGTCCTCGCGGGCTACCACGGCCGGCCATTGCCTCCGCCACCGCCGCCGTTCGATTCGTCGCCGGCGAACATCGAGGCGCATACCCAGCGTTTTGATTTTCCCAACGGCATGAAGCTCGCGGTGCTGAGCCGTCCGACGCGCGGCAACACGGTCACCGGTGTGATGATGCTGAACATGGGAACGGCCGGCAGCCTGACGGGCAAGACCTATGCGGCCACGCTCACGGCGGCGACACTGATGCGCGGGGCTGGCGGTCGCGATCGCCAGCAGCTCGCGGATGCGCTGGCCGAACTCGGCGCCACCGTGCGGATTACCGCGCAGGCCGATCGCGCAACGGTGCAGTTCGAAACGCAGCGCGAACATCTTGCGGCGTTTTTGCCCGTGCTGCGCGACATCCTGCGCGCGCCGGCCCTCGATGCCACCGAGCTCGACGATGTGCGGCGCGCAAGCGTGGCCGAACTCGAGCGTGTGGGCAATGCCCCGGACGCGGTCGCGGCCAGTGCCATGGATCAGCATGGAAACCCGTATCCGCCCGGAGATCCGCGTCGCGCGCCGAACCAGCAGGAACGCATCGCGGACATCAACGCCGTGACGATGGACGACGTCCGCGCATTCCATCAGCGTTTCTATGGGACCAGCCACGCGCAGGTGGCGCTGGTGGGCGACGTCGAGATCGACGCGGCCCGGCAGCAGCTGCAGGCGCTGTTCGGCGACTGGAATGCGCCAGAGGCTTATGCACGCGTCGATCGCCCGTACCGTGGCATCGCGCCCGCCACGCTGACCGTGCAGACGGCCGAGAACGCCAGCGCGATCTACCTCGCGCGCATCGCGATGGCGATGACCACGTCCTCACCGGACTATGCCGATCTGGCCATCGCCAATCGGATCTATGGCGGCAATCCGCTGCGCGGCAGGTTGTCCGAGCGCATTCGGCAGCGTGAGGGCATCAGCTACTCGGCGGGCAGCAGGTTGCAGGTCGGCGCGATCGATACCGCGGGCAGCTTCACGGTACGGGCCTCCTTCGCGCCGCGCAATCTTGAGCGCGTGAGGCGCGCCGCCGCGGAGGAACTCGCGCGGTTCGCGCGCGACGGCATTACGGAGCAGGAACTCGCCGATGCCAAGCGTGGCCTGCTCGAGCAGGCCATGGTCGGCCTTACGCGCGACAGCCTGCTCGCGCAGACCATGGCCGATCAACTCTATGCCGGCCACACGATGGCATTCGCCGAGACGCAGGTGCAGCGTGTGCGCAACGCCACGGTTCAGTCGGTCAACGCGGCCATTCGCAGGTACATCGATCCGAAGCGCGTGACCATCGTCTTCGCCGGGTCGCTCGAGGCGCCGGCAAGGCAATAGGCGCAATAGACGATGCGATGTGTTACAGTGCGGGTTATTCCTGTTTTTCAGGAATGATGGTCTGGCGACATATTACTAACGACGTACTATTAACGACGTTCGCCCGCCATCGAGCCGGCTACCACCTTGCCGGCGGCCAATCTGGCCGAAGTTTTCCTGCCTATCCGCGTGTTTTGTCCGTGTGCGGCAGGTCTCTCCCAACATCGCCCCGCATTGCAAGCGCTCTCGCTTTGCTTTATCGCCATGTGTCATGGCGATGCGCGCGCACATCTCGAGACAACACTATGACGACATTTTTCCCGACGTTGCCCGCTTCACCCTATACGGTTGCCGTGTACCCCATCCAGCAGGAGCCGGGCGTATGGTTTCCGACGTACCTCATCCGGCGTTATGCCGCGGGGATCGAGCGCGTGGTGGCCAACGTGACCATGCGTGGCTCCACGCATCGAACGAAGTGCGAGGCCATTCGCGCGGGCATGACGGCCGGCGCCGCGGAGATCCGGAAGCTGGGACGCGCGTAATGGACCGCGCAGTGGACGGCGCAATGGACGGCGCAATGGACGCACCGCAGGGCAAAGATTCCGCCGCATCGCGTGAAGGATGCTACAGTGGCTGCTCCCCCGACATCGAGACCGGTATGCCCCTTTGCGATAACTGCCTCTCGATTCAGCGTGACACGCTCGGCGCGCCCGGGCATCCGGCATTGCGTATCACCGATACGCAGCGCCGCAAGCTTCCCGGATCGTTTTCCGAGACGGTCAGCATGTTTCACTGCGCCCAATGCGGTGCCGTCTGGCGGTATCGCGAGGCAAAGGGCGGTGACGATCAGGGCTGGGCGCTGCTGCAGGAAGGGGCCGCCAGCGAGAGTGGGCCGTTCAGCGGCCACAAAGCATGACCAGATGACCTGCGTTGCGGGAGAGGCCCAGTCGATCTCTCGGCGTCGGCCGGGTCCTCCTCGACGCGACCACAGCCAATCCATAGTCGAGAGGGTTTTCGCTGCACGACGATGCACCACCCCCAGTCTTCGGGGATAACAGAGTCGACGGCTTGCCCCTCACTCTCAAGGCGGTCGCGTAACCATTCGGCCAACTGTCGCCCCGCCGGGGCTTTCGCGTAATTCGGCCCGCCAGCTTCGGCGTCAAACAAGGTCGATCGAAACCCCATCTGATGCTGGCTCATAGCCCGGTTCTTCCCGCCTTGCGATGCATTGGATGTTGGAATGCGTCGAATCCCGCTCGGGCACGAGGGTCGTCGGATCCGGGCTGATGGCGGGCATGAGGGTCGGCGCGAGGACCACGCTGGTGCGGTCATTCGGCAGGCCGGTCCACGTGGATGCCACGACGGCAGGGAGCGAGCCGTTCGCCTGCGCGGCCGCGCCGGCATCGACCAAACGCGTCAGCGGCTCCCAGACATCGAGGAAGCCCCGCACGACTCGCACACCCACGTTGGTATCCACGGTCACATAACGCGCATCGCCACGCTGGTTGGTTGCGGCCGTGTCCCTGTCATCACCGCCACCGCAGGCGCTCACCAGAAACATCGCGCAAGCGCCCGCGATGGCGCGTCTTTGGAAAGACATATCCGTCCCCAGTCTCACAAGAACGCGGCACAAGGATCCGCGTATGGAAAAAGGGACGAATGTAGCGACGGAGTGTCTCGCGTTCGTGAATGTGTGGAACGGTTGTGATGCCCCGTCCGTGGGAATGGCCCGGATTTGTTGCCTGCCATTGGTGACCCGGGCACGACGATGGTGCGTGCGACAGGTTGATTTGCCCGCAGCGGGCTCGCGATAACCAAAGGTTTTCGCGATGACAATTATCGATTTTGCACGGGTGTGGAATCCACGAATACTGTGACCAAGGACGCAGCGGTACGCGCCTTGCTAGATGAAGTGGCCGTCCGCTGGACGCGCGATGCGTTTCAGTGGTTCGTATCGGTGGATCGTATCAGTGGTTCATTTACCTGCTCTCGACAATTCTCATGAATGACGCAACCCTTGGCGCCCCGGCTACCCTTGCACGCGCACCGTCCCTCACGTCCAACCAGTCCCGCGTGATCGCCGCGTGTTCGGTCGGCAATGCGCTGGAAATGTACGACTTCACCGTCTACAGCTTCTTCGCGGTCATGATCGGCAAGTTGTTCTTTCCCGCCACCAGCCCCTATGCGTCGCTGCTGCTGGCCGTCGCGACTTTCGGCATCGGGTTCGTGATGCGCCCGCTCGGAGGTTTCGTCATCGGTAGCTATGCCGACCGCAGCGGCCGCAAGGCCGCCATGACCCTGACCATCGGCCTGATGGTCGTGGGAACGCTGTGCATCGCCTGTGCGCCGACCTATGCCATGGCGGGCGCCTGGGGGCCCGCCATCATCGTGGCGGGGCGGCTGCTGCAGGGCTTCTCGCTGGGCGGCGAAATCGGCGCGTCCACGTCGATGCTGATGGAAGCAGGCGGCGTGCAGCGTCGCGGCTACCGCATCAGTTGGCAGGCAGCGAGCCAAGGCGCAGCGGCGCTGCTAGGGGCCGCCACCGGCACGGCGCTCTATGCGCTGATGCCCGCCGAATCGCTGGAGGCGTGGGGCTGGCGCCTGCCGTTCCTGCTCGGCCTGCTGATCGCGCCCGTGGGGCTGTACATCCGGGCCAACCTCGATGAAACGCTGCCCGAGCACGCCCATGAGGCCAGCCCGCTGCGGACGCTGTTTCGCGAGCACGGCCTCAGCGTGCTCAAGGGGGTGCTTTCCATCACGGCGGGTACCGTCGCCATGTACCTGGTGGTGTTCTACATGCCGACGTACATGATCCGCGTGCTCGGCATGCCGTCGTCGCTGTCGCTGCTGTCCGGTTGCGTGGCCGGCGCGACGATGATCGTGTCCTCGCTGCTGGCCGGGCGCATCGCCGACCGTCTGGTGCGCCGCAAGCCCATCGCGCTGGCGGCGCTGCTCGCCACGACGACGCTGATCTATCCGGCATTCTGGCTGATCAATACCTATCCGAGCGTACCGCTGGTGCTTGCGGTGACGGCCACCTTGACCGCGCTCGGCAATATCGCTTCGGCGCCCATGCTGCTGCTGATCATGGAAATGCTGCCCGCCGGGGTCCGTGCCAGCGGTCTGTCCGTGATCTACAGCATCGGCGTCACGATCTTTGGCGGCTCGTCGCAGGCCGTGGTGACCTGGCTGATCGGCGTGACAGGCAACCCGATGGCCCCTGCGCTTTACATGATGGCGTGCGGCGTGGTGACCTTGTCCGCGCTGTCGAGCATCCGCGAAACGGGGCGCTGAGATGAAACTGAACCAGTTGCGTGCGTTGATCACCATCGCCGAATGCCAGAGTATCCACGAAGCGGCCCGTCAGCTCCACGTGACGCAGCCCGCCCTGAGCAAGACCGTGCAGGAACTGGAGTCGAGCGTCGGCACCACGCTGCTGGAACGGTCGAGCACCGGAACGCGGCTTACGCCGGCGGGGCACCGGCTACTCGCGCACGCACGACTGATCATGGAAAGCGTGCAGCACGCGAAGACCGACCTCGACGACATGCAGGACGGCGTGGGTGGCACGGTCACGCTTGGCACCACACCGCTGACCGCCATGCTGCAGCCGATGATCGACACGCTGGATGGATTTCGCACGGCCTATCCGGACGTTCGTCTGCGCGTCCTGGAAATGCGCCCCAACCAGCTGGTGGAGCAGTTGCGTCAGGGCGCTATCGACATGGCCGTCTCGTCGCACCTGCAATCGCCGGATCGGTTCTTCCAGTCGATCGAGGTCAGCCGGCTGTCGAGCGTCATCGTCGCCCGTCCGGAGCACCCGCTGCGCAACGCCCGCTCCTTGCGTGTACTGCGGCAGGCCGACTGGATATCGCTCGATCCGCTGCCCGACCGGCAGTCGTCCTTCAGCCGGTTGTTCTCCGAGAACGGTCTGGAGCCGCCGCTGCGCGTGACGGAATGCGCGTCGATCCACCTCGCCATGGAGCTCT
Organism: Cupriavidus sp. OTU4054; assembly: GCF_038440175.1. Classification (NCBI taxonomy): domain Bacteria; kingdom Pseudomonadati; phylum Pseudomonadota; class Betaproteobacteria; order Burkholderiales; family Burkholderiaceae; genus Cupriavidus; species Cupriavidus sp. OTU4054. Next base: position 75,017 of record NZ_JASATF010000024.1, read on the forward strand.
GCTGGCGCGCCGATCTGCTGCTGGTCCTGTCGAGCGAGTCGATGCGCAGTGAATTCCTGAGCCAGCGGGTGGCGTACCTCGACATCGCCGAGCCTCTGCCCGCCCAGCCGATCTGCCTGCTGCGGCACAACCACCATGTTCTGACGGGTCCCGCGGAACGGCTGCACAACGCCTTGCTCCAGGGCTTCGCCGCACAGTCGCGCCGCGCCGCCTGACGCGTCTTTCCCCCGATGTTCGCATCAGGCACGCCACCGGCGTGCCGGGGACCCGCTTTGCCTTTCGACATGCCCATTCACGCATTACGCATTCTTCAGAGCGCATCAATGTTCAGGAAATCTCTTGCAGGTGTCGCGGTACTTTTCAGCGCAATGGGGGCGGCCAACGCGGCGCCGACCCAGTACGAACAGCTGGTGTCCTATCTGGCCGTGGGCCTGGGCCCACGATCCATCGGCGTGGCGCCGCAGCAATCGCTGCTCTCCCTGTACGGCACACTGGATATCGGCTTCAACTACACGCGCTCCGGCAGCAATGGCGTGGCCCGGGTAGAGAGCGGAGGGTCCTACACGTCCAAGTTCGGCATCTACGGACAAGAGGCGCTTGGCGCGGGGTGGACGGCGTTCTTTCGCATCGAGAACGGCTTCCTGTCGGACTCCGGTTCGATGCAGGACAGCAGCACGCTGTTCAACCGTGCCTCGTACATCGGCCTGCATCACCGGCAATTCGGGCAGTTGATGCTGGGCCGCCAGTACACGTCACTGGGCGCGGCGGCGCTCTATGCCGATCCGTTCCTCGCGACCGCGCACGAATCGGTCTACTCATACCTCGGCGGCGTCGCCGACCTCGGCATGGGTGCAAGCGGCGATGCCCTCGCACGGTTGAACAAGACCATCCGCTACGCGTCACCGCGGTTCGGTCCGTTTGCAGGCGACGTCAGTTACTCGTTCAAGTCGGATCAAACCGTCGGACCCGCGGTGTTGGCGCGGACCGCGATGGGGTCCTACTACGGCGACCGCTTTGCGGCAACGATGGCATTCGGCCAGAGCTGGTGCGACCCAAGTGTCAAGGGAAGCTGCAACGGTAACGCCACCGAAGCGGCGTCCCAGCGTACCGATACCTATCTGGCCAGCGCGATGTATGACTTCGGCCCGCTGATCGGCCAGGCGGCCTACATCCGCATTGTCCCGAAGCACGACGGCAGCGATATCTCGAACCTCTATCTGCTGGGACTGCAAAAGATCTGGCGCAACAACCTGCTTCGCATGTCGCTCGGCTATCGGCGCACGTCGCGTGACGGCAACTACAGCTACGGCAGCACGGTGGGCATCGACCATTTCCTGTCGAAGCGGACCGCCTTTTACGGTCGAGCCGGCCTGATGCGCAATGGGCCCGAGGCGAGCCTGACCTACAACTACGACAGCGGCGCGTTCATCGGCGCGCCGGGCCGCACGGTGACCAGCGTGACGGTCGGCATCACCCACCACTTCTGAAAGCATTCCCGCCTTTTCCCCTGCAACAACACGAGGACTCCACCCAATGCACGCAGCAAACATCGGCGCAAAAATCGGCCCAAACATAAGCCGCTTCGTCGACGAACACGGACAGCGTTACGCGACACTGTCCGACGAAATCTGGCGGTATGCGGAACTCGGCTATCAGGAGCGCGATTCGGCGCGCCTGCATATCGATTATCTGAAAGAGGCAGGCTTCGCCGTGCGCGAGGGCGTGGCCGGCATCCCCACAGCGTTTGTCGCGGAAGCGGGCGAGGGCGGTCCCGTGATCGGCATTCTCGGCGAGTTCGACGCGCTGTCGGGCCTGAGTCAGGAAAGCCTGGCCCTGCGCTGCCAGCCGTCGTCGGAAATCGCCAATGGCAATGGACATGGCTGTGGCCACCATCTGCTGGGCACGAGCGCACACCTCGCGGCCGTCGCCGTCAAGCAGATGCTGGACGATGCCGGGCTGCAGGGGCGGGTGCGATTCTATGGGTGCCCGGCCGAGGAAGGCGGCTGGGGCAAGACGTATATGGCGCGGGCAGGCCTGTTCGACGATCTGGGCGCCGCGCTGACGTGGCACCCCGGCGTGTTCAACGGCATCATGAACCTCGAATCGCTCGCCGTCGTGCAGGCGTACTTCCGGTTCACGGGTATATCGGCGCATGCCGGGGCCTCACCGCACCTCGGGCGGAGCGCGCTGGATGCGCTGGAGCTGATGAACGTCGGGACGAATTTCCTGCGTGAACACATGATTCCGGACGCGCGCGTCCATTACGCGATCACGGACGCTGGTGGCGTGGCGCCCAATGTCGTGCAACCCCGGGCGGAAGCGCTCTACATGATCCGCGCGCCGCGCAACGCCGATGCCTCGGAGGTCTACGCCCGCGTGTGCGACATCGCGCGCGGCGCCGCGCTGATGACGGGCTGCGAGTTGCAGATCCAGATGCATTCCGCGTGCTCCAACATCATGTTGAACGATGTGCTCAACCGCGCCATGCACGGACAACTCTCGCATTTCGGGGCGCCGTCCTATGAGCAGGCCGAGCTCGGCTTCGCTGCATCGATGCACGCCACCACGCGTCCCGAAGAAATCGAGATGGCCGGCCGCATGCTGCAGAACGCCTGGAAGGACCCGAAGCCATTGTACGACGGCGTGGAAGCGCTGGACAGCGCGCGGCCGATGCGCATGCATGCTTCCACGGACGTCGGCGACGTCAGCTGGGTGACACCGACCGCCCAGTGCATGACCGCGTGTTTCGCGTTTGGCACGTCGCCACACTCGTGGCAGTGGGTTGCACAGGGCAAAAGCTCCATCGCGCACAAGGGCATGCTGCTCGCGGCCAAGACGATGGCGGGTACGGCCATGGAACTCTTCCAGAACCCCGCCTTGCTGGCCGCCGCACGACAGGAGCTGGAACAGCGCCTGGGCGGCCAGCCTTACGTGTGTCCCATCCCGGCAGACGTCATGCCGCCATTGGGGCAGGCCGTGGCCTGAGATCACGCTGGACTGACTCCGCGCGCTGGACTGACTCGGCGGATTCCTTGCCCGTCGCTACTCCATCGTATAAATTGCTACCAATCAGTAGCGAGGCGCCCTCGAGGCGGGCTGGCTTCGCTGGTGAGTGACCGGTAATGCCGATACGGATACGGAGGTGACTATGCGAATCTTGTTGAGTCTTGTCCTGGCGATGGTTTCCGCGGTGGTGCTGAGCGCGTGCGGCGGTGACGACGACGGCCCGTCGAACGGGCGGCTGCGGGTCCTTCATGCATCCCCCGATGCGCCGAATGTCGATGTCTTTGTCGATGGCAGCAAAGTGCTCGGCGATGTGCCATATCCGGCCGTTTCCAATTACCTGAATGTCCCGGCCGGGTCTCACCGCATCACGGTGAATGCGGCCGGCACGAGCAAGACGGTCATCGATGTATCGCCGACGTTGAATGGCGGTGCAACCTACACGGCGATTGCGGCCAACTTCGTGGCCAGCATTCAACTGCTGCTGGCGACGGACCGGACGACCCCGCCACCGGCGGGTCAGGCGAGTGTGCGGGTCGTGCATGCCGCGCCCGACGCCGGCGCCGTGGATGTTCTCGTCAACGGTCAGAAGGTGCTCGCGAACGTACCGTTCGCCGCCATCAGTGACTACCTGAATCTGAGCGCGGGGAGCTATCTCGTTCAAGTGAATCTGGCTGGCACGTCCGCCACCGCGATTCAAGCCAATCTGACGGTCAATGCGGGCACCAATTACAGCGTCGTCGCCATCGGTTCGGTGAAGACGGCCGCCACGAATCCTCTTGCGTTGAAGGTGCTCTCGGACGGCTGAAGGCACGCTCACTTGAGTGGTCGAAAGGACCGCACTACGTACATGCCGCTGGGCATAGGCTTCTTCAACGGTGTAGAGATCTCTACATCCTCCTTGTTGCCACTGCTTCCTTCTTGACACTGCGTGCATATGCTCCTATTCTGCGTCGAAAGAGAGCATATGCTTTTATACGAAACCCAGGAGGGTGTCATGAACGTGAAAAACGCAACTGTCTTCATCACCGGCGCCAGCCTCGGCCTCGGCCTGGCGTTTGCACGCGAGGCCGTTCGTCGGGGTGCGGCGAAGGTGTACGCGGGCATGCGCAATATCGACGGATTCAAGGAACCGGGCGTCGTGCCCGTGAAGATCGACGTCACCGACAAAGCCTCGATCGCGGCTGCCGCGAAGATCGCTGCCGATACGACGCTGCTGATCAACAACGCCGGTATCGCCGCCCTGATCGAAGGGCCGCTCGCGGGCGATGCCGAAGACCAGTCAAAACAGATGTTCGAGACCAACTACTATGGCGTGGTGCGTGTCTCGCAGGCCTTTGAAGCGGTACTGACAGACAAGCCGCAGGCGGCGATCATCAACGTTCTTTCCGACATCGTCTGGCTGCCGCGCCCCATTCTGACGCCCTATGCCGCCTCGAAGGCTGCGGCGTGGAGCTTCACGAATCAGCTTCGCTTCCATCTGAAAGGGCGTAACATCCACGTCCTCGGCCTGCACGTCGGCTTCGTTGACACCGACTTGACGAAGGGCATCGATGTACCGAAATCCAGTCCGGACGATGTCGTACGGCAGACCTATGACGCGCTCGCCGCTGGCAAGAACGAAGTCATGGCCGACAAGGGAACGGCCGTGCTGAAGAGCACCCTCGCGGCCGAAGTGCCGGGCTATATCGAGCCGCCAGAGGGCGTGTAGCAACCGAACGAGGAGTGAAATCGAGATGTCGCCGTTGAACGAGCCGCTTGGCATCGACGCGTGCAATTGCTTTGCTGCGAGGAAGGCTAGCCGGCAGATCTCGCGCCTCTACGACAGCCACCTCGAACCGGCGGGATTGCGCATTACCCAATTCATGACGCTCGCGGTACTGAACGAGGTAGGCAGTGCGCCGATCAACGCGCTCGCCGAGCGGCTCGACATCGAACGCACGGCGATGGGAAAGATGGTCGGCTTCCTCGAACGCGATGGCTACGTGACGATCACTCCGTCGCCAACGGACGGCCGAAGCCGGCTGATCGCGCTCACGAAGGAAGGGCAGCGGCTGCATGACAAGGCCGCCCCGCTCTGGCGGAGCGCGCAACGGGAGTTCGAGCAATTGAACGGCGCGGCCCAGGCGACGGCATTCCGTGACGGGCTGAAGGCGGTGGTCGTAGGCAATGTCGGGGAACAGGGGGCGGGGGACTGATCCGTCGCGCGTTCGCCTTCATGTCGGACAAACCCGGAGCAATGGATTACGCTCTATGTTTTTCCGACAGCGTCCGTACAGGTGCCCATGACAAGCGGCCAAACAAGAGACCAGAAGCTGCAACATATCGCGGCGGAGTTTGGGTTCGATCCGAATGAGCAGATCAAGATCGGTGGAAAGTACACCCCGGTCCTGGTCGATGGGAACCTCGCCTATATCGCCGGGCAGATCCCGCGCGTCGGAGATGTAGTACGTTTCATCGGTGTCGTGGGCGAATCCATCTCGCTCGAAGAGGCGCGGCGCGCGGCAGGCATCTCGACGCTCCGGGCGCTTGCGCTCATCAAAAAAGCCTGCGGCACGCTAGATGCGATTCAGGCCGTGCCGCGCATCAACGTGTTCATTCGTAGCGCGCCAGACTTCACGATGCAAAGCGAAGTCGCGGACGGGGCATCCGACGTCTTGTATTCGGTGCTCGGCGACGTCGGCATCCACACGCGTTCGTCCATCGGCGTCCTGCAGTTGCCGAAGGGCGCTTCGGTAGAGGTGGACTTTATCTTCAAGGTGGCGTCGTAGGTGACTTGCACCGGTCGCCCGGCGACGTCGAGCGTCAGGCAACTGGTATTTCCCGGATAACGCGCTACAACTGTGCCTGTGAGAACCGATCGTCTGGCGCCCCCGCGCCAACTCGAGCGATCACGTTTGGGTGACCATCATGCACACAGTCATACGCGCATATTCAGGGGCAGGCGCCAAGGAACTCTTCGACGTCCTGGAACGACGCACTGGCGAGATCGGATCGCTGATGCGCGAGGTGAATGGCTTCGTCAGCTACACGCTAGCGCGAAGCGAAGACGGCGAATTCGGCTTCTCGGTCACCGTCTGCGAAGACAAATCGGGCGTCGATGAAAGCAGCCGACGCGCCCGGGACTGGATCGGCCAGAACGCCGCAGGCCTGGGCGCGAGCGCGCCTACCATCTCGGAAGGCATTGTGATCCTGCATGTGCAGTAGCGAGCCGCCCCCGGGCACGCGCGCTGGTTCATCATGATCTCGCAGCTCATGCCACGTGGTGCTCCAGGCCCACGCACAGGGCGTCGAATGGAACCTTGCAGCGCGCGCTGTGGCGCAGGTCTTCATGCATCGCGACCCACATCTCGAGTGGAAACGTGAAATCGTCGCCCATGACCCGCACGAGGTCTGGATAGCGCCGGGCCAGTGCCACCTGGCAGACGCCGATGCCCGCTCCCGCGCGGATCAGCGCGAATTGTGCAAGGTCGCTGTCCGTGCGCATCGCAAAGGCATCGCGACGCCAGCCGGGCAGCGACCTGCTCCCGGCTCGCAGGAACGGCGTCTCCTCGTCGAAGCCGATCAACGCGTGCTTCGCCAGGTCGGCGGTTTTTTCCGGTGTTCCGCGTTTGCGCAAGTACGCTCGGTGAGCATACAGGCCCAGTTCGACGACGCCAATGCGCCGGGCCAGCAAGGCGTCCTGATTCGGTCGCACCATGCGAACGGCAATGTCGGCTTCGCGCAGCAGCAGATCCTCGACGCGGTTCGTCAACGCAAGTTCGACCTTGAGGCCCGGGTGTGCGGCCTGGAGTTCCGCCACGATGGGCGGCAGCACCTCCGCGCCGATCATCTCGCTCGCGCTGATGCGCACGGTCCCCTTGACGTCCCCCTGACTTTCGGCGGCGCGCATCAGTGCGGCGGCGGCACTGTGCATGGCCTCGGCGTAGGGCTTGAGTTCCAGAGCGGCCGGCGTGGGCAGCAATCCCGTTTGCGAGCGCGTGAAAAGATTGAGCCCGAGGGACGTTTCCAGTGCTTCCACATGGCGGCCCACCGTGGGTTGGGCGAGCCCCAGAGCGCGCGCGGCACCCGATAGCGAACCCTCCTGCAGCACGCTCAGGTATGAGCGATAGAGTTCCCAGCTAGGTTCGGTAGCCATACAAAAATCTATAACGGATATACGAGATTAGCCAATTTTATTCGAACGCCGGTGCATTGAAAATGCTCGCATGTTCATGGGAGTTCAGGGGAGATTCGACATGCAGACCAGCAAGACAGCCTTGGTTCTTGGCGCGACAGGCGGGATCGGCGGCGAAGTCGCTCGACAGCTTCGGGACGCGGGATGGAACGTGCGCGCGCTGACTCGCGGCCCGCGTCCCACGCCGGTTGAGGATGGCATCACGTGGATCTCTGGGGATGCCATGCGCCGGAACGATGTCATGGCGGCCGCTGAGGGGTGCTCGGTCATCGTGCATGCGGTGAATCCACCCGGCTATCGCCGCTGGGACGAACTGGTGCTGCCCATGCTCGATAACACGATCGCCGCGGCGACAGCGCAACGCGCCACCATCGTGCTGCCGGGCACCGTGTATAACTTCGGACCGGACGCCTTCCCGGAACTGCGGGAAGACTCGCCCGAGCATCCGCGAACACGCAAGGGAGGCATCCGGGTCGAGCTGGAAAGGCGTCTGCGATCCGCCACGGCCAGCGGCGCACGCGCGATCGTAGTCCGCGCGGGGGACTTCTTTGGCCCGAAGGCCGGCAATAACTGGTTCTCGCAAGGGCTGGTCAAGCCCGGCCGTCCTGTCGACGTCGTCAATCTTCCGGGGCGTATGGGCATCGGACATCAGTGGGCCTATCTGCCGGACGTCGCCCGCACGATGGTGGCATTGCTCGCGCGGCGAGAAACACTGGCGCCGTTTGCGGTGTTCCACATGGCAGGCCATTGGGACGCAGATGGCGGGCAGATGGCCGAAGCCATCCGCCGCGTCGTGGTGCGTCGCGGCGGCCGTGCGCCCAAACTGCGGGCCTTCCCATGGCGATGGCTCATGCTGGCCTCGCCCTTCGTCGCCACACTCCGCGAGATGCGCGAGATGCGCTATCTGTGGCAAATGCCGGTTCGCCTCAGGAATGACAAGCTGAAATCCGTCCTCGGCGATGAACCGCACACGCCGCTGGATGAGGCCGTTGAAGCGACGCTGCGCGGCATCGGGTGCATCCACGCAGCGAGCGAGATGCCACCGACGGAGGACGAAAGCAGGCGCTACCCGAGCAGGTTAGGGAAGCGGACGTTCTGAGGCTGGCGCGGATCGGCCTGCGCAGTCGCCTCACTTTTCTCCAAGGCGCCCGATGGTCTCCGGCACGATCGCCGCGGCGGCGAGGTAGATCGCAGTGACGACACCGACGAAGATTCCCAGCACCCTCGGCAGGTTGGAGGGCGTGCTCGCGCACAGCCTGGCTCGCGGCAGTGGCCCGATCCCGTTACCATCCTGGCAACGTGGACAACGCAGACCATCGAGAAAGGAATTCAGGCAGCAAAGGATGCGATATGCGGCAGCAACGAACCTTGTCCGCCTTGCAAGACTGTGACAGGACGAATTGTTGCTTTAGGTACGATTGCATATCGGCCGCTGGATACGCCTCCTCCAGGCAAGGTTCAGCATGGGATTGAGGGACCGCACTACAACATTGCTAAGGCAAACCAAGCCCCGCGGAGTAGTTCAAAGCCGTGCTGGTGCTTTTGGCAGCCGGTTGGCGCGGTACGCCCCCAAGACCTACCAGCGAGCGCGATACCAATCGAGCATTTTGCAAACTAGCTTCTTAGGTGCGATATGAAATATGCAGATGGTCAAGATGTGAAGGTTGGCGATATGGTTGGACTTGGTGAGGATCGTGGAGGGGTTGTCGTATGCGATATCGATGCTGGCGACTACACGCCAAACGACGCTGAGTCCGCTTGGGGATATTTAAAGAAGGGCGTTATGGTGGTATTTCCCTCATATGGGCACATGTATTACGAAAGCGAGATGGAGGAGGATGTCTTTTTGATTGCCCGGAAACAGGATTGAGATGATGCCCCTTAAATTCGCGCTGCATAGTTGGCCCTCAAGGCCAATCTAATGACAGGTTCGCGAAGTATCCCACCAGATTGGCAGGTGACTAGTCGCCGACGTCTGACTTAAGCGGCTCATCTCGAGCTGCAACTTGCTCGAGAGCAGGGCCTTCTGTGTCAGTGAAGTGGGCCGCGTCAGCGTCAGTTCAAGCCTGCGCAGCGGACACTCGCTGGCCAAAGGGTAGTGTCCGAGTCTGGCCGTGTGCGGCTAGCGATCTCATTCGTTGATTCGATTCTCTATGGCCCGGCGCTGCCAGGGGGCGTCGCGGTCCTCTCGCCATGCCATCCATCCAGGTCCAACATCGGCGAGATGCAGTACGGTCGCGTCCTGCAGAACCATCTCTTCAAGCGAAACGACCACTGCATTTTCTGCAATCACAACATCGCCGGAAAGGAATTGCCACATCCCGTCGTCCGCGTCTCGTGTCACCAGAAGGATGGGTTCGGTACCATCCGCGACGGAGCGAACTGTTAAGCAAGCCACGTTGGGCGGGCTATCAAACGGCCATACAGGGGAATACTCGTTTGGGCCGACGTGGCAGGTGATTCTGAAGAGCCTCAACAGAGACGCAGTGTTGGCTTTCTTGCGATGAAAAACATGCTTGACGTGGATGTCGGCCTAAACAAGGGAATGGCAGGCTACCACACGCCTCCACAAATCCACATTGTTGTTTCTATTAAACGTATACCCATAACCAATAGTCGCACCTCGGTCCGATCTTAATTTGACATGTGCATCGAATCCTTCGAGTGGCGAAATGGCGTTAACCAAATGATTGATATATGCATCAACGGAAATATTTTATATTTTAATCCTCACTATTTCTCCATAGATTGCATCTATAACCTATTGCACACATTCAAAACACCAAATACTCCCAATTTTTTCAATGACCTACGATCAACTAGGTTTTCCCCGTGATATCCGATTACAACATAAAAGTATTTTTTATATTTAATTAGAAAAAAATAGCTATCATCGAAACTATATTCTGACCCACTACTTGTGCGGACATCTAATACGCACGTTCCATCCGATGGACTGCCGCAACTTTCAATCACATCGTCTTCTTTCCCATCTTTGTCGATGTCGACGCCTTTGTATCGCCATCGCCTGCCACCAAGATCCTCCGAAAGCACATCAAGAGGCAGTTTTCGGGCGCCTGGTACAGGTTTCAGGAGACGTGCCACGTCATCGCAAACTCCCTTTTGGGCGCGACTTTCTATCAGACTCGTTCCCCCAATTACAGAATTCTCTAGCGCATTCGCATCATTAATATAAAAAATCAAAGCTATTCCGAAATACAAAATGCATCTACTCATCAAAATAAGATTTATCATCTTTTCCTCATATATTTCAATCCAGCCTATGCTTGTCGACATTTGAGCTCTTCAGGAGAGGTCCGTATTCCCTGCCATCTAGGATATGCTTGAGAAGAGGGGGATAGCCTGCCAGCGCGAGGGCGTGTGTTGATATATCTGCCAGTGAATTCTTCATGGCTGGGAGACTGGTGGTTGAGGAAAGCCGAACCTTCGCGATCTTTCTACGCGCGTGCGCAGAACAGCCGGTTGCCGAATAACTCTTACAGCTTCGCCCGTGTGCCTAAGAATGTAAGGTACTTTCTGTCCTCGTTGTCGAAGATCCCGTCGCCAGCGCCCATATACGCGTGCATGAGTTCGTCGGCTGCCGCGTCAAGATCGCCAGCGTCGTAGGCCAGTTGCCCGAGCCGCATGTGAATGAACGGATTGCCTAATCCACCTGGACAGGTAAGCGCAGGGGACAGCGCCCCCTTACTGGAGGTTGCATAGCCTCCCAAGAAGCAAGCATCGCCGATGGCGGCAAGAATCCAGGTGGACGCGTTCCAAATGGTCTTCGGCTCTGGAACCAAGTCCCACGCCTGGTTGTAGGCTGCAACCGCAGCTTCATATTGAGCACTGTCCGCCAACGCATCACCCTTGGAGCAATGCGTCTTGATCAATCGGTGAATAGATTCGCCGTCTCTGTTTGATTTGCAACACCTCCACTGCTCATGCAGCGTCTAGTGTGTTGCATCGACCGGTTGAATCCACAGCCGGTAGCGGCCCTTGACCGCGACGCCCGTGCGGGCGTCGGCGGTTGCCACGACGATCAATCGGCCGTGATGTTCTTGGCCTTGATGATCTTGCCCCAGTACTCGGTATCCTTCGCCACCAGCGCGGACAGGCCAGCCGGGTCCAGATAGCGCGCTTCGATGCCGACGCCTTCTGCGCGCTTCTTCGTTTCCGATTGCTCGAGTACCTGCTTCACGTTCGTGGAGAGCTTCGTCACGACTTCCGGCGGCGTGCCGGCCGGTGCGAACAGGGCCACCCAGGCTTCCAGTTCGAAGCCGGGCAGCCCGGCCTCGGCGGTGGTCGGAACGTTGGGCAGCATCGGATGCCGCGTCTTGCTGGTCACGGCCAGTGCCCGGAGCTTGCCGGTCTGGATATGCCCGATCACCGACGGCGGCGTCGTGATGAACACCTGCACCTGGCCGGCCAGTACATCCTGAATGGCGGGACCCGAACCCTTGTAGGGAACGTGCACCATTCTGGTATCGGTGACCTGATCGAACAGTTCCGTGCCGACATGGGAGAGCGAACCGTTGCCCTGCGACGCGTAATTGACCTTGCCGGGGTTCTGCTTCAGATACGCGATGAATTCCTTCAGGTTGTTCGCTGGCAGCGACGGATTGACCGTAATGACGTTGGTCGCCACGGAGATCAGCGCGACGGGAATCAGATCCTTCTGACTCCACGGCAGCTTCGAGAACATCGACGGATTGCCGACGTGATAGGCCGAGTAGGAGGCCAGCAGCGTATAGCCGTCCTTCGGCGCGCGCGCGACGAGCTGATACGCGATATTGCCGCTGCCGCCCGCGCGGTTGTCGATGACGACGGCCTGCCCGATCTCCTTGGCCAGCGAATCGGCAATCAGCCGCGCCGAGGTATCCACGACGCCGCCCGGCGGATTGGGGACGACGATCGAAATGGGCTTGGTGGGGAAGGCAGTCGGCTGCGCGCCCGCAATCGTTGCGCTGAATGCGAGACAGGCACCGAGGGCGCCTGCAAGAATGGGGTGGCGATACGGCATGACGGGTCTCCTCCGTTGTTTTGATTGTTTGCTCGGGTTAACGTGAAATCGCGTGACTTGGCTTGAACGCGAATCTCTGCGGCAAACAGCGTACGGGGAAATGTCATGCTGCCATATTGGCGGTTTCCTTGATGGTCGGGAACTGCCGCTCGCGATGCGCTCAATCTCCCTCGGGCGCCTGCGACTTCAATGTCGCCAGCGCATCGGCCATCCGCTTGGCGGATTCCTCGTCGACGACGAGGATTTGCGCCAATGGCCGGTTTGCCGACGTCCGCGGTTCGACGACAAACAGGCTGCTCTTCTGATAGATGCGCGTTTCGGCAATGGACCGGTAGTAGATACGGGTGCCTTTCCGAATCGTCGTTGTCGTGTCGGCCTCCGTGCTCGTGCCCGGCGTGGGCACCGTCTTCACGCCACGGCCGTATTCCATATAGCGGTCGGTGACCTGAACCAGTTCGGGGCGACGCTTGCCGGGCTGCTCATACAGGATGCGCTGGACGACCGCCTGCGGATTGCTGACGGTAGACGCCTGGTAGTCGACGCGAGTCGCGCATGCGGCCAGGAGCAGGACGGGGGCGAGCAGAAGGAGCTTTTTCATGAGAAGACTAACCGGGCAAGGCGCCGAGATTAGCAAACCGGCCTCGGCCCCGGCCGCCCCTCGAAGTGGGGTGTTGTCACACGGCGACAGCATTCCCGCGGGATTATCATGGCGGTTTCTTTTCTTGCCGCGCTGCTCCCGATCACCATGAACGATCAATTCACCTGGGTCACGGTACCCATCACCGCATCGATCCTTCGAGGGGCCTGCGAGCTCGAGGCGACGGCGCGGGGGCTGATGCCGCACCGGTTGCCCGCGTGGGCGCGTGCGCAGTGTGCCGATCCGCAGCTTGGGATGGCCGAGGCGCAGCCTTCCGGTGTCCGGCTCGTTTTTCGGACTGCCGCCACCGATATCGCGCTCGATGTGTTTCCCATACGGCGCTCGTATGCCGGTATGCCGCCGCGCCCTGTCGGCGTATATGACCTGCTGGTCGATGGGCGGCTTGTGCGGCAATGCAGTGCGGACGGCGGCGATACCGTGATCCTCGATATGAAGGCCGGGACGTCCACCACGCAACCGGGCGAGATTGCCAGGCTCGTATTCGGCGGACTGCCCGCGCACGACAAGCGCGTCGAGATCTGGCTGCCGTACAGCGAGATCACGGAGCTCGTCGCGCTGCGTGCCTCCGCACCGGTCGAACCCGTCGGCGACGATGGCCGGCGCGTCTGGCTCCATCATGGCAGTTCTATCAGCCATGGATCGAATGGCGACAGTGCCACAACGACCTGGCCCGCGGTCGCGGCATTGAAAAGCGAGGTGGAGCTGATCAACTTCGGACTCGGCGGCAGCGCACTGCTCGACCCGTTCGCGGCGCGCACGATGCGCGATACGCGCGCCGACCTTATCAGCCTGAAGCTCGGCATCAACCTCGTCAACTACGATCTCATGCGGCTGCGGGCCTTCACGCCCGCGGTGCACGGTTTCCTCGACACGATTCGCGAGGGGCATCCGACGACGCCGCTGCTGATCGTCTCGCCGATCTATTGCCCGATCCATGAGCACGCGCCCGGCCCCACCGTGTTCGATATGACGGCACTGGCGGCCGGCCGGCTGTCCTTTCTGGCGGGCGGCGACGCGGCAGACGTCGCGAATGGAAAGCTGACGCTCGCTGTCATCCGCGATACGTTGCGCGACATCGTGCGGCAGCGCGCGGCGACCGATCCGAACCTGTATTACCTGGACGGGCTCGCACTATACGGCGAGCAGGACGCCAGCGAGTTGCCGCTGCCGGACGAACTCCACCCCGACGGGGCCGCGCACCTGCGGATGGGCGAGCGCTTTGCGGAGGCCGTGTTTGGGCGGGGCGGCCCGTTCGCCATCGCGGGTTGATCCGCGGCGCCACATCCTATTCTGCCGGCGATTTGGGTGAAATGTTGCCATTCGAGTGAGTTAAGGTTGACAAAGGTTGCGGATCTGGTTGACACTCGCTACGCATACCCCAGCAAACTCCAGGTGCAACATGATCAGCAAGGTGCGCGAGAAGGGCGAGCAAGTACGCTGCTTTATTCTCGAGAATATCGAGGCACACAGCGGCGATATCGCGAATCTGGCGGCGGAGAAATTCTCGATCTCGCGTCAGGCAGTGAATAAGCATCTGACAAGACTCCGAGAGCAAGGCGCGATTACGATGGAGGGCTCCTCCCGTGCGCCTAGGTACAAGCTCGCCCCTCTGGAGAAGAAGCAGTTTTTTTACGATCTTGGCGTCAATCTTGACGAAGATCTCGTCTGGCGACGGGACATAAAGCCGTGCATCGAGCCGTTGCCCGACAACGTCCTCAATATTTGGCACCACGGTTTTACTGAGATGTTCAATAACGCTATCGACCATTCTAAGGGCACATCGATTGCAGTACAGGTGTCCAAAACTGCGATTTCGACGGAAATTGTGATATCCGACGATGGCGTCGGCATCTTCAAGAAGATCCAGCAGGAGTTCGATCTGCTGGACGAACGGCAAGCCATCTTTGAGCTAGCGAAGGGAAAGCTCACCACAGACCCGCGCAATCACTCGGGTGAAGGGATTTTTTTCACGTCAAGAATGTTCGATCATTTCGACGTCCTCTCCGGTGGTCTCCACTTCTCGCATGAACGAGGGAAGCCGGAGGACTGGCTGATCGAGCGTTCCAAGGCGGCGAGCGGAACCGCCGTCTTCATGGAGCTACATAACCACACCGCGAGAACCACGCGAAAAGTCTTCGACGAGTTCACGGAAGGCGATGGCGACACAACCTTCAACAAGACCGTGGTGCCGGTGCAACTCGCAAAGTACGGTGCCGATGAACTGATCTCTCGCTCGCAAGCGAAACGACTCCTGGCGCGCGTTGAACTGTTCAAGTACGTCGTGCTGGATTTCGCAGGTGTCGAGACGATTGGCCAGGCTTTCGCAGATCAGGTGTTCCGGGTCTTCACTACTGATCATCCGGAGATCAGTCTTGTTGCCATCAACGCCTCGGCGGAAGTGCAACGCATGATCTCGCGCGCGCAGAGCACCGAACGCTGATGCTGGCGGCGTTGATGGGGTGATGGTGTGCGAGCGCGACGGTTCTTGGTCGCGCCTTCCCCTAGCGATCGACGTCCGCCAATTCGGCGTCATCGTCCTCGTCTACATCGATCGCGTGCTCGTTCACGCGCGCGTCGAATGGACCAACCCCTAGGGCGATGGCGGCGAGATCGCCCCAAAGCGTCCGAGCTGCTTCTTGCAACTGAGCCACACGCTTCTTGCAGTTATTGACCCCCCAGTGTGGACGGTCCATAAGGTTCCCGCGATAGGATGCATTTGCAAGAAGCTCGTTGAAAGATACTTTGCGTTGATCGCGAAGCCACCCAAGTTTGCTCCGATCGCCAATAAAAGGTGCGTTCTTCATGCCTCGGTTATCGCGAATAGGCAAGACTGTCAGATTCCCGAGGTGATGCAGCCAGGGCGCCATGTTCTTCATGTGGACGCGCCCTGCTTTTGATTCGTGGTCATCCGGCGTCTGCGGATAAATGTGTTCGATATCCCATGTTGTGAAACCAAGGTCCTCGAACCAGACGCTGTCTTGAAATGGTGAAATGTCCTCGCGTGTGTCGGTGGCCCACTCCTCCGATTCCGGAAGATACTTGCCGTACTTCCAGAAAAGATAGTGGATGACATGCCTGTATTGACGGTAGAAATGGGGGCTGTCCAATGCGTCATCGGGGAAGATTTCAGCGGCAATGGATTCCTCATTTAACTCTTCGCCGAGTTTGGCCGCTTCCAGCGAACTCCAGTATGGCGTCGCATTCCAATAGAGCTGATGCACAGCTTCGGCAGCAGAAGTCACGGCAACACCGCGCGCATTCTTCCACGATCGTTGATACAGTTGACGCCCTGCACGCCACTTGAAGGAACGCCCGTAATTGCTGTTCTTCTGGGCCAGAGCACATCTGAACGATGTGATTTCGCAGAACCTGATAAGGCGTTCCGCATCCTGATCCCAGCGAAGAATCGCGGCAACGATCAAGGGCTGCAACTCGCCGTCACGTCCGAGTCGAGCGAAATCGAGGAGGGCGTCTCGCAGCTTCTTGCTATAGCGATCGGGCATCTTCTCGTATGGGCGCTCGACGGCCACCCATGCTTCCGCGACTTCTACGAGCGTGTTGAGATATCGCTCGATCCAGCCGGCAATATTGCCGCCGGTCGCCTTGACAGATTTCAAGGTTGCATCGAACTGTTCGAGCACCTTGTCCGAACTCTTGAATTGCCGTTCGGATATCAGAATCCAATGCACCTTCAGCAGTTTGTCTGAGTCGAGAGGTTCCGCGCGGTCGGCAACATCGAGCTTCCGATACAGCTCGTCGTAACGTCGGGTAATCAATCTCTCGAGCTCTGCTTTGGCGTTGCGGTCACTGACTGCGGCCGCCCACTCGATTAGCTTATTTTTCACTAAGTCGAACTGACAAACCTCCTTACCCCGCAAGTTGATGCGCTCGAACAGGCTCGTCGCGCCAGCGAGCGAGGGTGCAGCATACAGAATGATCTGCGACTCAAGTAGGGCTTCGTCCGTGAACGCGTCTCGCGCCATCGCCAACATTTCGTGAGCTTCGGACATAAGTCGCTGAGATAGCGTCTTTTGAGCTTCACGTCGGTCTGTCAGCAAGGCTAGTGTGAAGTCCCGGTCGGCTTCCCGAGGCGATACCCAAAGGTCAATCAGGCCGGCAGAACTTGTGCGTAGAACCCTTTCTCGGAAGCCGCGCGCGGCGACTGCCAGCATCAACGTAGTCAGCCGCTGTTGTCCGTCCACGATGTCCAATCCGTATTCGCCGGGGCATACGACAACGAGGCCCAGAAATAGCGGTATATTCCTGCTGGATGTTTCGCGCAGATCTTGAATGAAGTCTTCAACTTGCTCGGTGCCCCAGTCATAGGGGCGTTGGAACGGAGGTATGTGAAACTTGAACTCTAGAAGTTCCCGGACCGTGACGAGTCGCGATTGTCCTGGCTCAAATGTGGGAGCTTGCATGCTTTATGATGTCTCGATTGGGGCGAGCCTTGGGCTCGGCGCTTGAACCTCGGATGGCGGTTTACTTGTTCCACGCATATCCATTAGAACGTCTAACGGCGGCAGAATCCGGGTCTTAAGAGCCAGTTGACGGGCACTATTTCAAGAGTTTTGAGGTTTCATTGCCCTCAGTCCTCCCGTCCGGCGAGCGGCGAATGTAGTCGAACACATCTGACTGACGCGTTTCCACGATTTGCCCGGCCTTCAGGCCAGCGACATATCGTGGATCGCTCAGAAGCATCCCCTTGATCTGCTCGCCTTTCCACTCGAGGACCTCGACCCACATGTACTCGCGTCCTCCACCGTTTGTCATGGTGAACGGAACCTTGAACTCAAGTCGTTCGCCAGGTGCGAGTCCTCGCACAAACGCCTTCTGAAGCGCTGGCAGTTGCCGCCGGGCTCGCTCACTGGCTTCGCGCAAGGCGGCGCGTTGGCGTACCGCGACAACCTCGTCGGATTGTGACCCAAATACGGACTTGATGAAGCCAATCTGACGTTCGGTAGCGCTACTGCCTGGATAGGTATCGAACGTCAACGCGGCGATGAGGTTATCGGGGTCTCCTGCTTCCGCGGAAGCTTCGACGAGACGCAGGCGCCCCTGTCCGCTACCTCCCGCGACGACGCCAGAACTCAAACGCTTGCGCACTGCGGTATGGCGTATCGTCGCTATATTCAGCTGCAGTAGGCCTTTTTCGTCCGGCGGTCCTTGTTCCGTCAGTTGTTGTGCCGCGGCATTGAGGGCATTGCCTAGCGGCGTATTCAACGACCAGACGGTGTCGTTGATGGCGAGGTCCGGTGCGCCGAAGCGCGCCATGCCGAGTGTAATGGCGCGGGTGCGCCCGTCGTTGTTGTACGCATGAATGACGATCTGCTTCGATACGTCTGGAATCCCGTTCTCCCAGGTTTGCAGGCGATCTGTATCCCACGACTCAGGGGTGAATGCCTCGCGCGTTTCCACGTCCCAAATGATGGCCTGACCTTGCCGGGCGAGCTCCGCCACGAACAATTCCGCGCGATAAAGGGCATTGGATGGCTGATGGCCCGGATGCGCGAATGTCAACACGATGACCTGCGCTGCCTTCTGCAGCCGTTGCGCCTGGTCCAGTGTCAGGCCGCGTCCGAAATAGCGCAAAGACTCGAGCGACGGCGGCGCGTAGTCGTGGGCCGCGTTGGCGCTATGGTCGATCTTCAGCAGTGCGGTATCGAAGGCGGTCTTGTCGAGTTTACCTGCGACCTTCAACCGGTACCGTGGATCGGCTGCCAGGGTCCGCGCGGCCTTCTGTGGGTCCGACGCCGGCGGCGAGAGGTAATAGACCGCGATGCTGAAGCCGATCGCTTTGCGGTGCCAGGCCTGCATGGGGAGAGGCTGGCCGGGCGCCGCAAATGCGGGACCAGCGAGAAAGACTGCGATCAGCAGAAGAACCTTACGAGCGAAACGCATGCGTTTGAACGGTCAGCACTGGAAGGCGCCGAGATTAGCAAACGACCCACTTCCTACGCTGCCCCTTGAAGGGGGGTGTTGTCACATGACGACAGCATGTTTCCCACCACGCCCTCGGCCATATCTCGTTCTACCAAGGCAGTATTGCGGAGCCCATTGTGCTGAACCATGCTTGTTGACACCACAAGCAGGGGAACGGCAAATGAGTGCATATCGAGGATCGGTGCGTCGCGGGTGGCGCGGTGCGTTAGTGGCCGCCGTGGCCACCATGTCGATCGGCGTTGCCATCCATGCGCCGCACGCGTCGGCGGCCGACAAGTCCGGTGCGGCGGTCGATGCTTCGGGCAAGCTGCGTGTGCCCGATGGCTATCGCACCACATACAATTTTCTTGGCACGTGGGCCGTCGCCAAGGATCAGGGGGCGGGCTCGGAAGAACTCCACGTCGTCTATGCCTCGCCCGGCACCATCGATGCCTATCGCAAGAACGGGAGCTTTCCCGACGGCACCGTGCTCGTGAAGGAAGTGTACGTCGCGGCAACCGAGCCGATGACCACGGGCACCGTCAGCCATTCGGAGAAACTTCGCGGATGGTTCGTGATGGTGCGCGATGCCAAGGGGCGTTATCCGCAGGGTGACACGTGGGGCGATGGCTGGGGATGGGCGTGGTTCGACGATGGCAAGCCGACCGTGGCCTCCCGCAATCTGCCGATGAAAAGCGGTGTGCCGATGCCCACCTTCAACTACAAGCAGAACTGCCTGGCCTGCCATACGCCGGCCAAGGCGACCGAGTGGATTTTCACGCAGGGCTATCCGCCGCTCAAGAAATGACCGGCCTCTAAAGCGCCTGCACGGCTGCGGCGATCTCTTCCCGCAGCCACGTCACGCCCGCATCCACGCGCGCCCGCCGCGTGTGGATCAGATCGATATCGAACGCGGTCTCGGTCAGTGCCTTCGGCAGTTCGTAGATCCTGACATCAGGCGTGGCGAGTTGTTGTGCCGCGCGTCTGGCCATGGTCGCCACGAGATCGCTGCTGGCGACGGCGAGCGGCAGGGCGACGATATGCGAGAACGTCGCGGCCACGCGGCGATGCTCGCCCAATTGCTCCAGCCTGCCGTCGATGACGCCGCGCCGCGAGCCGTCGTCGCTGGGGACGAACAGCGCATGCGGCAGCTTCAGATAAGTCGCGAGATCGATCGTGCGGCGCTGGCGGGTTCCGCGCAGCAGTGGATGCTCGCGATGTGCGATGCAGACGAAATCTTCCCGATACAGCGTCGTCCGGACCATGCGCTTTGGCGTGGACAGGTGGCCGCTGATGGCGACATCCGCCACGCCGTGATCGAGCTGATCGTGGATGGTGGCGCGGTCCAGCGCCATGACGCGCAGGTCGATATCGGGTGCCGATCGCCGAAGGCGGCCGATCACATGCGGCAGCAGCACGACGTCTGCGTAGTCGCTGGCGGCGATGGTGAAGCGGCGGCCCGCCGGCACTGCGGGGTCGAAGGCCACGGTCTGACCCATGGTCTGACGGACATGATCGAGCGCGAGCGATATCCCGGGCATCAGCGCGTGCGCCAATTCGGTCGGCTGCATGCCGGCGGTACCCCGCACGAACAGATCGTCGCCGAACAGCGCGCGCAGGCGCGTGAGCGCGTTGCTGACCGACGGTTGCGCGCGGTTCAGGCGCTGGCCCGCGAGCGTGACATTGCGGGTTTGGTAGAGCGCTTCGAACGTAACGAGCAAATTCAGATCGACGCGGGATAGATTCATGCTGTGAATGTCATGGATATCGAATATCCATTTCAGGAATGCGGATCAGATGCTTACGATATCTGTTTCGATGATTTCGTGCACGGGGGATTCCATGGACACAGTACTGGTAACGGGCATAGAGCCATTCGATGGCGAGACGCTGAACCCTTCATGGGAGGCGGTGCGTGCGGTGGACGGGCGCGTCGTCGGTGAGGCGCGCATCGTGGCGCGCCAGTTGCCTTGCGTGATTGGCGAGGTGCGGCAGGCGCTGATCGGCCATATCGAGACGGTCGATCCCGTGCTCGTGCTGTGCCTCGGACAGGCAGGCGGCCGTCCCGATGTGTCGATCGAACGCGTGGCGATCAATATCGTCGATGCGCGCATTCCGGACAATGCCGGGCGGCAGCCCGTCGATGTGCCGGTGGTCGGGGGCGGTCCGGTCGGTTATTTCTCGACGCTGCCGATCAAGGCATTGGTGCGCGCATTGCGCGAGGCGGGCATTCCAGCGTCGGTGTCGCAGACGGCGGGCACTTATAACTGCAACACCATCTTCTATTCGCTCGCGCATTACATCGCGACGGAGCGGCCGGCATTGCGCGGCGGGTTCGTGCACGTGCCGTATCTGCCGGAGATGGCCGCCCATCATCCCGGGGCACCGAGCCTCGATGTGCGGACGCTGATTGCGGCCATCGAGGTCATGGTCGCGACATCGCTGGCGACGGTGCAGGACGTCAGGGAGTCGGCGGGGGCCACGCACTGATGGCCATCGCGAGGGCTGTCGAGGGCGCTGACGGCGCGAGGCCGGTGACCGGCCCATGGACCGTGGCCGTTGCAGGACTCGTCTGCCTTGCGGTGTCGCTCGGCATCGGCCGGTTTGCATTCACGCCACTGCTGCCGATGATGCTGCACGACGGCACCGTCACGCTCTCGCAGGGTGGGGCGCTGGCCACTGCGAACTACGCGGGCTATCTCGCGGGATCGCTGCTCGGTCTGGTCTGGCGTACGGAGTCCGCGCGTACGGCGCGATACGCATTGGTGCTCACGGTGCTGCTCACCTGTGCCATGGCGTTGCCCGGCAGTCTGGCGCTATGGATGCTCTGGCGCGCGCTGGCCGGCATGGCGAGCGCGCTCGTCATGATTCACGCGACGGCATGGTGCATGCAGGGGCTGACTGTGCTTGGCCGTCCCACGTGGATCGGGCTGATGTTCTGCGGCACGGGCGTCGGCATCGTCCTTACCGGGATGCCCGCATTCGCGATGGCGGCGATGCACTGGAGCGCGCGGCAGGGGTGGGCGTGCTTTGCCGGCGTGGGCGTGGTACTCGTCGCGGCGATCTGGCGCGTGCTCACGCCATGGCCCACCGGCGCGGTAACGCGGCCCGGCGATGGGCCCGGCGATGGGGCCGGTGATGGGGCCGGTGATGGGGGTTCGGCGCCGTGGCTCGCCCCGCGCGCGCTCGCGCTAACCGCGGCTTACGGGCTGGCCGGCTTCGGCTACATCATCACCGCGACGTTCCTGCCCGTCATCGCGCGGCAGGCGATGCCGGGCAGCATCTGGGTGGATCTGTTCTGGCCACTGTTCGGCGTGGGCGTGACCATCGGCGCGGCGCTCGTCACGCGTGTCGGCAGCCATCGGGACAACTGGCGCATGCTGTCGGGGCTGTACCTCACACAGGCGGTCGGCGTCGCGCTCGCGGCCGCATGGCAATCGACGAACGGCCTCGCGCTCAGCAGCGTGCTGGTAGGCCTGCCTTTCACCGCATTGATCGCCGTCTCGATGCGCGAAGCCCACCGCCTGGCGGGCCCGCGCTCCCCGACGCTGATCAGCCTGATGACGGCGATCTACGCCGTGGGCCAGATCGCCGGACCGCCACTGGCGGCAACGACGGTGGCGCGCAGGGGCAGCTTCGGTGTGTCACTGTCGATTGCCGCGGGGGCACTGACGGTGGGGGCCATGATCTGCTTCGCGATGCGAGCGAGAGGACCGCGCTGCTGATGACTGGATTTGCTTAAGGACAAGACGGTGTTGCTTACTCCCGTACAAGGTGCCCGGCGGCGGTGCTGATGCATAGCGTGCGGATGTTGCGTATGAACAGGATTCATACGTTTCTGAAAAATGACCATTTTACTTCATGGCCGGTGATTTCTAGAATCGGGCATCGACCTGAATACGGAATGACCTGCGATGACCAAGACCCATAACCTCGGCTTCCCGCGCATCGGCGCAAAGCGCGAGCTCAAGTTTGCCCTCGAGTCCTACTGGAAGGGCGAATCCTCGCGCGAGGAACTGACGCGCGTCGGTGCCGCGCTGCGATGGCGGCACTGGAACGACCAGAAGGGGCTGGACCTCGTACCTGTTGGCGATTTCGCGTTCTACGACCAGATGCTCGATATGAGCTTCACGCTCGGCAACCTGCCGGAGCGCGTGCAGGGTTTTCATGGCGATGCGCTCGACAACTACTTCCGCGTGGCGCGCGGTCGCTCGGCGCAATCCGCGGAAGAGCATGCCGCATGCTGCGGTGGCGTGGCCGCCGGCGAGATGACCAAGTGGTTCGACACGAACTATCACTACATCGTGCCCGAGTTTTCGTCCGCCACGACGTTCAGCCTCGATGTGTCGCGCCTGCTCGAGCATCTGGCCGAAGCGCGCGCGGCCGGTGTGCAGGCCAAGCCCGTGATCGTGGGCCCGTTGACCTATCTGGCGCTGGGCAAGGCCAAGGATGACTCGGACAAGCTCGCGCTGCTGGCGCGTCTGCTGCCCGCCTATGTGGAACTGCTGGCGACGCTCGCCGCGCAGGGCGTCGAATGGGTGCAGATCGACGAGCCCATCCTCGTCACGGAACTCGACGACGCATGGCGCGCGGCGTTCCGCACGGCCTATGCCACGCTGAACGGTGCTGGCGTCAAGCTGCTGCTGGCAACCTACTTCGGCCAGTTGCTCGACAATCTGCCGCTGGTGTGCGAACTGCCAGTGCAGGGCGTGCACCTCGATGCCATCAACGCGCGCGGCGAAGTGGACGCGCTGATCGCGGGCCTGCCGGCCGATTGCGTGATCTCGCTCGGCGTGATCAACGGCCGCAATATCTGGAGGACGGACCTGAACGCCGTACTGGACTGGCTCGAGCCCGTGGCGCGGCAACTCGGCGACCGGCTGTGGATCGCGCCGTCCTGCTCGCTGCTGCACGTGCCGGTGGATCTGGCCAGCGAGCAGAAGCTCGATGCCGACGTGAAATCGTGGCTGGCGTTCGCGCTGCAGAAGCTCGACGAACTGCGGGTGCTGGCCGGCGCGCTGCGCCATGGTCGGCACAGCGTGGCCGACGCGCTGTCGGCCAACCGCGCCGCGATCGACGCGCGTCGCCAGTCGCCGCGTGTGAACAATCCCGCGGTCAAGGCCGCCGTGGCCGCCATCGACGCCGCGCTCGGCAAACGCCAGCGCCCGTATGCGGACCGCGCACCGAAGCAGGCCGCGCATCTGAAGCTACCGCTGTTCCCGACCACGACCATCGGCTCGTTCCCGCAGACGGCGGCCATTCGCCATGCGCGCAGCCAGTACAAGGCCGGCGCGCTCGACGATGCGCGCTATCGGGCGGCAATGGAAGCGGAGATTGCCCGCAGCGTGCGCGAGCAGGAAGCGCTGGGCCTCGACGTGCTGGTGCACGGTGAAGCGGAACGCAACGACATGGTCGAGTACTTCGGGGAGCAGCTCGAAGGCTACGCGTTCAGCCAGTTCGGCTGGGTGCAGTCCTATGGCTCGCGCTGCGTCAAGCCACCGATCCTGTTCGGCGATATCAGCCGTCCGAAGGCGATGACCGTGGGATGGATCCAGTATGCGCAGTCGCTGACGAGCAAGCCGATGAAGGGCATGCTCACCGGCCCGGTGACGATCCTGAACTGGTCGTTCGTGCGCGACGACCAGCCGCGGTCGGTATCGTGCTACCAGCTTGCGCTGGCCATCCGCGAGGAAGTGCTCGACCTCGAGCGCGCGGGCATCAACGTGATCCAGATCGACGAGGCCGCGCTGCGCGAAGGCCTGCCGCTGCGCCGCGCGCAGTGGAAGGCGTACCTGGACTGGGCGGTGGAATCGTTCCGCATCACGGCCAATGGCGTGCGCGACGAAACGCAGATCCACACGCATATGTGCTACTCGGAGTTCAACGACATCATCGCGTCGATCGCCGAGATGGACGCCGACGTGATCACCATCGAGACGTCACGCTCGGATATGGAGCTGCTCGACGCGTTCGACGACTTCAAGTATCCGAACGAGATCGGGCCGGGCGTGTACGACATCCATTCGCCGAACATCCCGTCGCAGGAACACATCGTGCAACTGATGCGCAAGGCGGCCGAGCGCGTGCCCGGCGAGCGGCTCTGGGTAAATCCGGACTGCGGCCTCAAGACGCGGCAGTGGGCGGAGGTACTGCCGGCGCTGACCAACATGGTGGCGGCGGCCCGGACGCTCCGGGCCGGGGGCTGACCGGCCCAGGGATGCCGCGCGTCAGCGATCGGGATACAACATCGACGACGACGTGCGGCGCACCTGATCGGCGTCGAACACCTCCCGGTAGGCGAACAGGCCCGGCATGCCGCCGGTCATGATGAACAGCACGCTACTGCCTGGCGGAATGGCGCCGTGCCGGATGTCGTGCAGCAGTCCGGCGAAGGCCTTGCCGCTGTAGACGGGGTCCAGCAGCAGTCCTTCTGTCTGCGCCATCAGCCGCACGGCCTCGCGCATGGCATCGGTCGGTATGCCGTAGTCGTCGCCGAGCTGGCCTTCGTCGATGCGTACCGCGTCGGCAGCCTCGGACGATGCGAACTCGAGCTGTGCCTGCAGGTGCCCGATTAACTCGCGCGTCTTCGTCATCGCCACGTCGCGAGGGCTCAGTACCGTGAACGCCTGCAGCCGTTGGGGCCGCGCGCTGGCCATCGCCAGCCCGACGGAGAGGCCCGCGTGCGTCCCGCAACTGCCGGTCGGGAGCACGATGTGAGAGAACGCCTCGCCGCGCTCCGCTTCCTGTGCCAGCAATTCCCGCGCGCCGGACACATAGCCGAGCGCGCCGACGGGCGTCGAGCCGCCGAGCCCCGCCACATAGGGTTTGAAGCCGAGCGAACGCAGCACGGCCGCGCGCTCGTGCGCGAACGCCAGCGCATCGGTACCTTCGGGCACCTCGTGGACGGTCGCGCCCAGCAGCTTGTCCAGCAATACGTTGCCATTGTCGCGATACCCGTCGCCGTCGTAGCGCACCATCGGGGCGAGTACCACTTCGCACTTGAGGCCGAGCCGCGCGCACGCGGCCGCGCTGAGGCGTGCATGATTCGACTGCAGGCCGCCGGTGGTCACGAACGCATCGCACCCCTGCGCGAGGGCGTCACCCATCAGGAACTCGAGCTTGCGGAGCTTGCTGCCGCCAGCGCCGAGGCTCATCAGGTCGTCGCGCTTGACGTGGATGGCCACGTCCTTGCCAAGTACGGATTCCAGCCGGTTCAGCCGCTGGATGGGCGTGGGACCGTCGAGGAGGCGTGCGCGGGCGATACGGTCGAGGGAATCGAACGGAGAGTTCATTGCGGTCCTTGCGAAGATTGGGCTGCGCGGAAGGCGGCGCCATTCGGCTTGAGCCGCATGCCGCAGGCAAGCGATGTCCAGGGGAGGTCGGCCGGGTCGGCGGCCATCGGTCCCGGGGCCTTGGCCACGAGGATCGCTTCCGCGATCGGACCAAAGTCGGCGCGGAAGTGCACCGAGCTCTTGTTGACGAGGATCTTCATGCGCTCCGGCTCGATGCCTGCCATGCGGAACAGGTTGCGATCGTTCATCGAGGTCTTGGCGCTGGAGACCACCACGCTGATGCCGCCGGCGCCACCGATGCGCAAACACGCGGTGGGACCGACATCGACCCTGGAACCGGTCATCATCGGGCCTTCGAACACACAGCGGCCATCGGACAGATAGGCGACCTCGAAGGACGCTTCGAGCGGCGCATCGCCGGCCACGCCAGAGTGGCCGCCGAGCGCGCAGGTAATGGTGGCACCGACGCCGGCCTCGTGCGCGAGCGCCGCCACGGCCGGGTCGTAGAGCAGGCCGAGCGCGGCGTCGGTGGCGCCGTTGTCGATCAGCGCGCGCAGCATGCCCGTGGTGTTCGCGTCCGCGCCGCCAAACGGGTTGTCCTGCGTGTCGGCGATCACGACCGGACGCGCGGCGTTCGCGGCAATCCGCATGGCCTCGCGCACGGCGGCGTCGGGCGACAGGAGGTCGATGGCCCATGCCCCTTCGTCATCCGCGACGGCTGCGTAGAGCGCGTCGACGGTAACGCGGGCCACGTTCGCGTCCTCGGCATAGCCCCACACCACGGGGCCGCAGCCGGGAAAGTCGGCCGCGGGAAACCCCGGCGTGAAAGACATCGAGGCGACCGGGGTGGTGGCTTCGAGGTCGGCGATACGTTCGTAGATCTGCTTCGCCGGCGCCATCAGCGTGCACATCGCGTTGACGGGAATCAGGAACGGCAGGCGCCGCGAGATGCGGGCCAGCCGCTGGCCACCGGCGATTCGCGATAGCAGCCGTGCGCAGGCACGCCCCGTATCGGCCATATCGACGTGCGGATACGTGCGATACGCGACGAGCGCGTCCGCCATCGCCAGCATGCGCTCGGTGACATTGGCATGGAGGTCCAGCGAGGCGACGATCGGGACTCGCGGGCCCACGATCTCGCGCAGTCGCGACAGCAACTCGCCTTCGCCGTCGTCGATATGCTCGGCGACCATCGCGCCATGGAGGTCGAGGTAGATCGCATCGGGCGCGAGGCGCGCGGCGGCATTGGTGATCTCGCCCGCAATGCGCTCGTAGGCCGCGCGCGTGACGTGCGCGGAGGGGCTGGCGGCGGCCCAGACGACGGGCAGCAGCGCATGCCCCTGTGCCTGCGCCTCCGCGATAAAGCCGCCCGCGGGGATGTTCACGTCCCGCAGCGCGAGCATGGCGTCGCCGCGCGACATGGCGGGAAAGCCTTCGCCGCGCACGAAGTTGTCGTAGTCGGCGCGGCTCGGCGCGAAGGTGTTGGTCTCGTGCTGGAAGCCAGCGATCAGAATCCGCATGATAGTCAGGGAACTCACAACGATTCCGGATGGTAGGGGCGGGAGGGGGTGATTGAAATAGCAACTTAAGTCGAATAGAGTTGCCATTTTGGCAACGCCTGAAACGGGGTGCGCAATGAACGACGTGAACCAGCGGCGGCTGCGTTACTTTCATGAAGTGCTGACGCTGGGCTCTATCCGCGCCGCGGCCGACCGCATCAATACGGCGCCGTCGGTCATCACGCGGCAGATCCGGCTGCTGGAGGAAGAGGTGGGCAGCGTGCTGTTCGAACGCGCGCCGCATGGCATGCTGCCGACGGAGGCAGCGCATCATCTGCTCGAATACTGGCGTGGGTGCCAGACGCAGAAGCAGCATCTGGACGACCAGCTCAACCAGATGCGCGGGCTCGAACGCGGTCATGTGCGCGTGGCGATCGGCGAGGGCTTCGTCGATAGCCTGATGGACGATGTGCTCGGCGCGTTCTCCGACCGCTATCCGAAAATCGAGGTCGTGGTCAGCGTGGTGTCGGTCAGCGATGTCGTGGCGGAGGTGATCGACGACATCGCGCACGTGGGCCTGGCCTACAACCCGCCCGTCGCGGCGGATGCGCACTGCCGCGTCAGCGCATCGCACCCGGTGAAGCTGCTGGTCGGCGCATCCCACCCGCTCGCCCGGCGCAAGGGCCCGGTGTCGCTGGACCAGATACTGGCGCATCCGCTGGCGCTGATGAGCAAGGACTACGGCCTGGGGCAACTGATCCAGGCCGTGGCCTATGCCGAAAAACTGCGCATCGCGCCGGCGCTGACCGCCAACTCGCTCGTGGTCCTCAAGCGTTTTCTGCGCGCGGGCAAGGGCGTGACCTTCGCCCCGGAGTTCGCCGCCGTCCGGGAGCTCGCGTCAGGCGAGCTGGTCGCGCGGCCGATCCATCATCCGATGTTCCAGGCGGCACAGGCCAAGCTGCTGGTGCGGGCGGGGCGGCCACTGTCGCCGGCCGCCGATGCCTTGCGGAAGTGGATGCTGTCGCGGATGACGGCGTTCAGCCGAGCCATTCCCGCATGACGGCTTCGCTGTGCTCGCCGACTTCGGGCGGCGCGGTCCAGCCATCGGTGATATCGAAGCCGCTGTAGCGCATCGCGGGGCCGAGCGTCGGCACCTCGCCATACCGCGGATGATTCAGCGTCAGTTGCATGCCGCGATGCCGGACCTGCTGGTTCGCGAAGACCTGGCTCATATTGTTGACGGGCGCGCAGGGCACGCCCGCTTCCTCGAGCCGCGCGATGATGTCCGCGGTCGGCCATTTGCGCACCTCGGCGTCGAGCATGGCATAGAGCTCGCCGCGGTGCACCACGCGTCCCGACATCGTGGCGAAGCGTTCGTCCTGAACGAGTTCCGAAAGACCCAGTATCTTCATGAACGATTCGAAGAACCCCTGGAAGCCCGCGCCGATGACGGCCCAGCCGTCTGCGGTCTGAAAGGCCTTGTAGGGAACCTGCTGCGCATGTTCGGATCCCCATTTCTGGGGCTCCTGTCCGGTCATCAGATACTCGAGCGCGGCGTTGGCGAGAAAGGCGATCTCGCTCTCCAGCAGGCTGGTCATGACGCGCTGACCCCGGCCCGTTCGCTCCCGCTGTAGCAGCGCGGCGATGATCGCGGTCTGACAATTCATCCCTGCAAGCATATCGAACGCGGAGGTGCCGAGCTTGACCGGCGCGCCTTCGCGGGAGCCCGTGATGCTCATATACCCGCCGACACCCTGGATCGTGAGATCGAACGCGCCGAGCCCAGCGTCCGGACCATCGGGACCGAATCCCGATATCGACGCATAGATCAGTCGTGGCGCGTCCGCCGCCAGCGCCTCGTAGTCCAGGCCCATGCGGCCCATGATGTCGGGACGAAAGTTTTCCAGCACCACGTCGGCCTTGAGGCAGAGCGCGCGCGCGGTCTGCTTGCCTTCGTCGCTGCGAAGGTCCAGCGCGATGGACCGCTTGTTGCGGTTGGTCGCGTACCACGTGATGCCGTTGTCCTTGAAATAGGGCGGCCCCTGTTCGCGCAGCGGATCGCCGCCATCCGGCGATTCGACCTTGACCACATCCGCCCCGAGGTCGCCAAGCAGCTGGGCGCAGTAGGGCCCCGCAAAGAATCGCGTGAAATCGAGAACCCGTACACCACTCAGCGGCTTGTCTGTCTTCTGCATCGTTCTGTCTCCTTGGGATGGGTGAGGGTCATTCGGCCTTGATGTTCGCTTCCCTGACGATCCGGGACCAGTTGGCGACTTCGGAGCGCGTGCGCGCCTGCACCTGGTCGGCGGGCAGGCTCACCGCCTGGACGCCCTGCTTGTCGAAGGCCTTGCCGACCTCCGGCGACGAGACCACGAGCGCCACCTCCTTGCCGAGCTTGTCGACGGCGGCCTGGGGCGTGCCCTTGGGTACGGCAAGGCTATAAAGCGCGGTCACTTCGAATCCGGGAATGCCGCTCTCCGCGACGGTCGGCACGTCGGGATACGTCGCGAGCCGCTGGTTGCTCGTCACGGCCAGTACGCGCAGCTTGCCGGCCCGGACGTGCGGCTCGATCGTCGATGTGCTTTCGACGGTGAACGAGATCTCGCCACCCATCAACGCGACGATGGAGGGACCGCCGCCCTTGTAGGGCACGTGCGTGGCCTCGAATCCGGCCGCGCGCTTGAGCATCTCCGTGATCAGATGCGGCGTGCTGCCGATACCCGAGGACGAGTAGTTGTACTTGCCCGGATTGGCCTTCATCAGCTTTACGAAGTCGGCGAAGTTCTGCGCCGGAAAACTTTCGGCGACCACCAGCGCGTAGGCGCCGACGCCGAGGCTCGCGACGGGCAGGAAGTCGCCGACCGGATCGTACGGAATATTCTTGTACAGGCTCGGGCTCGCCGAGAACATGATGGAATTGACCATCAGCATCGTGTACCCGTCGGCTGGCGATTTTGCGGCGATGGAAGTCCCGACCGTGATGCCCGCGCCGGGGCGGTTATCGACGACCACGGCCTGCCTGATGCGCGGCGAGAGCCGGTCGCTCACGATGCGCGCGAGGTTGTCGTTGGCCCCTCCGGGCGGTTGCGGGACGATGAGGCGGATGGGCTTGTCGGGATAGGTGGGCTCGGCCGCCGCGGGCGTGACGCCGATTGCCGCGCCGAGCATGACCATCAAGACGGTGAACTTCTGCAGCATGGGTGTCTCCTCTTTATCGTTTCCATCGTCGTGGCGATCCCATTGTGTGTCAGGGGTACGCGGGTAGAAAGCGATAAAAAGTTGTCACGTCATGCGCGCGGAAGGGGCGTGCCTACGGCGATGGCGCGGTCGGCTTGCGGGCTTCTTCGTGGATCCATGCGCGGAACAGCTCGAGCCGCGACTCGTTCCGCTTGGCCTCCGGAAAGACGAGGCAGTAGGCGTCGTCACTGACGAAGGTTCCCGGAAACGGCACCACGAGGCGCCCGGTGGCCACTTCGTCCTCGATCAGGATACGCGGCAGCAATCCCAGGCCCAGCCCGGCCACGGCCGCCTGCAGCACCATATAGAGATGCTCGAAACGCGGCCCCGCAATGCCGTTGACGCCGGATACGCCGTGGCTCTGCATCCATTGCGGCCAGCAGGTCTGGCGGCTCGTCTGCTGCAGGAGCACATGATGTCCGAACTGCGTGAGGGATTGCAGATGCTCGCGATGTGCGTGGTAGTAACCCTGCGAACACACCACGAGTAACTCCTCGCCCACGAGCGGTTCGGTAACGACCGTGCCGGGCCAGTCGTTCGCACCGTAATAGATGGCCGCGTCGAGCGGCTCCGACTGGAAGTCGAACGGATGCGCGCGCGTGGAGAGATTGACGAAGATATTGGGAAAGCGCGTGGAGAAATCCGCCAGCCGCGGAATGAGCCAGCGCGCGCAGAACGCGGGCGGCGTGGCCAGCCGGATGATGCCGCCCTTGCCCTTGTGCGCGAGCAGGTTCACCGTGGCCGTCTGCATCTGTTCGAGCGACGCGCGGATATCTTCCACATAGCTGCGTCCCGCTTCGGTGAGGACAAGGCGCTTCTTCACGCGCTGGAACAGCATCAGGCCCAGGTATTCCTCGGTCTGGCGGATCTGACGGCTGACGGCGCTCTGCGTCAGGTTCAGCTCCTGCGCGGCGCGCGTGAAACTCAGGTGGCGCGCGGCGGCCTCGAAAGTGCGTAGTGCGGTCAGTGAAGGTAGTTGCCAACTCATCGTTCGACCATCGGGTCCTCACCAGGCTTCCAGCAAGGCCCTTAGTTCCTCCATGTCGTCTGGCGCGACAGGCCAATCGCTTCGAGCCCGATCGTTTCGTTGCGCAAATATAACATTACGGGCAAGCCGTCTCCGGCGTCAGCGATGCGCCGCACATAGTCGATCACGCCGCGCGGCGCGACGTGCGGGCGCCGATCTGGTCATGGGCGTCGAAGGGGGGGACAGGATGCCGGAGATGCCGTCGAGCGCGGCACGAAGGGGAGTCGTCATGTTCGTGAGTTACCGTTGAATGCGATGGAAGTGAGGTCGCCGATGTCCGCAGCCGACATGCCCAGCCATTCGGCCAGCACCTCGGCGCTGTGCTGGCCGACGGACGGCGGGGCGGTCCAGCCGCTACCGATATCGAACGCCGAATAGCTCACGGCCGATGCCACTTGCGGCAACGCGGTATCCCCGACGCCCGCCGACGAGGTCACCATGTCCCGATGGGTCGCGCGGCAATGCTCGAGCGCCTGCCCGATGTCGTGCACGGGAGCATGCGGAACGCCGGCCTCGCGCAAGGCGAAGGCCAGCGCCGCGAGGTCGAACGCCGCGATGCGCGGCTCGAGCAGGGCATAGAGTTCTGCCTGATGCCCGAAGCGCGCGGTGCCCGAGGAAAACCTTGGGTCGCGCTGCATGCTCGTGCGGCCGACGATGGCCAGCAACGCCATGAAGTGGTCGTCCTGTGCGGCATCGATGACCAGCCATGCGCCGTCGCGTGTGCGAAACGCCTTGCAAGGGGCGGCATGCGTACTCGCGGCACCTCTGCGCCCGGGTACCTTGCCAGTGCGGAAGTAATCGACGGCCGTGTCGACGAGCAGCGCTACCTGGCTTTCCAGCAGGCTCGTTTCCACGTGCTGCCCCGTGCCGGTCTGAAGCCGCTGCAACAATGCCGCCGCAATGGCGACCTGGCAATGCATGCCCGCCGCAAGATCGATGGCCGACGTGCCGAGCTTGATGGGGCCGCCTGCCTCGTCACCGGTCAGGCTCATATAGCCGCCCATCGCCTGAATGGTCAGGTCGAAGGCGCCGCTGCGGCTGTCGGGGCCTTCGGATCCGTATCCGGAAATGGAGGCGTAGACGAGCCGCGGCGCATCGGCCGCGAGACTTGCGTAATCGAGTCCGAGGCGCGCCATGACGCCGGGACGGAAGTTCTCGACGAGTACGTCGGCCTCGCGCGCGAGGCGACGCGCCAGCGCGATGCCCTCGGCCGATTTCAGATCCAGCGCGAGCGAGCGTTTGTTGCGGTTGCATGCGAGGAACGTCAGCCCATCGCCGGCATGGAACGGCGGACCCTGCAGGCGCAACGGATCGCCGGTGCCCGGCAGTTCGACCTTCACCACGTCGGCACCGAGATCGCCCAGCAGCATCGTGCAATAGGGGCCGGCAAGTACCCGCGTGAAATCGAGGACCTTCAGCCCTGCATAGGGTTTGGCGGGCATGAGACCGTTCAATCGACGAACGCCTTGATATGGGTGGCCACGGCGACGACCTTCTTGTGCTGGTTCAGACATTCCACCCTTGCGGTCATCCGGCGCGTGGACAGGTCCACGCTGTCCACGGTGTAGCGGGTGGTGACGGTATCGCCGAACTTCACGCCGTCCAGAAAGCGCACCTTGTCGTAGCCCAGCGACACGGTGCGGCCGATCCGCAGCCGGGCCGATGCCGTCGACATGAAGCCCATCAGCAGCGTGCCATGCGCGATGCGCGTGCCATACGAACCCTGGCGCATGTATTCCTCGTCCACGTGGTTCGGAGAGAAGTCGCCGGTAATGCCGGCGTAGAGATAGACATCGGACTCCGACACGGTCTTGGTGAAGACGATCGTCGTGCCGATGACGACGTCTTCGATCTTGCCGGATGCCGATTGAAAGTATTCGAGGTCCATGAAAGAAGTGCTCCAGAGTGGGGACGGTCAGGGGGTGGAAGATTCGGAGAGACTCGAGGGCGCGAGCCAGTCCCGCAGCACGTGTTCGGTGTGCTGGCCGGGGCCGGGCGGAAATGTCCAGCCATCGGTCACGGGAAACGCCGAGTACCGGGCGGCGGGACCGAGCACGGCGTGCGGATGTGGGGCGTCCGGGGGAGCGTCCGCCAGGTCGACGCGCAGGCCGTGGTGAAGAACCTGCCTGTGCGCGAACACCTGCGCCAGATCGTTGACCGGCGCGCAGGGGACGCCCGCGTTCTCCAGCTGGCGCAACAGATCGGCGGCCGGATAGCGGGCCGTTTCGGCGTCGAGCTCGGCATACAGCGCATCGCGATGTTCGACGCGGCCCGCCATGCTGGCGAAACGCGCATCGCGCGCGAGGTCCGGACGGCCGAGCACCCGCGCAAAGGCTTCATACAGGTTCTGGAATCCCGCCGCGACGACGATCCATCCATCGACCGTCCGGAACGCCTTGTAGGGAACCTGCTGCGCATGCTCGGATCCCCATCGCTTCGGCTGCGGACCCCCGAGCAGATGTTCGACGGCGGCATTGGCCAGGAACGCGATTTCCGATTCCAGCACACTCGTCGAGAGGTACTGTCCCTGCCCAGTCGCGGCGCGCTGGAAGAGCGCGGCGAGGATGGCCGACTGGCAGTTGACGCCCGTCATGACCTCGAGTGCCGAGGTGCCGAGGCGGCTCGGCGCACCGTCGCGCCCGCCCGTGATGCCCATGTAGCCACCGGCGGCCTCCATCATGAGATCGGCGGCATCCGGCGCGCAAGCGCCACCGGGCACCGAGGCCGGCGTCACGCGCGCGTAGACGAGCTTGGGCGCGATGCGCGACAGATCGGACCAGCCGATGCCCAGCGCGTCGAGCCTGCCCGCGGGCAGCGCGTCGAGCAGGACGTCGGCGCGGCCGCAGAGCTGCCGCAACAACGCGCGGCCGCTAGCGGGGTCCACGTCCAGCGCGCGCTTGTTGCGGTTGAATGCGGCGTGATATGTCGTATGGGATGCCGCGCAGAATGTCATGTCCGGGGGCCATGCGCCATCGACGCGCACGACATCCGCGCCCAGATCGCCGAGGCATTGTCCGCAATACTGGCCAGCGCGCGAACCCGCCGAGAATTCGAGCACACGCAGACCGCGCAGCGCCTTGCCGGGCATGTCCATCATCGGCCTCGAAACACGGGACGCCGCTTCTCGAAGTGGGCGCGCATGCCTTCTTCGTTGTCTTCGGTGGTGTCGAGGGGGCGGCGCAACTGCTGGTCCAGTATGGCCGCGTCGCGCAGGGACAGATTCGCGCCCTCATTCAGGGAACGCTTGAGTGCCGCGAGCGCCAGCGGCGCCGTGGCTTCCATCTCTTTCGCCCAGTTCAGCGCTTCCTCGAGCAACCGGTCGGCGGGCACGACGCGATCGACCATCCCCAGCCGCAGCGCATCGGCGGCACCGAGCCGGCGGGCCGTGAAAAGAATGTCCTTCGCGCGGGACACCCCGACGATGCGGCTGAGCGTCACGGGACCGCCGCTGCCGGGATACGCGCCCAACGTCATCTCGGGAAAGCCGAACGTCACGTCGTCCGCCGCCATGCGCAGATCGCAGGCCAGCGCCAGTTCGGCGCCGCCGCCGAGGCACCATCCGCCGACGGCCGCGATCACGGGCTTGGGCAACGTCCAGATCTCCTCGCTCAACGTCAGCAGTAGCTGGCTCTGCTCCGCCTTCTGTTCGCGAGACAGCGTCCGGCGCTGCTTGAGGTCGGTGCCCGCCGAGAACGCGCGCGGGCCGCCCGCAAGAATCACGGTGCGCGCTTCATGCAGGGTGGCCGCGCGGCCGATGGCATCGCGTAGCGCCTGCACCAGTTCGAACGACAGCGCGTTCAGCGCCTCCGGCCGGTTCAGCGTCAGTACGAGCGACGCGCCGTGCATCGCTTCGATCAGAATGCTCATGCATCTCCTCCTGTCGTGGAAGCGCCGGTGCTCAATCGCTCTTGATGTTCGTGTCCCGCACGACCTTGAGCCACACGGCCGATTCTTTCCTGATGAGTTCGTCGTAGGCGGCCGGTGTGCTCGTTGTCGCTTCCGCGCCCTGCGCGGCCAGCCGCTTGACGAGGTCGGGGTCGGTGAGCGCGCGGTTCAGCGCCTTGTTCAATACGGCGATCACATCCGCGGGCGTGCCCGCGGGCGCGACCAGCCCGAACTTGCCCGATACGTCGAATCCCGGATAGCCGGACTCCGCGACGGTCGGCAGCGATGGAAACAGGGCCACGCGCTTGGGACCCGTGACCGCGATGCCGCGCAGCGTGCCGGGCTGGACGTAGGGGACGAGCGCCGCGACGTTCTCGAAGGTCGCCTGCACCTGATTGGCCATCAGGTCGGTCAGGGCCTGGCCGCCGCCCTTGTAGGGGATATGCGAGACCTGCGCCTTCGTCACCGACTTGAACAGTTCGGCGGCAAGGTGCGTGGCACTGCCGTTGCCGGCGGACCCGTAGTTGATGCTGCCGGGCTTTGCGTTCGCAAGGTCGACGAAATCCTTGACCGTATGCACGGGCAGCTTCGGATTCACCGCGAGCATGTAAGACACGGTGGCGAACTCGCCGATGGGCGCGAAGCTCTTGATGGGGTCGTAGGGCAGCGACGGATACAGCCCCGCGGCCGACGTGTGGGGCAGGGTGTTGATGATCAGGATCGTGTAGCCGTCCGGGGCGGCCTGCGCCACGGCGGTGGTGCCGATGGTCCCGCCCGCGCCGCCGCGATTCTCGATATACACCTGCTGTTTCAGTTCCTCCGCCAGCTTCGGCGCGACGATGCGGGCCAGCACGTCGTTGCCGCCACCGGGCGGATACGGAACGACGAGCTTGACGGGCCGGCTTGGAAACGCATCGGCCGCATGGGCGGGCGACATGGCGCCAGGCAGGGCGGCGGCGAGCGAAAACGCGCCTATCAGCAAGGCGCGCGCGCGAAGCGAAAGTGTGGATCTGAAACGCATGTTGTCTCCGTATGTCGTGATGGTGCGTAGGCACTCTTATGGTCAAACCATGCTGTCTAGTGGATGGGCTCCTTGCTTTGGACGAGTTCGTCATCGCCGCGCCGGGCAAAGGCGATGTGATGCAGCCATTGGGCATCGTTCATGGCCGGGTAGTCTGTACGCTGGTGCGCGCCGCGGCTTTCTGTGCGTCCCAGCGCTGCCTGCAGGACCGCCGTGCCGACGCCCGCCATGCGACGCGCCTCCCGAAGTTCCACCGCGGCTTCGCGGCTGCCCGCGCGCATCTGCAGGATCTCCTTGTGCATCGCTTCGAAGGCGGTCAGCCCCGCCGCAAGGTCGGGCCCGTTGCGCCAGATTCCTGCCGAGGCCGAAAGCACCTTGCGCATGCCGTCCTTGGCGTGCTGCACGTCCTCGGCGGGCACGCCGCCATCCGCATGCGCGAGGCGGGCCATGGCACCGGCTTCGATGGCTTGCCAGTCGCGATCGAGGTTGGGCAGCATGCCCCGTGCCGCGCCGCCTCCGGCGATGGCGCCGAAGACGAGCGTGTCGCTGCAGCCATTG
Source organism: Cupriavidus sp. OTU4054 (assembly GCF_038440175.1). Lineage (NCBI taxonomy): Bacteria > Pseudomonadati > Pseudomonadota > Betaproteobacteria > Burkholderiales > Burkholderiaceae > Cupriavidus > Cupriavidus sp. OTU4054. The sequence continues at coordinate 112,319 of NZ_JASATF010000024.1, forward strand.
CCGGCGATGCGGCTCGCGCCGTGCACACCGCCCGCGGCCTCTCCGCCGACATAGAGGCCCGGCACACCGGACCAGCAATCGCCATCGACGGCGACGCCACCCATCATGCTGTGCGCGGCGGGCGCGACGATGGGTGGGGTGGTCGCCGGTTCGACGCCTGCCGCGCGCAGCCTGCGGCAATGCGAGACATAGCTTTCGCGCTGCGCGTCGGTGAGGACCGTGGCATCGAACGCGACGCCGCCTTCGGGGAAGCCGCGCCCTTCGTCGATCTCGCGCTGGATGAACAGCGCCAGCCGAGCCTTCTCGATACCGCGTTCGCCGGAAGGCGGGTTGTAGCCGAGCATGAAGCGCTCCCCGCGGTTGTTCAGCAGATGCGCCCCGTCGCCGAGCATCGAGGTCGGCATTTCCATGCCGCGGCATTCCTGCGGCCAGACCGTCACGACGGGCTCGAACTGAACGAACTCCATGTCGATGAGCCGCGCGCCGGCATCGAGCGCCATGCCCAGCCCGTCCGCGCCCACGTCGACGGGATAGGTACTGTCCGCATAGAGACGGCCGATGCCGCCCATGGCAATGACGACGGCGCGCGCGTGCACGGCGGTCATCTGGTTCGAGTGCGGCTTCCACAGGAGCGCCCCGACGACATCGGTGCCGTCGCGCAGCAGTTCGACGGCCTTCTGCCCCGCGATCTGCCCGATGCCGAGCGTCCGCGCGCGATTGGCCATCACCTGCAGGATGGCGCCGCCCGTGCTCTCCGGAACGAACACCGATCGGGGATAGCGATTCCCGCTCAGGTGACGCTGCAGGACACGGCTCGCGCCGGTTTGCGTATCGACCGAATGGGCAAAGGGCACGCCCCAGCTGGCCAGTTCATGAAAGGCATCGACCGACTTTTCCGCCAGCAGGCGTACCAGCCGCCGGTCATTGAGGAAGTAACCGCCCCTGAGCATGTCGTCGTAGAACACGTCGGGGCTGTCGGCCGGGTCCATGCTGCCGATCGGCGCGTTGAAGCCGATGACGTACGGAGAAGCGCCCTTCGCGCGATAGGCCAGCGTGACGTGCGCGCCCGTGGCCCGGGCGGCGAGGGCCGCGCGAAAGCCCGCCATGCCGGCGCCCAGCACCAGTACGTCCGTCGATACCGTCTCCACTGTCCACTGCATCCAGCCTCTCCCGTATGGCCCCGCCACGACGTTGCGGGTATGGCAGGGATTCTGGAGGGCCGCGCGGGAGAGAGAAAGCGATGATTCCTTCCGGTTTGATGAGTAAAACGCACGATCCGCCCACCGTTCTGCAAAACCATTTCAACTGTCCTATAATCATTGACATTGCAACTATTGATTGGGCAATAAAATGACCTCCGAGTCACGCGAAGGGCAGAACGGCGCCGCAGTGGTGCGCGCTGGACAGGTGCTGCCGTTCCGCGAATCGCTGATGGCGATGCTGGGTATCGCGTTCGTCGTCATGCTGGTGGCACTGGATCAGACCGTCGTCGGCACCGCGTTGCCGACCGTGGTCGCCGAACTGCAAGGGTTCGAGTTCTATGCGTGGGTGGCCACCGCCTATCTCCTGACTTCCGTGATCACCGTGCCGATCTTCGGCCGGCTTGGCGACTACTACGGGCGCAAGCCGTTCGTGCTCGCCTCGATCATCGTGTTTCTCGCGGCCTCGGCGCTTTGCGGCATGGCCAACAGCATGCAGTTCCTCGTCGTGGCGCGCGCGTTGCAGGGGATTGGCGGCGGGATGCTCGTCGGCACCGCGTTCGCATGCATTCCCGATCTGTTTCCCGATGCGCACGTCCGCCTGCGCTGGCAGGTGATGATGAGCACCGCATTCGGCCTCGCCAATGCGGTGGGTCCATCGCTCGGCGGTATCCTGACCGAGTGGTACGGCTGGCGCGCGGTGTTCTACGTGAACCTGCCGGTGGGCCTGCTCGGCCTGTGGTTCGCGTGGCGCTATCTGCCCCATCTGCGCCAGCAGATGCACACGGAGGCGCACAGCGGTTCGACGCGTGTCGACTGGGTCGGCGCGTTCCTGATCGCCGCGGGCCTCGGTACGATGCAGCTGTCGGTGGAGTGGCTGCCCGAGCGCGGGCTCGATCTCGTGACCGTGGGCCTGCTGTTGCTGTCGGTGGCCTCGTTCGTGGCGCTATGGCGCTGGTCGCTACGGTGCCCGAATCCGATCCTGCCGCTAGACATGTTCCGCAATCCGGCACTCGCGCCGCTGTTCCTGCTGGCCGTGCTGTCCGGTTTCGTGATGTTCTCGCTGCTGCTGTATGCGCCGCTGCTGTTCCAGGGCGGGTTCGGCTACTCGCCGAAGGATGCGGGCCTCCTGGTCACGCCGCTCGTGGTCTGCATCACCATCGGGAGCATCGTCAACGGTCGCATCATCACGCGCATTCCGTTACCGAACAGCATGTTGTATGCCGGTTTCGCACTGCTGGCGCTGGCCTGTCTTGGATTGACGCAGGCCACGCGCGGCATGCACCATAACCTCCTGCTCGCCATCATGTTGTTCGGCGGTCTGGGTCTTGGCTTTATCATGCCGAACCTGACGGTGTTCGCGCAGCAGACCGCGGGCCGCTCGCAGCTCGGCATCTCCACGGCGATGTTGCAGTCGCTGCGGATGGTCGGCGGGATGGTCGGTACCGCGCTCGTGGGCACGCTGGTTACCCGCAGCTATACGGGCGGGGTGGAGCGGGCGCTGAGTTCGGCTGGTGCCATGGACTGGGCGTCGCGCATGAGCGATCCACAGATCCTGATCGACCGCGCCGCGCAAGGGGCCTTGCTGACTCAACTGCAGCAGGCAGGGCACAATGGAGCCCTGCTGCTCGAGCAGGCGCGTTTGTCGCTGGTCGGCGCCATCCATCTGGGCATGGCGCTTGCCGCGGTGATCGCCGTAATCGGCATCTGGCGCTCGCGCCGCGTGCCGCCCGTCAAGCTCGTGCGCGTGCACGAGCCCGTGATGGCGGCGGATTGAAGACTGGAGAGTGGATTGGAACTGGAGCGACAAAGCCTGGCCGTATTGCAGCAATTCGGACGCACCTACCGCGCGTGGGCATCGGCGTTCGAGGCGCGCATCGGCCTTCCCATGCCGCGCTGGCGCATCCTGTACGCGCTGTACGGGCACGAGGGCGCGATTGCGCAGAAGCCGCTGGCCGACCGGGTCGGCATGGACCCGGGCGCGCTCACGCGGCAGCTCAAGGCGTTGCAGGAACTGGGCTGGGTGGAGCGCGCCACGAGCGAACGCGACAATCGCATGACCAACGTCACGCTGTCGCCGCTGGGCCGGGAGATCGTCGAGGAGGCGCTGCCGCGCCGTGCGGAATTCCTGCAGGACGTCCTGACGAACGTCACCGAGACCACGATGCACAACCTGTCCAAGGGACTGGGCGAACTCGAGGCCGGCATCGCCGAAGCCGTCGCCCGCACGCAGGCACAGCGCGACGCCGCCTGAACCCGCCTTCGCCGTCGACAATCGCCATCAGCCGCCAAACAGGCGCGCGATGGCTTCCGGGTTCGACGGAAAATACAAATGCACGTATGACGCCGTGAGCGCGCCCGCGCGGTAGACCGCCTCTCCGGGTTTGCCGTCGCGCGGGGAAACCGCCCGCGTGGCCGGTGCGAGCGTCGTCTCGGTCTGCGAGTAGTGGAACGTGTGGCCGCGCACCGTATCGTGTTCCGCGCCGAGCCACGGCAGCGACACGGCCTGATGTCCGAGCGCGGCGAGCCGTGTCTGCATGCGCACGGTGCCCGGCAGGACGCGCGCCATCTCGTGCGCGTTACCTTCCTTGTCGATCAGCGTATCGAAGAGCGCCATCATCCCGCCGCATTCGGCCAGCATCGGCATGCCGCTCGCACGCGCGCGCCGCAGTGCTTCCTTCATGCCCGCGTTCGCGGCGAGCGTGGCCGCGTGCAGTTCGGGATAGCCACCGGGCAGCCATACCGCGTCGCATGCCGGCAGGTCGGCATCGCGTAACGGCGAGAACAGCGCCACGCGCGCGCCCAGCGCTTCGAGCGTGTCCACGTTGGCGGGGTAGATAAAGCGAAACGCGTCGTCGCAGGCGACCGCGATGGTCTTGCCTTCGAGCCGGCGCGATACCGGTGGCACGGACGCGGCATCGAGCGCGGTATCGAAGCGCACGGCAGGTGGCAATTGCGAGACCGGCAACGGCGCGAGCAGATCGGCCAGCCGATCGAGACGCGCCATCAGGTCCGGCAGTTCGTTCGCGCTGTACAGGCCGAGATGCCGCTCCGGAAGTGCCACCGATGGATCGCGCGCGAGCGCGCCGGCCCATTGCCCCGGTTCGCGCAGGCTCGTGCGCAGCATGTCCGCATGGCGCGCGGACCCGACGCCGTTGGCGAGCACGCGCATGTCCGCGAACGGCTCACCATAGTGCGCCAGCCCATAGGCAATCGCGCCGAACGTCTGCGCCATCGCGCTCGCCTGGATCACGGTCAGCACGGGCAGGCCGAAGCGGCGCGCGATATCGGCGCTGCTGGGGTCGCCGTCATGCAGGCCCATGACACCTTCCACGAGGATGACGTCGGCGGTCCGCGCGGCCTGCGCGAGCCGCTGCCGCGCATCGTCCGCGCCGGTCATCCAGAGATCGAGCGAATGCACAGGCGCGCCGCTGGCCGCGGCCAGCCATGTCGGATCGAGAAAGTCCGGTCCGGACTTGAAGACCCGCACCGCGCGGCCCTGCCGCGCATGCAGGCGCGCAAGGGCCGCGGTGACCGTGGTCTTGCCCTGGCCCGAGGCCGAGGCCGTGATCATCATCGCGGGCACGGCACGCGCGGCGCGATGCGCGTCAGCAGAGAGGGAGGGAGCAGGCGTTGCGGACATGTCGGGCGGCACGGGGGAGGGGCGTCTCGCGATGAGGCGACCGATTATATCGGCTTCGATCGATCCCTCGCTTGTCTTCGCATGTCCCCGCATGTCCCTCACCGGCGCGGCAGGACCATGCCCTGCAGTGCCGCGCATTCGAACAGCTCGCGGTCGTTGCCGACACCGAGCTTGCTCATGGCGCTGTTCTTCTGCCGGCTGATGGTCTTGACGCTGCGGCACAGCGTCGCGGCAATCTCGGTCACGGTGCGGCCCGTCAGGTAAAGCCGCAGCACTTCCATCTCGCGCATGGAGAGCGAATGCGTGCCGTTGCGCCCCATCGGCAGCGCGGTGCGCGGGTCGATCGGCGCGAGCGCGCGCAAGGCCGACTTGCCGATATAGGTGAACCCCCGCTGCGCGCGTGCGATGGCCACGACCACCTCCGCAAGCGGGCAGTCCTTGAGCAGCAGCCCATGCACGCGCGCGTCGAGAATCGCGCGCAGCACGAGCGGGTTCGTGATCATCGTGAGCACGACGACGGCGATCGTGGGATAGCGGCGCCGCAATGCGAGCAGCAGCCGCGCGCCGTCGAGCGCGGCCACGCCGGGCATGTGATAGTCGGTGACGATGACGTCGGGCGCGAGCAGATCGACCTCGTGCAGCAGTTCGGCGGCGCTGTTGACCTCCCCGCAGACCTCCCAGCCCGTCTGCGTCTGCAGCCTGGCGCCGATTGCCGCCGTGATGACGGGATGATCGTCGGCCAGCAGAATTCTCAATATCGTCGATGTCATCCGGTCACTCCTGTCCGGTGGATCCCGGCGGATCCCCTGTGCGGCATGCCGCCCCGTGGGGATACGGAGCACGGCAATGCCCGCCGAGCATACTGGCGTGTCGTTGCCGTGGGAGTGAGACGATTCGCAAAACGTGCGCCAAATTCAGGCAGTACGTCGTGTCGAATGAGAAAAAAACCGAAGGCGCCTGCGAAGGAGGCGCTATGCCGCGACGCGCCGCGCGCTCTCCTGATGATGGCGGCGGTCGTCGATCGCCTTGAGCGGATCTCGCAGAACCGCCGCGCCGACCTCCATCACGTCGCGCAGTACGCCGCCGTCGCACGCGTCGGACGTCTGCTCGGGCATCCAGAAATGGAGCGCGGCCCAGCCGGGAAAATTCGTGGGCGGTGCGAGCAGGCGTGCCTTGCGATGGCGCGTGACGAGCGGCACGTTGAAGTCCAGCACCGGGCAGATGCCGCCGGTCGCATGCAGTAGCGTGATCTGCGTGTGCCACGATGGCACGACGGTTTCGCGATGGCCGGGCGCGTTCGCCTGGCGCGCCAGGAACGCGTGCAGGGGACTGCCGGCCTCGCAGTCTTCCTGCAGCAGGATCCAGTCGGTTTCGGTGTCCTCGTGACCGTCGGCGCGCAGCGCGCCGACCAGCCGGCGCGGCGTGGCCAGCAGACTGTGCGGCACCACGCCGTCCGGGATCTGTGTGCCATCGACGACGAACGCGCAGTCGAGCTCGCCCGCGTGCAGGCGGCTGGCCAGCGAGGCGTCGGCGATGACGGGACGCGTGATGAAACTGTCGCGCGGAAACTGTTCGCAGAGCGTGGTGAGGATCTCGGTGATGACCGGGTCGCCGATCGACGAGGAGAAACCGATCGAGATGCGGCGCCCCTGTCCGCGCCGCGCGACGGCCGCGCGATGCGGCCGTACGAGCTGATTCCATCGGGTCAGGATCTGCCTTGCCGTTTGCTCGAGCCGCAACGCATGGGGCGTGGGTTCGAGCCTGCCGTTGCGCTTGATGAACAACGGATCGCCGGTGATCTCGCGCAACCTCGCCAGACCGTATGCCACCGTGGGGACTCGTCCCTGCGTACATGCGGCCACGGCATTGAGGTCGCGGTACTCCATCAAAAGGACGAAGACGTGCAATAGCTTGGTGCTGACGTGCCGCATGCTGAGCTCTCCCTGTCCACGATTGTTTCGTTCTTCGTTCTTATGGTTTGGGGCAACACGGGCTGCGCGCCGCGCGAACGTCAGGGACCTCTCACGCGGCGGCTAGGCTTCTTCTAAATTTAGTTTGTCCGAGCCATGTTAATACATGAATTTGAAACTTCCTAGGAAGCAGTACGATTTATCACTATGCCGCGATATTTGACAAGGTCAGTCGTCTTGATGCATGACTCCCGGAAACCCAGTCTACGTAAGGGTTCCCGGTTAGTTATGTCGATGCAACGTGAATCGTCGAGCATTTATTATTGCGCGAAATCTCGCAGATCACGACTGAGACGACAGAAGCTGGTCATTGAATTTTTCCAATTTGGAACAACGAAATTCGGAAATCGTTATCTCGATCAAATTGCTTAACTCGGGCCGCGAAGACACTGAATTGCCTTCCGCGCGAGGGGTGGTTAACGTACGGCAAGGGTCGAGTGAGAACCCGCGGCCATCCGGGGGGCGAGTGGAGGCGGAGCGTGAACAGACGGTATTCGGAAGAGCAGATCCGCATGTACCTTGCCGAGGCCGCCCGGGGAGTGCCCGTCAAGGAGCTATGCGCCCGGTATGGTTTCAGCGATGCTTCGTTCTACGGATGGCGCGCCCGTTACGGCACGCCCGGCGCGCCGGCAGATGCGGAGCGCCGCAGGTTGCGTGAACTCGAAGACGAGAACGCACGACTCAGAAACCTGCTTGCGGACGCGTTGCTCAGGCTCGAACTGCTGCGCCATCGCACCACCCGCCAGCGTGGCGGCAGACATCATGACGAACGGGAAGAGAGGGAAGTGGGTAGCGAGAGTGCCGACTAGCACGCCGGCCCGATGGCGCGTGCTGGCATTCGCGGGTATGGCCATCGCGGGTATGGCCATCGCGGCGACGACCGGTGCGTGCGATGTCGCCGCGCAGGGATCGAACCCGCCGTCGTCGCCACCGCCGGTCTATGGCGGCGGCCGCGGCAATGCGCCGGGCGGAATGCCCGATATTCCCCCGCCGCCGCGCATGCTGGAGCCTGGCACGTCGGCCGAGGGCGACAGCAGGCCGGCCACGTCGCAGCGGCAGTATTGCACGGGGCTGCTCCGGCAAATCGAGGCGTTGCCCGCGGCCGCGCCGGATCGGGGCCGCATGGAAGATGCCTATCGAAAGGAGTGCGCGCAGCAGGGACGATGACGCGCGCGCTGACCGTTGCACTGCCGAGCGCTTTGAGGGAGGCCCACGATGTCACATCGCCTGATGCGTGTCGTGTTGTCGCTGCTGATGCTGGCAGCGGTGTCGTTCTCGCCGACCTCCGTCTACGCGCAGGCAAAGCTCGGTAACGGCCAGCTCGATCAGTTGCTGGCGCCTATCGCGCTGTATCCCGATGCGCTGCTGTCGCAGGTGCTGATGGCGTCGACCTATCCGGCCGATGTCGCGGCGGCCGCGCAATGGTCGAAGGCCAATCCGTCGCTGTCCGGCGATGCCGCGACCAAGGCGGTGCAGGGCGAGTCGTGGGATCCGAGCGTGCAGTCGCTGGTGGCGTTTCCGTCGGTGATGGACATGATGGGCCGGCAGCCGCAATGGGTGCAGTCGGTCGGCGATGCATTTCTCGCGCAACCCGACGATGTCATGAATGGCGTGCAGCGCCTGCGCGCGCAGGCCCAGAAGGCGGGCTCGCTGAAAACCACGCCCGAGCAGAAGGTCGTGACGCAGCAGAGTGGCGGCACGACCATCGTGCAGATCGAGCCCGCGAATCCGCAGGTGGTCTATGTGCCGTCGTACAACCCGACGGTGGTCTATGGCGCGTGGCCGTATCCGGCCTATCCGCCTGCCTACTATCCGCCGCCGCCGGGGTCGGTGTTTGCCACGTCGCTGGTGGCGGGCATCGGGTTCGGGCTTGGCGTGGCGGCCGTGAATTCGCTATGGGGCGGTTGCGACTGGGGGCGTCATGACGTCAACATCAATGTGAATCGGTACAACAACATCAATGTGAACCGACAACTCGATGTCAATCGGTCGAACGTGAATTGGCAACACAATCCGGCCGCGCGTGGCAACGTGCCCTACAACAATCCGGGGGTGGCCAATCGGTACGATGCGCAGCGCCAGCAGGCCCTGGCCAGTCGGACGCAGGGCGGGCAAGGTGGGCAGCGGCTCGGGCAGGGGGGCGCGGGCCAGCAGGCCGGCCAACCGTTCGGGCAGGGCGGCGCGCAGCAACGGCTGGGCCAAGGGGGTGGGGGCCAGCAGGCGGGGCAGCAACTCGGGCAGGGCGGCGCGCAACAGCGGCTGGGCGCTGGCGGCGGTGGCACGCAGGCACAGCCCGGTTCGCGCGATGCGGCGCGCGATCGCGCCGCGCAGTCGTTCCAGGGGCACACGGGACAGTCGATCGCCGGGCACGGCGGCGGCGCGAATGCCAATCCGCGGCCGGCCGGCGCGGACCGGCAACGCGCGGACGCGAGCGAGGCACGCAATCGCGCGCATACAGCCAACCGCGACAGCGCGCTGCGGGACGCCGGTAACGGCCAGCGCCTGCAGCAGCAGGGTGCGCGCATGGGCCAGATGCAGGGCGGGTTCCAGCGAACCGGCAATGCGGGCGGCATGAGTGCTCCGCACGGCGTGCAACGGGGCGGCATGGGCCATGGCGGGCACGGACGGAGGTGAGCATGACCGGAACGACGATCGGGAAGGCAACCACAGGCCGCGGCGACGCGCATGGCGTAGCGGGTACGACGACGGCATGCGAGGCGCCCACCGCCGCGCCCCGGGCGACCATGCCGTCCCCGGCGACCCCGGCGACCCCGGCGACCCCGGCGACCCCGGCGACCCCGGCGACCCCGGCGACCCCGGCGACCCCGGCGACCC